>JAYSUV010000001.1:0-21683 GCA_043718945.1 Planctomycetota bacterium
CGAACACCCCAGTTCACTCTCGATCCGGCGATAGAACTCCCAAGCTGCCGCGCGCAGCTCCTCGAACCGCCACGACTTGACCAGCCGCTGTCCCGTCACGGGAGTGATCAACCCAGCTGCGATCCGCGAGGAAGTGACGGCGGCGTCGCGATCGATCACGAGTACACTCGCCCCGAGAGCCAGCAGTTCCCAGGCCAGGCACGTCCCGGCGAGTCCTTGCCCCACGATGATGTAGTCGACTTCTGTCATGCGGGGATCGTAACGTGCCCCTGCGGCGGACGTGACTCTGAACGACTGCTCTGTGATATTATCTCGGTGTCTTCGTCGCACCATTTTCAAGGACCGCCTGATGGCCTACAGCACTCTTCTGGCGGAGCGTATCCGCGCCGTCTTAAAACGTCAGCCGGGCATCACGGAGAAGAAGATGTTCGGCGGCGTCTGCTTCCTACTCCGGGGGAACATGCTGGTCGGCATTTGGGTCGACGGACTGGTCGCTCGGCTCGGCCCGGAAATAGGAGTCGCCGCCTTGGCTCAGCCGCACGTCCGCCCGATGGACATCACCGGTCGGCCCATGAAAGGCTGGGTGATCATCTCCCCCGCAGGTATCGCAGCTGAGGCTAATCTCAAGAGCTGGATCCAACTGGCGAGGGAGTTTGTGAAGGGATTGGAACCGAAGGGAACACGGGCCACAATCAGTCGCAGTCGGAGAGCCAATCCTTGAAGCTGGAGCTGGTCGGGTCTCGCTGAACGACGCAGAGTGCAACGGGGCGGTGTCTAAATGTGAAAGACGCCCCGGCTGGCGCAGATCCTCGTCCCCCTCAATCTCGCCCCGGCATCCTGGAAGAGATCCTGTGCTTACCGAAGACTGCGGGGAACATTCAGGAGACTCATCTCCGGTCGATTGTTCTGGATTCGTGGAGGCGGCGGGACATGTGGTAAGCGAGTCAACTCCCCCGCAGAATCTGGGGTGAGAGCGCTTGTGTTGGACAGATCGTCGGGTTTCCAATCAGATGTCAGAATATCTTGACGAGCGAAACCACAATATTGTGGCCCTCCGTCCGGTCGAGCGCGCCGAACTCTCGTTGATAACGAGTCGAGAAAAACATCTTGGCAGGCTCATGGAAATAGACGACTTCCGGGCCGACCGAAAAGAATCGATCGCGGACGCTGGCGTCATACGTCACCGCGGAGCCTTTGTCGTTGGTGACTTGCCAGTGCGTATAAGCCGTCACACCGATGTTCCAGGCCGGGGTCAGGTTCTTGCCGAATCCCCATTCGATATGAAAGTCGTCGCCGGGCCGGATGTTGATCCCGTGCTTCTGGCTGTTGGTTTCGTACCGGCTCAGCGCAGAGAGGTGCCACGTTTTTTCTTCATCGAAGTACACAGTCGACCCGAGCGTAAACATCCCCGTGTAGAATCCCTTGCCGGAATTGACGGGGCTCGTCGCGTCGAAATCTCCGGTCGGCATCCAGATGCCCGCTGCTGCACCAATATCGATCTGGTCAAAATGCCAGCCTAACACGATCGGTTCATACAGCACATCGCCCAGGCCGAACGTCGAATCCGAAATCCCCAGGGCTCCGACCTTCAGGTCCACGTTGACGAACGGGACCGCGACATCCATCCCGTAGTCGGCACCGAGAAATTTCTCCTCGGTCATCCAGATGAAACGCGGCACGGTGGCGAAAACATTGACATTGAGGTCGGCAGGGACATCCTTGCCGTTGCCGTCTTTCAGCGTGTTTGCTGCGTAAACCACGTTGTACCACTTCAAGTACGTCCCTGGCCCGGGGAGTGAAGCGGCCTTGAGGCCTTCCGCACCGGGTGGGTAGTGGCTGGTTTCCTGCTGAGCCTGCGTGAATTGAGGCACCACCGCAATCAGGAGGACTGCGATCAGCAATGAACGAGTCATCGTGACATCCTTCTCGAGTTCATTCCACTTACTGAGACCGAGCATGCACCGAACACACCGGCAGTGGATGTAGGAACTCGCACGGCCATCGATCTATGACATCGACAGCTATGGATGACGAATGGAGAGGCGGTCAGCTGATTGGTTCTGACGCGTTCAATGGAGTCTCCTCGGACTCCGATCGGGTAAGTTGGGAGAGTTTTCCCTTGCACATTCCGGCGGGGCGAAACACTTCCAGCGGCTTTCACCAGCCATCGGACCGGCCAGAATTGCTGAAAAACGAGCCCCTATGCCCGTTTGCGGTGACACGTCGAGCAAGCTCGACGGCGAACACGAGTTGGTACTCTGCTCCCACTGGAACGGGTGGCCAACAATCGTTCTCAGCTTTCGCGGTTGACAGACAAGGCTGGCCTGGCTTTGGGCTTCGCCTTTGCGGCGGTCTTGTTTTTGCTGCTGGGGGCTGGCTGGTTGGTGAACTCGGCAATTTGCTCGGCGAAGATGGAATCCACCAGAGTTGGCTGAGCCGCCCAAGACGCGATCTGACTCTGCAGAGTCTCCAGCGCGTCCAAATTCGGATTCTGCGACATCAGAGACTGCCACCCGGCTGCCGTGAGATCTTGGACGAGGATGGCCTTGTATGCCGCAACTGGGGAACTCGGCGGAGGCTTCATAAGCGACGTATCAGGATAATACATGAATTGCGCGGGGTGGTTCGCATACAGCACCGGCGTCGGGGGGCCTCCGGTCATCCAGGGAACCATAAAGAGCGACAACGGTCCCGGTTTCGTATTGGCGGGATTCAAATCTTTGAGTTTCAATGTGAGGAGGTACTTTAACACTTGACCTCCGTATGCGACCACCGGAATCGTGGCTGTGTTATTGGAGTTCGATCGGAGAAACACATTCAGCATTTGTGGCACGTACGTCTTCGTAAACGCCGTTTGGGCCGTAGCGATCGCCGCGTTTCCAGCGGGACCGCCATCAGCTGCGATGGGAACGAGGTCTACAATCGTCTCATTGAGTGTGTTCAAATTCCCCGGATATCCATTGTCGGCCAGCAAATTCTCCCACCGCCGATTCGTCGCGGAATAGAGATAATCCATGTAGTCCAGTGTGGTCAGGGGGGGGTAGTGCAACAGCTGGACCGACGTGGACTGCTGCATCGCCAGACCAAACGGAGGCAGAAACTGGACGGTCGACGGGAGCCCTGTCTGGGCATTGTAAATCCCGAGAGCGGTACTGACCGCTTGGAAAAACGCCGGGATCGATAGATTGTAGCTCGTGAGATCAGCCGTCGCTAAAGGCACGGAGATGTTGACCGAAAAGACGGTTGCCGAAACCGTGGGATCCCCCGCAGCCGAGACTCGAGCCCAAGCACCGAAGTAATTGTCTCTTAAGAGTGTCTGGTTGATCGAATGTGCAATACATTCGGCCAGTGACTTTTTGCTGGTGGGATCGTAAGCAAAGAGCGGGGCCAAAAATGCCTGAGTTCCGATCGGAAACGAGACGGAATTATTGCTCATCATGTCACCTTGTTTAGAACCATCGAGCCTCGCGACGGGGGATGTGTGTCCCCCAATACTATGTGATGCTGACGAACTGGATCGCCAATGTCAATTCGCAACGTTCGACAGACAGCCACATGCGTGCCTCTCGATCGTCGGTGCCGGGGGGCGTCTCGGCCAATCGACCCGGAAGTCTTCTGCTGTCCGAGCGGAAGTGAAAGGGGGCCTCACGCGAAGGCGCGGAGACGCGAAGCAGAAAGAGGTTCTTCTCCTTGGCGTCTCCGCGCCTTCGCGTGAGTCATTCTCACACTTCATGCCATCGGTTCCAGGAGCCGGGGCTCTCTGGAACCTCGAACACTGTCTTTGACCGATGTCTGGGATGAAGAGACGACAGCCACCATTCAAGGCTGAAGGAGTTCCGCCGCCTTCTCGCCAATCATCACTGACGGGGCATTGGTGTTACCCGTCGTGATGTTCGGCATGATCGAAGCATCGGCGATCCGCAGACCCTCGATCCCGTGGACCCTCAACTGGGGATCGACGACGCACATGGGGCTGGTGCCCATCTTGCAGGTGCTGGTCGGGTGGAAGTAGGTCGAGACGCTGTTGCGGATGAAGTCGATCATCTCTTTGCGGCTCAGCGGTCCGGGCATGACCTCGCGAGCGCGGAACGGTGCGAATGCGTCGCTCGCTCCGATGTTCCGGCAGAGATCCACAGCCGCCAGCATGGCCGTGATGTCGGCGTCTCGGGACATAAAGTTGACATCGATGATCGGGGCTGCGGTTGGGTCGGCACTCGTCAGCTTGACTGTGCCGCGCGAGGCGGGGCGAACCACACTGGGGCTGATCGTGTAGCACTGATCGTGCGGCAAGCGCGAGGCGAGTTCGGGGGAGGCCAGCGGGAACTCGATGAACACCGGCTGGATGTCCGGCCCGAGCAGACGCGAATCGGATTTCCCCCATAGCGTACTCTCGGCCCCGTTGTTGCGGACCGGGGGCAGGGGGCCTTTGCACTCGTAGACCAGCCCGGCCAACAGCGGGTGGTCCTGAAGGTTACGACCGACTCCCTTGAGGTCGTGGGCGACCGGAATGCCGAGCGATTGCAGATCCCTCTCGGGGCCAATACCGGACAGCATCAGGATGCGTGGCGAACCAATCACTCCTGCACTCAGGATCACTTCACTCTTCGCATGGGCGGTCTTCACTTGGCCCTGATGGCGGTACTGGACCCCCGTGCAGCGCGAACCACTCAGCAAAACGCGGTCGGTCTCGGCGTGCGTCACCACGGTGAGGTTGGGCCGCGTCATGGCCGGGCGGAGATACCCATCGACGACGCTAAACCGCTGACCGTCCTTGACCGTAAAGTTGAAGTAGCCAATCCCGAGCATGTCGGGTCCGTTGATGTCATCCAGCACCGGGAGGCCGACCGATCGACCGCCTTCGATGAAGGCCGCTGCTATCAGATTCGGATCGACCGGAGGCGACACATGGATCGGTCCGCCCCGGCCTCGCAAGGGGCTGGCCGGTCCTTGCCAGTCTTCAATCTTCCGGTACAGCGCCGAAACCTCGGCCCAACTCCAGCCGACGCACCCACTGTAGGCCCAGCTGTCAAAGTCGGAGTGATGCCCGCGCACCCAGGCGTTCGCATTGTGGCTATGACAGCCTCCCAGCATCTTCCCGCGCGGCACATGATCGACGCGATTGAAGCAGCTACGGAGTGGGGCAGTCATCCAGCCCCAGTCGAGAGGCCCGTGCAGCAAGTAGGGCCAGCGGCTGGGGTCTTTGACATCGGGATGATCGTCCGGTCCGCCGCCTTCGAGGAGCAGGACGTTGACGTTCTCATTCTCCGACAATCGGGCCGCGACCACGCAGCCTGCGGAACCGGCTCCGACGATAATGTAATCAAAGGTGTCGGACATCAGGGCCTCGATTCGGAGGTTGGGTGATGGTGTTGAGTTCTCAGTTGTCAGTCATCAGTTGTCAGTCATCAGTTGTCAGCCGAATGGCCAAGCAACGAAACAGCTCTCTGACTGAAAACTGAGAACTGACCACTGACCTCGCGGGCATCCTACACGGGACACGCATCCATTACGACAGTTGCGACAGCAATGTCTTGGCATCCACGAGGTCGCGCGTGTTGAATCCCTCGGTAAACCATTCATAGACGGGAGCCAGTAAATCGTGAGCATCATGGATGCGACCTTGAGATTTCCACAACCGGGCCAGACTCATGGCCGCACGGAGTTCGAGTGACTTGGCGTGTTGTTGACCGGCCTGGACGAGTGCGGATTGGAAGCAGATCTCGGCTTCTTTAACGGTCGCTAAGTTGTGAATCCCATCGCGACGGAGCAACAACACTCCTCGGATGCGAGGGAGTTCGGAGCGCCAGAAGCCTTCGCCGGTCTGCACTGCGAAAGCCTGGGCTTCTGCGATTGCCCGCAGTCCCTCGTCAAACGCTCCCCCCGCGAGACAGGCTTCCGCCTCCAACGCGTGGAAGTAGTGCAGGCCCAGCCGTGACCCCACCGACAGCCACGCGATCAAGCCACGCTGCACCTCGGCCAACCCCGCTTGCGGGTCTCCCTTCGGGGAGATACACCAACCTCGCAGCACCTGGCACCAGCCGATCCAAAAGGCAAAGTTCTGCTCGCGGGAGAGGAGGAGCGAGCGGTCGGCGACCTCGCGAGTTCGGTCGACATCGCCGCAGAACTGGTGGAACCACTGAGAGAAGCTGAGAGACAACGCGATGCTGAAAGGATGTTCCAGCCGTTCCGCCTCAGCGACAGCCCATTCGGCGTGCTTGCGAGCCTGATCTGGGTAACCCAGGAGCCACAGTGCCCAGGCCATGTACGACCGCGACACAATCCACGGATCAACGACCTCATAGTGGTACGAGTCGCGCAGTTCCGATGTCACCTCTATCGAGAGAACGCGATCAAAATGCTTCAGCGCCGCTTCATGCTCTCCGAGATAGACGAGTGGTCCTCCCATGGCCCGGTGCGCTGCGACCAGGTGGCTGGGCTTCTGAGTGGCTTCGGCAATATCGACGAGTTGGGTAGCCAACTCGCGCGACTTGGCATAATTCGCCCTCAGCATGAAATAGCGGAACAGGCCATACAGCACCGGGAACGCCTTTTCGGCGTCACCCAGCTGATCGCACAACTCGTGAGCCCGTTCGTAATTCGTTTCGACCTCGGGGGCGCTGTACCCCTTGGTCGATTGCAAAGAGACACCGAGCCGCACATGAAAATCGACTTCCAGCTCTGCGTGATGGCGATCCTCTGGAAGAGAACGAAGCAGCTCAATGCCGCGGGTGAGCTGCTCGATGGCCTCACGATGGGCACTGCGTTTGAGGGAGCGTACCGACGCCCGGTCCCAGAATTCGATGGCCTTCTCCGGTAGTCCCGCTTCGGTGAAATGCTGGGCCAGAACTTCGGGAGTCTCGGAGCAGATGTCGGGAAACTTCTGTTCGATCGCCTCGCCGATGCGCTGATGGAACTGTTGCCGCTTCTTCTTCAGCATCGACTGCCAGGCCGCGTCCTGGAGCAAGGCGTGCTTGAAGGAATAGGTCAGTCGCGACCCCCGCCCGCGCTGTTGCAGGATCTCCGCTTTCACGAGCTTGCTCAGTTCCTGTTGCAGCTTCGACTCCTCAAGTACTGAGGCGGCTTGCAGGACTTCATACGAGAACTCGCGACCGATCGAGGCACTCAACTGCACGACATCCAAATTGCAGTCGAGCCGGTGCAACCGCGCCATCAGCAGATCCTGAAGCGAGTCGGGGATTTCGTGCAAGATCGCCTGCGTCTTGACACTCGACCCGTCCTCCGGGATTTGTTGCAAGGCACCGGACTCGACCATCATGGCCGTGAACTCTTCGACAAACAGAGGCACGCCGTCGGTCCGCTCAATGATCAAATCGAGAACTCGCTGCGGGACCGGAACACCGGCCCGCACGTGGATCATCTCTTCAATCTGACGACGGCTGAGTCGACTCAGGGAGATCTGCGTCTGGTACGCCAGATTCGTCCAGGGAACGACGAACTCCGGTCGGGAGGTCAACAGCGTGAGAATCGGATCATTGGCCGTCTCCTCGACCACTCGCTGGATGAACTCCAGCGTGGTCGGGTCGAGCCAGTGCAGGTCTTCCACAATGAACAGCAGTGGCTGGTGTTCCGCCAGAGCCCGCATGCAATCCAGCAGCAGATCGAGAGTCTTCTCCTTCTGCTTGTCGGGAACCAGCTTCAACTCCATCACGCGACCATTTGCCGAAATCGACAACAGCGAGGCCAAGAGGGCGATCTCCTCCGGACCATCGAGCTTCAACTTCTTGAGATGCGAGACGAGCTTGTCGAGTTTCTTGTCCGGTGAATCGAGACGGGCCAACCCCAACAGCCGCTCAAAGCCCGTAATCACGGGCCGCAAGCTGCTGTTCTGATGGTGCTGGGCGGCTCGCCATTCGATGATGGCGACTGTCCCGCCCATTTTGCCGAGGAAACTGCTGTCTCCCATGATCTTGTGAACGGTACTGCTATCACTGAGGTGGCTGCTGTCACCGACTCGCAAGCTGTCGCTGAGAGAGGTGGTGCCGGGCTTGTGACCAGATTGGGGATCGTGGGACACATGCTCTTTCAAGACTTGCACCAGTCGGGATTTTCCGAGTCCCGGATCGCCGATCAGTAAGACCACTTGCCCGATGCCGTCCGTTGCCTTGGCCCAACGGTCTTCCAGCAGGCCGACTTCCTGGTCGCGCCCGACCAGCGGGGTCAGCCCGCTGGACTCGGCCACATCGATGCGGCTGTGGGCACGGCGTTCGGAACGGACTCGGTAGACGCCTTTTTCTCCGATTCCTTTGAATCGCTGCTGGCCGAGACTCTCACAGTCGAAGTAACCGCGAGCCAGTCGGTAGGTGTCCTCGCTGATCACGAGATCTCCGACATCGGCCATGTCGCCGAGTTGGGAAGCGACATTGCGGACTTGGCCGACGATCGAGATCTGTTCGCCTTCTCCCTTGTCTTCGACCACGGCCAGATCGCTGTGTGCCGCGAGACTCGTGGACAGCGAGACCCGCTGTGTCTGACGGAGCTTCTGATTGAGCGCACTCATCATTTCGAGCAGTTTCAGCCCCGCCCGAACGGCCCGCAGCGTCGCATCCTCGACCGCCACGGGATAGCCAAAGCAGGCCATCACTCCGTCGTCCGTCGTTTGAATGACGCTCCCTTCGAACATGGCGATGACCGTGCGGCACAAGTCCTGAAACTGAAGGAGGAGATCCCCTTGTTCCTCGGGACCGAGCGATTCCTGAATCTCGGCAGAGAGAAACACATCGCAGCCACAGTCGAGTACGGTAATTCGACGGCGTTCCGCTTCACGCACCCGCCGAATCGTCGAACCACCCACGGACGGTGGATTCAGTGCTGAGGAATTGCTCGCACCGGGAGTACCCGAATATGAGCCAGTGGAGGGGGGCTGCAAAACTCCTCGATGGGACGTGATGTCCGCTGACCGCTGCCTGTCGACAAGTGGGTGCCCCCCCTCGCTCTCCTGAGTGGACAGAGACCCCGGAGGTGCCGTGGAGCCGTGGCTGGACAGCGCCGTGGGAGTGGGAGCCGGGAGATCTTTGGAAGGGATCTGGCCAGAGGGAGCAGAGCTGGTTCCAGAGGCTTGAGACAGAACCCCAAGCAGGTCTTCGGCCATATCCAGCGCGGTCATGTACCGCTCCGACAAGGACTTGGCCATCGCCTTCAAGACGATCCGCTCCAGCTCGCGTGGCAGCGTAGGGACCAGCTGTCGGGGCGGCTGTGGCTCATCATTCTGGATCTGGAGAAACAGCTCCCGCAGCTTACGGGCTGGAAACGGCAACCGCCTAGTGAGCATCCCGTAGAGTATCACACCGAGCGAGTAAATGTCGGTTCGGCCATCAATTCGATGTCCCTCCCCGCGAGTCTGCTCAGGGGACATGTACGCGGGCGTCCCAACGACGATACCTCGCTCCGTACTCTCCGTCACAGCTGCCGGAGCTGTTGCCGATTCCGACGAGACGCTGTCGCTGACCGCCAGACCAAAGTCCACGATCACGGGCCGTGAGCCGTCGATCATGATGATGTTGCCCGGCTTCAGGTCGCGATGGACCGTGCGGGCCGCATGGGCGTGGGATAGCGCTGCTGCGATCTCCGCCGCAATCTTCACGACGGCGGGCCAGGCCGGATGGTGGGTCGAGATCCATTGATCCAGCGTCGGTCCATGCAGGTAGTCCGACACGATAAAGCATTGCTCGTCATCCACACCGACATCGAAGACCGCCACGATCCCCGGATGCCGCAGTTGGGCCAGTTGCCGCGCCTCGGCCAGGAACTGGCTCTTGGCCTGAGCAGACTGCCCGACCTTGGGGACTTTGATCGCGACCTGCCGATTCAAAGAGGTATCGAACCCCAGAAACACCGCCCCAAATGTTCCGGCTCCGAGCAGGCTCTTGATCTCATAACGCCCTAGTGACTTCGGCATCACTGACTGAGCAAGGGCCTTCGCCTCGGCCTCGCGTTTGCGTTTGTGCTGACGTTGTTTTTCCTCGGGAGTCAGTGCCACCACTGGAGTTGGCCCTTGCTCCTCGGGGAGAAGAGGTTCCTCAGTTGGTCTTTGGTCCGGGACCAGCTTCACAATGATGGTGGCGAACTCCGGCGCAGCCGTCATGCTCGACTCGACATTCACGGGAGGCGAGTTTCCTAGTGAACCTTGAGGTTCATCGATTTCTTCAGGCTCGACTGGCATCCGGAATGACCTTCACCGCCATGACGCTTTGCATCCAACAGTGGACTGACAAGAAAAGTCCCCTAGAACTCCATCTCGAAGGTTTTCAAACTGGGCGGATTCGAAGTTCGCTTCCCGGACTCCCACACATGACTTACAAACATCCACACCTACCTTATTCTATCGATCAATCGTGTGGCCGCAAACCCCTGAAGATGCCCACCACCCTCACGATTCCCTTTCCAGATTGAGGTTCGTGGTGTCGCGGGGTAGCATGGCGAGTCCTTCCCCTGCATAAGGCCGTAAATGACGATCTCCACTGTTCCCCAATCCCTGCGAGCCATCCGCGAGCAGCGGGTTTTCGAAATTGAGTGGCCCACTGCTCCACAGGTTCGGATCGCGTTTCGCGATTTGCGGCTGCTGTGCCCGTGTGCCGCCTGTGTCGATGAAATGACGGGGGAGCGGATCGTTAACCCGTTGATGGTCCCCGAGGATGTCGCCCCAGCAGCGATGAAATACAGCGGTAACTATGCCCTCAAGATCAGCTGGTCGGACGGGCACGACACGGGGATTTATACATGGGAGTACCTGTCGAAACTGCCCCTGGAGCAGTTGGAAGGGTTGAGGGTTGAGGGTTGAGCGACCAGACTTCGGAAGTCTTTGCGGTGGGGTTGTGAAAGGGCTGACGCTCAATGCTCCTCTCCGTTGGAAGACTTTGCGGGCTGTAACGATTATGCGGATCCCGAAGACTGTTATGTAGGCATAACCTGTTTCAGGGACTCATCTTCGGAAAAATAGAGCATTCCCGCCGGTCGGTCACTGAATGATTGATCGCTGCCATCGTTACCAGCCGAATTTCTATGCAGCGATGAGGTTTTCCAGGCCAGCAGACGGCTTGGCTGTTCTCCGAGGTCACTCTTCATCGAGTGAGTTTGTAGAAAGCATCAAACCTTAATGAGTCGTGGTCGCTTGGGCGGCCCTTTCACTCGACAAAGACCCAGGGAGGGGGGGCAATGTCTCGAATTCCTTTGACGATGACCAGTGCGGCCATTCTATGTGCCGTGTCACTGATCCAGACGGCGGTTGCCGCGCCACCGACCTCAAGCCCGGAGGAAGGTCGAGTCTCGATGTCGACCTACCGCCCTCGCCCGGTCGGTGGGATTCAGACTGTGGGCCACGAAGTGCCCCCCGCAGTCTACCAAGGGGTGACGCAGGGCACTCCTGTACTCAACCCCCACGGCATCAACGTCGGGCGATATCCCCAGCTGAACGCTCCGCTGTATCCGTCACCGATCCAGAATGTTCCCGAGTGGACCGGTGGCACGATCATCACCAACCAGGCGTTCGCCCCACACGAGTTGCTGTACCCTCACAGGTACCACTCGATGTATGGCCCGTTCTATTACAAGGTCAAGGGGAGCTGGATCTTGACACCGTTTGGGGTGCGGCAGCACGAGCAGTGGAAGCTGCAGGGCACGGAAGTGCGGGTTAAATATCACTCGCACTACAGGCTGTTCTCGGGCTTCAGTCCTCCCAAGTCCTACTAAATTCTAGGGGGCTCGTGTCCTCTCCGTGAAGAGTCACTCCGTCGGCCCCGTCCGTCGGTTCACTCCGCACGGAGAACTCACCCGTTCCCCGATCACGTCATTGCTGCCGACTCCCGCGGGGAGTAGGTGCTGCCTGTCCCGGAGGATGTCCGCATCCGGGCGGCTTCCAGTTTCGGCCTGCGGAGACCCGGCCAACCCATCCCTGGCAGTAAGTTCTGCTTGTGATCCAAGGGGTGGCCCTCGTCTTGAGACTCAGGAAGTTTGAGATGATCAAATTCTCTCTCCAGCGGAGCATCTCTCTGGCTTACGCCGGGTTGCTCGTCACAGCTGCCTTCACTTCGGTGGCCTCGGCGGAAGACGCTGAGGCAGTCATTCGTCTGAAAGCGAATCCGACGGGCGTGGTTCACGTTCGGAGTTCGTCTGCGGGTGAGGTGACTCGTGGACAATCGCCACAGCAGAGCATTCGCCCGGTCAACGGGGAATACGTTGAATCGCAGAATTGCCCGCCACAGGGTGCGTATGACTGCGAGCCAGAATTCTCCTTCCGGGGCTGCCCCGGCAGGGCCTCCTTTGACAACTGGATGTACGGACAGCGCATGTCCTACCGGATGCGCTCGCACCAGCAGTCCTATGCCTTTCGCTGCAACTTGCAGGCGGACTGTCGCGAGAAAGCCGCTTGGGCTCGATGCAAGTTTGGCTACTTCATTCCGAGTGGAAACTGTGGCCACGGAACTCCTCCGTTTGGCCGCTATTCGATGGTCTATCCCGTCAATCCCGAGCACTTCGATGGACGCGATGGCCAAGTCTATGCCGCTCAAGGCTACGCCGGACCCGTCGCCATCCCGATCGCTCCGAACGTCAATCACACGTACAACTATGGCTGGGGCATGCCGTCCAGTCGGCTGACGCCAATCTCGCATCCGGTGAGCCCTGCACAGGCACAGGCTTACGGCTACGGCCAAGTTCCGGGTATGCCGGTGCAGCCGTAGGATTTCGCTCATGACGGATTCCCGCACCGGGATTCGATCAAGGGAGAGTATGCGTCACCGCCGATGACAGAGTGACGAGAGTTCCCTGGGGAGTGAGGCACGGTGGCCGAACCCCTGACACGCCCAGACGCTGGCCCCCGCCAGCCCAGACAGGAAGTCGCAATCATGGTGCGTTCCATGCCGTGGAAGTTGGCCCTCATTGCAATGGGTGCCTTGGCCAGTTTCGCCTCGCTGGCGGGACAATCATTCGCTGAGGACTCCGAAGGGATCGTTCGCATCTGCGATCAAGTCCCGGGACAGTCGATGTCTGGCGGGAGCCATTCCTCGGGCCAGGCCGTTTCCGGTTGCCCGAACTGCCAGCCGGGACGTCCATGCCGCTCTCATTGCGGGTATGGATCTGGCTACTGCGGCTATGGTCGGATGCGGCGTAATGGGTATGTGTATCAGTTCCTCGACTGGTTTAATCCGCGCGGGATGTGTACACACTCACCGGATCATGGGTATGCCCCTCCCGGAAAGCTGCACACTCCTCATCCGCAGCAGGTGGCCTACCTGAAGGGCTTCCCTGATTCTTGGACCGGACAACAAGGCTCTGCCGGAGTCGGTGGCCCTCGCCCCGTCTCCGTCTACATGCCGACCGACACCACCCAGCTCGGTTACTACTACCAGGCTGTGCCGCGCTGGCAAGCTCGCCAGGGGATGATCCCCCCGACTCCAGTTCCTTCCCAGTGGCACCGCGAATTCTGCCAGGGACAGGCCCACAGCTGCCAGCATTGTCGCGGTCAAGTGGCCGGTGGCTGTCCACATTGCCAAGGACAGGCACACTCCCATTCGGGAGAACAGGTCATCGAGAGCCAGCCGATTCCCGAACAGCCGAACATGGCTCCGGAAGTCGCACCGCAGCCAGCCCCCGCTGAGCAAGTCCCCGCACCCGCACCCGCAGTCGAAGTCGCTCCTGGGGCTCCGTTGGAAAAGGCCGAGAACCTGAACCTCCAGCCGATCAACTGAGGGGAGCGAACAGGCAGACTTCTGCCGATCCTTTCGGTAAACTCTTCTCAACAGGACGCGAGTGGCTTCGGCTGCCGCGTCCTGTTCTCATTGAGCGGGAGAGACAAACGGCATGGCACGGGTGATTTCAGAAGTTTCCATCGCAGCTGCGGCACTGCGGCGCGGCGAGTTGGTGGCCTTTGCGACCGAGACCGTTTACGGTCTGGGAGGCGTCGCTCTGTGGCCAGAAACCGTCGCCCGCATCTTCGAGGCGAAGGGTCGACCGACCTTTGACCCGCTGATTGTGCATGTGCCCGATCTGGCTGCTGTGCGCGAACTGGTCACCGAGTTCCCTCCGCTGGCAGAACGACTGGCCCGCGAGTTCTGGCCCGGCCCGCTGACGCTGGTCCTGCCCAAGGCTGCGTGTATTCCGGACCTTGTGACATCTGGGCTGTCCTCCGTCGCCATTCGTATCCCGAGTCATCCGCTCGCCCTCGAATTACTTCGCCAAGTCGGCCTCCCGATCGCCGCGCCCAGCGCGAACCTCTTCGGGCGCGTCAGCCCGACGACAGCGGCTCATGTGCATGACCAGTTGGGTGATCGCACCGAATGGATTCTCGATGGGGGCCCGTGCGAGATCGGGGTGGAGTCGACCGTCTTGGCGATTCCGGCTTCTGGTCCTCCCACGCTGCTCCGCCCTGGTGGAGTCACGCTCGAAGCCATCGAGAGCGTCATCGGACAAGTCGTTCTGCCTGCGACGACTCCTGCCCCAGAGAAACACACATCGGGTCAAGCCCAGCTGGCCCCCGGTGGACTCCCGCAGCACTACGCTCCCGCTACGCCCGTCGTGATCGGCAACCTGACGGACAATCCTCCCTCGGGAAGCTATGGAGCCCTCGCGTTTCGGCATTGCCCCCATCCAGAACGCTATGCCGCCATCGAGATCCTCTCCTCGAGTGGCGATCTGGCACACGCAGCTGCGGCACTGTTTGCCGCCCTGCGTCGACTCGATACCCAACACCTGGATGGGATTATTACGGAGCGATTCCCCGACGAGGGACTCGGCCGAGCCATCAACGACCGCTTGCAAAGAGCGGCGTGTCGAGCAGTTGACGAGTGAAGTGAGGGTCCAGACCAACCGACACCAGACCCAGGCGTGATGAAACAGCGAATACTGCGCAGACTTGGGCTTTTCGGTGAATGCCGTTTTGTGAATCCACTTCCCTCGCCCCGCGACCGTAAATCGAATGAATGTCGGAGGTTTTAATCTGTGCCGATCTGTGAAATCTGTGTACCAATCCCTCCTTGGTCGAGCTTTTCCAGAGCGGGAAGTTTGCGCACAGTTTTCCAGATTTCCCATCGCGGTGTAGCCGCAATAAATAGGAGGAGCCATCCGTCCTCTTCCATCCCGGAGGGATGCCAGCCATTAGCCGGTGGTTGAGCGCAGCGACACCACCGGAATACGGTCTCGTCATGTTTCTGCATCCCGGAGGGATGCCAGAAGGCGTCGCTCTGGATAGGAATTCACCCCCTGATCGGCGGTCGGCTGTCATCCCTCCGGGATGAGGAATCAGCGGGCGATTGGCATCCGGTGGTGTCGCTGCGATCAACCACCGGCTAATGGCTGTGACCCCTGCCGGGGTCGAAAGGTGTTAGAGGCCACCTCAGACATTTGCGAAGCACGCGAAAATTCTTGACGTGATTAGTACCCATTTCAGAGGCTTGGCTGTGGCCATCGAGACTCGGAATGTGGTGGGAGTCACCGTCAGTGGATTGGTCTCGTGAGGTTTCCGGTAATCCACCAATGTGGCATGGCGTGAAACGCCGTTTCAACTGGTTACTCTCTACCCCCCACTTCCCCACTGCCACTTCCCCACTCCCACTTTACCTGACCGGACTTACAAACCCGACCGGATATTTGCGCCGGTAAGATCACTCCAATCAATCATTCGCATCGAACCGAGATGACGATGACTCCAGAGAACGCATCAGGGAGGGTGCGCGCCGCGACGCAGTCTCGGCCCGGGCTCCCTCTGTCACGTCAGGTCCAAAGTCTCTCTCGGCGTACATCTCTATGACGACGACTCCCCCTTCACGCGGCACCCAGACGGGTCGAGCGATTCTGGTGGCGGCCCTGCTGGCGTTTATTGTCCCCGTGCTGGTGATGGGGATCAGGCATCTCCGTCTCGATAATAATGTCGAGAGCTGGCTCCCGGCCAAGGACTCGGAGGCCACCGTCTTCCACTGGTATCGAGGGCACTTCCCGGAAGAAGAGCGAGTCGTGGTGACCTGGCGTGGGAGCAGACTCGACGACCCTCGTTGTGAACAACTGACCAACAAATTACTCGGTCATGTGGATGCAGATGGGCTGCGACGAGGCGGAGTTCCCTATGTCTCGTCAGTCGTGACGACTCGGGATGTTCTGACACGGATGGTCGGATACGGAGTCCCCCAAGAGGAAGCCGTCACGCGGATGCAGGGGACGCTGCTCGGGATGGGCCGGATCAAGATTCGACTGACAGACGCGGGACGCGAACAGCGAGCCCGCACCATTGCCCAACTGCAACAGCGTGTCGAGGAGAGCTTAGGGCTGAGTCTCGCAGTGTATGAGCCTGTCGCGATCCAAGAAGTCTCGACAAGCAGTCCCGAGTCGGAAGAATCGGAGGCGGAGTCCACTTCAGAAGCTGACTCCGAGCCCACGGAGGAAGTGGCCCTGCAACCACTCGAAATCGCGCCGTTTGACTTCGAAATCTCCTGGAAAGAGTTCACAGCCAAAGACCCACGAGTCGCCAAGGTGCTGACGATCGGCCGAAACCTGCGGGGCTTCGCCACCGACAAGGAACCCCAAGGACGCGCCCTGATCGACGATGGCTTTCTCTCTCCCGGCTCACCCGTGGCGATCGCCGTCACGGTGTCCGAAGCGGGCCGAGCCGATGCCGCATCGACCGTCGCAGCCATTCGGAGAGCTGCGATTCAGGTCGGCATCCCGGAACAGGATTTGATCCTTGGCGGTGGCGCGTTGGGGACAATCGAGCTCAACAACGCGGTCATTCGGGCCGCCTGGAATCCTGCGGCTCCCTTCTGGAAGCCGCACGAACGCTCGGTCATGCTCCTTTCTGCGTTCGTCGGGATGGTGATGGCGATGGTGGCACTCCGCAGCGTCAGGCTGGCGTTGCTGGTTCTGGGTGTGTCTTACTACGGGGCATTTGTGGCCACCGCGCTGGTGCCGATGACCGGGACAGCCATGAGTATGGTGCTGGTCGTCCTCCCCACTTTTGTGATGGTCGTCGCACTTTCGGGTGCGATTCATGTCGCCAATTACGTCAGCCATGCGACCCTGGAGAACCCGGTTGGTGCCGTCGACCGGGCGACGAAGATGGCGTTCTGGCCATGTTTTAACTCCGTCTTTACGACGGTGCTGGGGCTGCTGTCACTCCTGACCAGTTCTCTCGCCCCCGTGCGAGACTTTGGAATCTACTCCTCCATTGGAGCGACTCTCACCCTGTTCATGGTGCTGGTCGTCCTGCCAGCGTTGCTCAAGCTCTTTCCAACTAAGGGGTCGAAACAGCCCGAGAATGATGTCCGCCGCTGGCTCACGTTCAGTCAGTTCCTGATGAACTACTCGCGCCCCATTCACTTCGCCTGCTGGGCAGTGGCCCTGATGGCGACGGCGGGGCTGATCCATTTTGAGACCGAAACCCGCATCATTCGCAACTTCGCGGAAGACACCCGACTGATCCGCGACTATCGGTTCATCGAAGAGAACCTGTCGGGAATCTCTTCCGTAGAGACCGTGGTCAAGTTCGATCAGGAGAGCCAGAAGTCCTTGCGATTCCTGGAACGGATGGAGGTCGTCCGCCAAGTCGCCGATGGCATCCGCCAGCACTCACATGTCAGCGGAGCGGTCTGTCTGGCCGACTTTCAGCCGACTCGTGAGCCTCCGTCGGCAGATGCGTCGACTCGTGAGAAGATCATGTACAACCGTCGCTCTTCGGAAACGGAGAAACGCATCAAGTCGGCCAACACAGCTGAAATCCGGTCCTTCCTCACAGAAGCTCCCGAGGCTGCCGATTTTCTCCTGCCCGGCGACCATCAGTTGAATGCCGAAGGCGATGAACTCTGGCGAATCACCGCCCAGGTGCCTGCTTTGGCCGATGTCGACTTCGCCGCACTGACCGAGGATCTCAATCGGGTGGTCGTGTCGTTCACCAAGCCACATCCCGGCGTGGGACATGTCGTCACGGGCACGGTGCCGCTCTTCATGCGTACGCAGCAGGCCTTGCTCGACAGCTTGATCCAGAGCTTTGCCCTCGCGTTCCTGACAATCGCCGCCGTCATGATGTACGCCGTGAAAGATGTCGTCGCTGGAGCGTTGAGCATGATCCCGAACGTACTGCCGATTGTGGCGGTCTTCGGGGCGGTCTGCTGGGCGGGCACTCGAGTCGACATCGGCATGATGATCACCGCCTCGGTCGCCCTCGGTCTGGCCGTCGATGCCTGCCTGCATCTCATGGCCTGGTTCCGACGAGGGCTGGAAAGCGGGATGACACGCGACGAGGCGATCATCCAGTGCCTAGTCCACTGCGGCCCGGCTATGCTCCAGACCACGGCGGGAATCTCCCTGGCGATGCTCGTGCTGTACCCGTGCGATCTGGTGATGATCAGCCGGTTCGGCTGGCTGATGTCCGCACTGATCGCCGCCGCCTATGTCGGCGACATCGTCCTACTCCCCATCATGCTGCGAGGCACACTCGGAATTCGCATCGAGAAGTCTGTCCGCGCAGAACAACGTCTCGCCGCCCTCGCAGCTGCGGCCATCGTGGAGAGCGAACCGGCGGTCATTCCAGAACTGGTGGAGTTGCAGATCCGCCGCGAAGATGACGCCGCGAGTTCTGATTCGGTGATCCCGGACCCCCACCTGCCCATCGAGAAGGCCCGGACCCGCCGCAAGCGCCAGGCGGGCTGACTCGCGTTCAGGATCGCCGACCCAGTCGTGTGTGGCTCAGAAAAGTCGGCTGAGATTCCCCGCAGCCTGTCATGCCTCACAGTGGGGAGCCGCAGATAAATGCAGATGAACACAGACGAAGAGGATCACAAAGAGAGGACATCGCCCGCGATTCATCTCTGATCCCCTCTTATCTGTGTTCATCCGTGTTCCTCTGCGGCTCACTCACTCCTGGATTCCTCCGTGCCTGGCCTCAGTCAGCTGTTTGAGCCGAGTGCCGGAATCGAATCACGCTGTCGCCTCGGTAGCAAATCTCTGCCACTGCCTATTTTTCTGATGCACACACGACCCGGACCGTAGATCAGATTCCGCTGGCATGTCCTCCGTCCATCGGGAACAATGATCTGTTCCTACAGAGGGATGACTTGGCCCGCTTGAAAGGGTAGTTCGAGTGACGGAATGGGACTCAGCCGAACGGGACCGACTGCTTCGCCAGTACGCGGAAATCGCGACACTGGCCGGAGGGCTGGCTCACGAGGTCCGCAATCCGCTCTCGACGATTCAGATGAATCTTGAACTGCTGGCCGAGGATCTGGAGGGAGCCACCGACCCGAACCTGGGACGGATGCGGCGGAAGCTCGAAACAATGCGCCGCGAGTGTACGCGTCTGGAGGCGATCCTCAACGCCTTCCTGCAGTTCGCCCGCGCTGGAGAAATGCAGCGGGCCGAGACCTCACTGAACCGGATCGTGACGGAGTTCCTCGACTTCTACCGCCCCGAGGCCCAAGCGAGCGGCATCGACCTCTCGCCGCACCTGGATCCCGATCTGCCACCGGTCTCTGTTGATGAAAACCTCATCCGACAGGTCCTGGCTAACCTCGTCCGCAATTCACAACAAGCCATGCCCGATGGCGGACAGATCGACATCCAAACCTCCACCACAGCTGGTCGAGTGACGCTGGCCGTGATCGACACCGGCAAGGGCATGGACGAACGCGCCCGCAAAAAGGCGTTCGAGCCATTCTTCTCGACGAAGTCCAACGGCAGTGGACTCGGCCTGCCGACCGTCCGCAAGATCATCGAGGCTCACGGCGGAACCATCGCTTGCGAAAGCGAGCCGGGCCGCGGGACCAAGTTCACCATCGAACTGCCAGTTGAATTACCCGACGCGCCAGCGATAGCTGCGACCAACTCGCGATCCACATCGGGGTGAAGCTCATCCCCCCTCCTCGCCGTGTGTGCGTCAGAAAAGTAGGGAGAAATTCACCACAGAGGCACGGAGACATGGAGACATGCAGTTCTCCGCTGACTTTTTCCATTTTGTCAGAAGAGGAGGGAAATGGGACAGGATCAACAGGATGAACAGGATTGCCGACACGCTGTCGCCGAGACAGAATTCATCCTGTAAATCCTGTAAATCCTGTAAATCCTGTTGATCCTGTCCCAACTTCCAATCCGTCTGGCAGACATTCGATCTCGTAGGTCTGGAGTTCTCCGTGCCTCTGTGCCTCCGTGGTCAACTTCAGACCGCTGCGTACATTTGAGAGGCACACACCTCCTCGCCCGCCACCTCCAATACACTCTGTCTTTTTCTCGCAATTCGCTATCCTGTCCCGCGATCCTCTAGGCGGGTCAGCCCCGACTCGCACACCTCAGCTTCCAGGGAACAGTCCGAATGAAGGTCTCGATTATCGGCGGCGGCGGTCTCGTGGGTTCCAGTGCGGGCTTCGCGCTCCAAACGGGCGGCATCGTCCGCGATATCTGTCTGGTCGACGTGAACCCGGAACTGGCGGAGGGGCAAGCCCTCGATCTGCTGCACGGAGCCGCCCTGCTCCACGACCAGCGGATCACCTCCGGCGGCACCGACAAGTGTTCCGATGCCGATGTCATCTGCATTACAGCTGGGCTCCGCCGCAAGCCGGATGAGAGCCGACTCGATCTGATCAACCGCAACGTGACGCTGTTCCGGTCGATCCTCACCGACCTCAAGAAGGTCGGGATTCGCAAAGACGCGATCATCTTCGTCGTCTCGAATCCGGTCGACGTGCTGACCTACCTCGCGGCGGAAGAACTCGGCCTCCCCGCGCAGCAGGTGATCGGCCTCGGCACCGTCCTCGACACGACCCGGCTGCGCAGCCTCCTCGCCCAGCAGTTCAACGCCCCGCCGACGCAGGTCGCGGTGACAATCCTCGGCGAGCATGGCGACAGCATGGTCCCCATCTGGTCCGCAGCCCAGATCGCGGGCGTCCCGATTGAGAAGTGGCCCGGCGTGACGACAGCCCTGCTGGCCGAAGTCGAGAAGCGGACACGCGGATCGGGAGCCGAGGTTATCAAGAAGAAGGGCGGCGCAGGCTTCGCGGTCGGCGTCTCCATCGCCGACGTGATCCACGACATCGCCCTCGACCGCCATCGCATCCAGCCAGTGTCGACCGTTCAAAACGGAGCCTACGGCCTGCACGATGTGGCGATCTCCGTCCCGACGATCGTGGGCCGGAAGGGAGCGATTCAGCACATCGAGATCGAGATGTGGCCGAAGGAGAAGGCCGCGCTGCAGAAGTCGGCCGGGGTGCTGCGAGAGACGATCGACAAGGTACTCGGGAAGTAGAACGGAATTGATTCCGTTCCTAGGCGAGGCATTCTCATCATGGAGGCGCGGGGTGACGCTGGTCGGCTGCTTTGAGTCCACCGGGGCGGCACCGCCGACAGCGGTTTAGGCATTGTGGATCGCCTCCCAGTCAACCTCCAGTGCCGCTGGCACACCGGTAGGTGTGTGCATCACAAAAGTAGGCACTTTTTCCTGGCGACGTGCGTAGAATGGTATTTGCGAGCCGGGGGGCCTTCAACGGAGTGGCTTTTGGCGGCTGGCGGGTTTGTCCAGGGAGGATGAAATCATGCGTGCGTTACCGGAGATCGAGTTGATGCCGGAGCAGGCGGACGAGGCGCAGCGGATCGCGGATCGCGGATCGCGGATGTCTTGTCGGCTAAGGCGTAGGCGATGGTGCGGTACTTGTCGCAGCTGATGGCGAGCCAGGCGAACGGGCAGCTGTTCGGGGAGA
>JAYSUV010000002.1:0-2506 GCA_043718945.1 Planctomycetota bacterium
GCCGGGACGGGCGCGCCGGGGCCGCCCAACCCTGGGAGCATGTGTCTCACTACTGACTACTGACCACTAAAAACTGACGACTACCCACCCCCACTCACACGCGGGTCACGGTGGGGCCGGTGCTGAAGGAGCGTCCGCTGAAGGCGATCAGGTTGGTCTTCTCGCCCTCGGACATCGTCAGCGATTCGCGGTAGACCTTGGTGAACACGATCTTGTCGTTGGCCACGCCTGCCGGGTCGGTGACGGTGAACTCCAGCGTGAGCGTGTCTTGCTCACCGGGCTGCGAGGTGCTGTTCAAGCTGGCCCCGGTCTGGAACATGAGAGCCTCGTACAGCGTCAGCGGGTCGGCGGAGTTGTGGCTCTTGCCGATCAGTTGGGTCCACTTCGCGGAGAACGACAGCTCGGTGGCCTCGTCGTCGCCGGGGCGAGTGTGGCCGGTAGCGATCGAGCCGCGGTCCTTGACCTCGATCGTCTTCTGCTTGTGAGTCCAGCTGAGGTCTCCCTCGTCGAGCAGGACGGTGAGGGTTTGGGGAGGCGAGGAACCGTCCTTGATGACAAGTTCGCCGTCTCGGAGATTGCGGGTGACAGGGGATGTCGGCATTCGGGTGCTTTCGGAGGAGGGGAGGAGGAGGTCAGGAGGGGGCGGTGGCCAGTGGGTGGAGCGTGCCGCGAACGGTCACACTCCATTGTCGAAGCCCGGCGGATTTTTGGGTGGCGGGTCGGCTGAGATCGCGCATCTCGGCTTCGTTCAGAGTGAGGAGATCGACAGCCACGGTGTCTTGCAGGACCGGCAATCGCAGGCGGGTCAGTTGCTGGCGAATCGTCTCGGCTAAGGTCTGGACCTGGCTAGGAGTCGTGGGCGGCCTTCCGAGGCAGTTGACGGTGATCGACAGATCGGTCTGGCGCGGTGACACTCGGCGGGCGACTGGTGTTCCCATGCGGTCGACCCAGAACTCCAGCCAGACGAGCGACAGTGACGCGTCCGCCGCATCGCCGGACTTGAGCAGCGTGGTCCCGGTGGGGAGGGCGGGACGGCAATACTGGATCAGAGCGTTCAGGAGATCGGTGGGGGTGGGCATCACGAGGAGTCCAAACGGAGCCGGGGAGAATGGAGCGGGGGTGACGGAGGCCATCGACGGAAAGCGCCTTTCGACACCCCGCTTGCGTTCGGGGCATTCGCCCGCGTTCTGGCGAACCTGGCTACGGGAGTGTGAGTCAGTGCGTCAGCCGGAAGAGTGAGGCGATGGTCGACCGCAGGCGGTTGAGGGCAGGACCGGCAGTCGGGCGAGGCGGCATGTGGGCGGTGCCGTATTCGAGGTAGACCGCTTGCGGGGCCTGGTTGGTGGCGGATTGCTGTGAGAGGTGGGGTGAGGGGCTGTTCGGCGGAGAGGCGGCGATGCGTGCTTGTTCGGTTTGCCAGTCGCCTTGGGTCTCACCGGTGTCGACGGCGACGCTGTTGATGATGTCATCCAAGGCAGTTGAGGTCGCAAATTGCACCATCTGTTCGCGGGCGGAGGTGATCGACTGTTGCAGTCGGTCGCGGATGCCGCTGACGGCGTCGGTGGGAACGCGGATTGAGACTTGGAGCGGCATAGGGTGAGCTCTGGAGAGCGATGATTCAGGCAATGAGCGGCTCGGCGCTATCCGCCGGTGCTTCTCAACAGTGTTCGTCGGGGGAGTTGGCAGAGGTGTGGGACAACGGTCTGGGGGAGACTTCCCCAACATCGGTAGCGGCAACTCTGCTCCCTCTCCCCACTGGCAACGCGACTTTCGGATCAGACGTGGATGTGGGGAGAGGGTCGGGGTGAGGGGCGAAAGGTTCGAGCGTGGCCCCCTCACTCCAGCCCTCTCCCCCCAATGGAGTCTGTTCTGAATGCCGTATCGTTCGTGGGGAGAGGGAGCAGGAATTGGCCTCTGGTCGACATTTGGGACGCAGACAACGGCCCGGGGAACCGGCGGCTAACGCCGAGCCGCTCACTGGCTGATGCGGGTGCGTGGCCCACAGCCCCTGGTTCAGGCGGCAGTGCGCGGTGGCGAGGCGTGAGTCTCTAACAGCACCCAGCCGCCGGCTCCGGAGTCCTCGGCGGCGATGATGCGGTGGGACTGTCCGTCGAAGAGCAGCTCGCAGTCGAGCCACTGGAGAGAACCGGGGAGAGCCTTGGCTTGAATCAGAAAGTGGCGGGACTCACCCTGCACGGCGGCGATCATGTCGGTCTGGGAGAGGCGGACCGTTTGCGGAATGAGGATGACGGGATGCTCGATCACGGGGCTGGTGTCGAGGCCATCGGTGGCCTGACGCAGAAGGGCGGGGCGGCCCCAGTCGTGGAGGATGAGATCGTACGGAGCGAGGTCGATGGGCATGGGGATTTCTCACGGTGTGCCCCTGGGTCGATCGGGCGATGGACTACCAACACGGACGGGCAAATGTGCCCGTCCTACGACTACAGATGATTGACGGCGGCGGAGACCATCACGCCCATCACGAACGACACGATGGCGAGTACGG
>JAYSUV010000011.1:0-2482 GCA_043718945.1 Planctomycetota bacterium
CGGAGGTCGAACCGAACAATGCCACTAAAGAATCGCAAAAGGTTTCGGCCTTGCCCGTGATCGTCAATGGCTCGCTGCACAAGGGCGGTGAACTCGACACCTTTGCCGTCACACTCAAGGCGGGCGAAACGCTGGTGGCCTCCGTGGAAGCCAACCGCACGCTGCCCTCGCCCATGGATGCGGTGCTGCAACTCGTGGACACAGAAGGGTTCGTCGTTGAACAGAACGATGACTGGCTGGCGAGCGACCCGCAGATCGTCTGGACGGCCCCCACGGACGGCACATGGCTGATCCGGATCTTCACGTTTCCGTCAGCCCCCGACTCCACGATCCAATATGCCGGGGGAGCCAACGACATCTATCGGTTATGGCTGACGACCGGGCCGGTCATCGATCACGTTGTCCCCCTGCTCAAGCAGCCTGGTGAAGTCACCCTTCACGGCTGGAACTTGCCTGCCGAGAAGCTCAGCCTGACCGGCGATCCCCTGTCGCTTCGACTCTCCCCGTTCTCCAACGGCATCCCAGCCCCCATCACGTTTTCGATGGATCGCCTGCCCGAGACGAACGGCAGTGTGGTGATCGAGGACGCGGCCGCTGCCGTTCAACTGCTGACGATTCCGTCGTCCGTGACCGGCACCATCGAAGCCTTCGGAGACTCTGATCGCTACCAGTTCTTCGGCACGAAGGGGCAAGTCCTACGCTTCCGCACTCAGACCAAGCCGCTCGGATCTCAGCTGGACCCGGTCGTGCGGTTCCTTAATTCGACCGGGCAGTTGGTGACGGTTCAGGATGACTCTGGAGAACTGGTCGACCCGAACTTTCAGATCGTGATCCCCGTCGATGACAACTACACCGTCGAGGTCTCCGATCGCTACCAGTCCGGCAGCGAGTGGCACTTCTACGCACTCACCCTCCTGCCCGAGGTTCCTGATCTGGAGCTGACCGTCGTGAGTAATCGGTTCACGCTGGATCGCGCCAAACCACTGGAGATTCCGGTCACCATCAACCGCCTGACCGGTCTGAATGTCCCGATTCAATTCACCGTGGAGGGACTCCCCGCTGGTGTCACACTGGAACCAGTCGAGTCCAAGTCCGAGGGGGATTCAGCCAAAGCTGTCACCCTCAAAATCTCCGTCGCCGCCGATGCAGCTGCGGCACGCGGACCGATTCAGATCATCGGGCGGACGACTGGGCCCGAGTTGGTTCGCCAGGCGACTGCACCGATCGAAGGAGTGAAGGCGGTCACACACCAGCTGTGGATCACGTTGCCCGGGAAGTGATGGCCTAAAAACAAAGCCCATCAGCGTCCCCCACCGCAAAGCGGTCAGGGCGTGCCACCCTAAAGCACTTCGATTCAGGCTATGGGGCGTCTTCGGTCGTGCCACCCGACCGTTGTTTTAGCGATTGACAAGAAATTCTATTGACACACTGCCATCCTTGGGTAATGTAAGGCAGCAACGTTGCTCCCGACTCCGGGAACCGATGGCTTGCCGATTTGGAATAATAAGAAGGGCTGGTTCACGATGAAGCTGTCTGCTGTCTGAGTGCGTGGGCTAGTCCGGCACTGGCCCAATACGGAAGTGGCGGCGGCGGATATGGGCCACCCATCGAGTTCACGGGGTACGCCAATTCATACGCCCATGGCACGGCAGTTGCTGCACACGGAATCACAAGAGGCGCTCCTCCCGGGCGAGAGGTCAAGTACCTGCTCACTTGTGATTGGATGAATTCCCCAACCGATCACGGGGTTGTGCCCGAAGTACGAGGCACTACAGTGGTCTGGGGACCGTTGACTTCGAGTGGCCAAGGTTACTTTGTGAGTCCCCAATCAATCATACTCCACGGGGGTGGACGGTGGGCGATTGCTGCGGAAGTCGTGGTCAATGGGGTGACCGTGACGACAGGCCTAGGTGGGGCCGTCTCTCCGGCCCCCTAGGCGAGCGGCCAGACTTCGCGTACCAAGAGACTTCCGAAGTCTTCCAAGACTTTGGAAGTCTGGCGAGTCCGATAGAGAATTGCTTGGCGTAGGTGATGTCTCGAAAGACGCTGGGGCTGGTGAGTCTGTTAGTGTCGGGGGGCAACAAAGGTGTCGCGGGGGGCAATAAAGGTGTCGGGAACCTTTAAGTGCCATTTTCGTCATGATTTGACCAGAAACGGTTATCGCGGTAGGGACGGTCATTGCTGACCGCCCCCCGCACAGATCCGTACGTGCGGAATTACCGCATACGGCTCTTACCTTGGATGATGACTTGCGAATCGCACGTTGGGATCAGGGTGGAGGATTGTGGGCGTCGGGAGCCAGCGGCGGCAGAGTTTGGAGAACTTGTCTCAGGTCAGGCGGCGTCCGTGTTGGCTGCGACGACGCAGCATGCGGAGCCAGATCGCCATCAGGGCATCTCGGAATTGTTGCAGGCGTGGATAATTGCCGGGGACAGCATAATACTGGCACCAGCCTCGGAACACGCTGCATAGCCAATGACCG
>JAYSUV010000101.1:0-5968 GCA_043718945.1 Planctomycetota bacterium
CTCCCCTGCCTTCGCGCCCTTGATTCAACTCCACTACGATGTGGGTAAAGATGAGGGCTGCGCCCTGGGAAATCGAGTCATGCCTCTTTGGGGCGAGAAGAGCGAAAACCTGCGTACAATGGCGATCACACTCGTTTGGAAGTGTCCTGGGCAGACCCCGCTCAGTCAGTACGGCGATCCTGCAGATTCCGGTTCCGGAACTTCCCGCTTCTGGCGTTCGATCGACTTCCCCCAGATCTGGTAGATATCCAGGCGAGCACTGAAAAATGCGTGGACAACTTCGGGGTCCCACTGAGTCCCGGACCCGCTCGCCAGCACTCGCTCGACCTCTTCGCGGACCATCCCCAACCGGTAGGGGCGGTCGCTTCCCATCGCGTCAAACGCATCTGCCACAGCCAGAATCCTGGCCATGCGGGGGATGGCCAGGCCCGCGAGTTTGTGGGGATAACCGCGTCCGTCGAACCGCTCGTGATGGTGTAGAACACCGGGCAGTAAATGGCTCAAGTTCTTCAGTTCGCGAAGGATCGAGTACCCCACCTCCGGGTGTCGCATGACCTTCCGAAACTCCAGAGCACTCAATGCCTCCGGCTTTTGCAGGACCGTGTCATCGAGTCCGATCTTGCCAATGTCGTGCAGCAATCCTGATTGGTAGATCGCATCGATTTCAGTTTGCGGCAGTTGCAGTTCTTGGGCGATTCGCTGGGCAACCAGGGCCATTCGCTCGCTGTGACCACGGGTGTAGGGGTCTTTCGCATCGAGCGTCGAGACCAGCGAGCGAATGAAGGCGAGGACCATCTCCTCTTGTTCACTGAACAGCTCGACCAGTTGTGTATGTGACGACAAAATTCCTCCGATCGATTTCAGCAGGTTCGCCTCCTCCGTCCCCAATTCTCGACCGACCTGCGGGTTGGCCAGAACCAGCCAGCTGTGAAGCTGGTCGGCGACGAACAAGGGAACAGCGACCAGCGATCGCACCGTCGGAAACCGCAGCCGGAGCGGTGACGTGTCGATATGGTTGCGAACGACAATTTGCGGAGGGCGATCCCCGAGGAGATCCAGGATCAAGGCTTCAATCTCAGATCCATCCAGCTCCCACGCCCCACTCCGATAGGAGGCTTCCGGACTTCCCTGGCTCGGGCAGAGAGCCGACAGTTCCGTCTCACTGATCTCGCGCACCCGATCCAGGACAGCCGCACTCAGAGTCAGTGGGTCAATATCTGGTCGCAGGTACTGTGCCAGATCCTGGAGCAGGATCACTTCCTCAGAGACCTGTCCCAGCTGGCCGACCACGGACGTCGTGGTCAGCTGAGCGTCAGCGCTGATCTGTTCGTGCCGCATCAAATCGTGCGCCGACTGCAACAGTCGGATGGTCAACTCGGGGCGGATTCCCGAATGCTTCTCGGCCCAGGTGTGCAGCGTGATGTCGGACAGTCCGGCTTGGCTCGCCGCCAGACAGATCGATTCCGGGATATGATCGTGCCGACGCAGTAGCAGTCCTCCAGCGAGTAGATCCGTCCCCGGAACTCGGAGCCCGTACAACCAGACTCCTTGATGGCGATCGAATTGAACGGCGACGGGACTGGTGAGAAGTGCTCTCGTCAGATCGGAAGCCAAGTCTCCTCCCAGCAACATCGCCATTCCGCTAATAAATCGTCCCTCTACGGGGTCAATCGTTGACAGCGATAGTCCGCACAACTCCTCGCATCGGCCCAGCAAAGCGGAATGCTGGACGACGTACTCATTCATCGACCTGGGAAGGGAGTCTGGTACCCTGTCGCTGAAGGACTCGTGGAGCATCTCAATGGAGTCGATGAAATCGAGCATGGGGGCACCCGCAGAGCGGCTGTCGGTGGATGACGGCTCCTGATGCAGGAGTCGCACAGTCAAAGGCAGCAACACCTTACCTTACGACAGGAATCGGGATTCATTGCCCATCGCGATGGCGGAGTCCATCAATTGGGAGGAGCGAAGACTGGCCACCGATCCATCCACTCTGGATCTGCGGAATGTGAGGTGAACTCCGTCGGTAGCGATTCGCCCGGTTATGCCTCGCGGAGGATCTCACCCGTGGTCACCGCGTGCCAGGCGATCAGTGCATCGCGTAAGGGAGCCACATCATGCACGCGGAGCAGTTCGACTCCCTGAGCCGCTAAGGCCAGTGAAACGCCCAGAGTCCCCGATGAGCGTTCGTCGACCTCGCGACCGAGCAGTCGTTTCAGGAATCGCTTGCGAGAATGCCCGACCAGGAGCGGTCGATCGCCGACTCGCAGCTGGGCCAGATGCGAGAGGAGTTGCAGATTATGCTCGGCGGTTTTCCCGAAGCCGATGCCGGGGTCGAACATGATCCGCTCGGCGGCGATCCCCGCAGCGGTCAGTTCACGGAGCCTGGACTCGAAGAAGGCGTGGACCTCGGCCAAGACATCGGTGTAGGTCGGGGCCAGCTGCATGGTGAGCGGTGTGCCTTGCCGGTGCATCACGATGACGCCGCAGTCGCTGTCCGCACAGACGGACTCCATCTCGGGGTCGGCGAGGAGGCCGGAGACATCGTTGACGACCGACGCCCCGGCTCGCAGCGCTTCGCGGGCGACGCGGGCTTTCATCGTGTCGATGGAGAGGGGGACCGAGACTTCGCGCGCGAGCGCCTCAATCACGGGGATCACACGCCGCAGCTCTTCGGCCTCGGAAACCGGTTCGGCCCCCGGACGAGTCGACTCGCCGCCAATGTCGAGCATCGCCGCGCCATCGGCCACGAGCTGCATCCCCTGTGCGACCGCCGCCGCCGGATCGAAATACTTTCCCCCATCGGAGAAGCTATCCGGGGTGACGTTCACGATCCCCATGATGCGGGGCAGGTGTCGAGGTTGCCAGCAGTGGGAACCGAGATGCCAAGAAAAAACAGTCATGAGGCGTTACACAATTCGCGGGAGTCGTGGCAGGGCAGGGCACCAAGAGAGATTTCGCGAGGGAGAAATGAGACTCTTCGTGGGACGGTCATCCTCATTCCGTCATTTCTACACAACTCGGAGGAGGTTAACGCAAAGACGCCAAGGCGCAGAGTCGCCAAGAAGGATATGCTTTCCGCCTCCGTAAGAATTCTCCCTCGGAACAGAATTGCCTCTTCCTTTGCGTCTCTGCGCCTTGGCGTCTTTGCGTTAAATTCCCGATTCCGACCTCATTCCCCACAAGGCCCCAAACACACGATTGATGTGTACAAAGACGAGAGGTCTTCGTCACGCACCAAGGTTTCCATACGGACGGACGAGGACGCCCGTCCTACGAAGAATCATCAAGTACCGGTGTCGGTGGTCCCCATCTGCCGGACACGCTGGGCTGCGGCCTCGGCGGTCTGTCGGAGCTTCTTGAGCCAGACCCTGGCCCACACGAACTCCAGCGACAGAATCCCGAGCCCGATCGGAATCACGACGAATGCGGGTCCGGGTAGCACCAGCAAGGCGATTCCGAAGGCCAGAACAGTGAGGCCGACCACCAGCACCACCAACCGCCGAGCCTGACGCCAGGCGACCATGAAGGTGTTCAAGATGAGCTGCATAGAAAATCTCCGAGTCGGCGAGAAAAATCTCGCTTCCAGCATCATAACGGCCATGAGTTGTGTGCGGATCAAAAAATCGGGATGCTTTGGAGAAGCTGTCAGCTTTCAGCAGTCAGCCAGACTCAAGCCCACCGGTTGCCACCGGTGGGCTTTCCCGACTCCCGACTCCCGACTCCCCCATGACCTCACCGCGACACGACCAACGCCTGCCCAATCAAATGCGACCGATTTCGGTGGAGCGGCCCTACTACGGGGCGGCCGCTGGGCGCGTCCTCATCCGCGCGGGGCGGACGACGGTCCTGTGTACGGCGAGCGTTGACGAGTCGGTGCCGCCGTGGAAGATGCGAGAGAAGGTGCCCTCGGGCTGGGTGACTGCCGAGTACAGCATGCTGCCGGGCAGTACCGCTCCACGCAAGTCCCGCGACCGCAGCGGGAAAATCGATGGCCGGTCGACCGAGATTCAGCGGCTGATCGGTCGCAGCTTGCGGGCAGTGATCGACCACGAAGCCCTCGGCCCACGCACGATCTCGATCGACTGCGACGTGCTGGAGGCCGATGGCGGCACGCGGACGCTGAGCATCACGGGCGGGTTTATCGCCCTGGTCGATGCGGTACAGTCGCTGGTGCCACTCGGTGTCGATCCGAGCAAGGTCTTCACACAGAGTGTCGCCGCCATCAGTGTCGGCATCGTGGACGGGCGACCGGTTCTGGACCTCGACTATGTCGAAGATGTCCGCGCGGGCGTCGACTTCAACGTCGTCATGACCGGCGATGGTCGCTTTGTGGAAGTGCAGGGCACTGCGGAACATGGAACGTTTAGCCACGACGAACTGCTCGCGCTGCTGGCTGTGGCTCGCGGTGGATTGAATGATTTGCAAGGTCTGCAAAAGAGCATCCTCGGGGCGAAATGGCCTCTCGACAGGGCGGTCTGATTGATTTAGAAAGCGGACCATCGGTTCCCCTCTGTCGCCTGCGTCCCTCCTCGGGCAGTTCTCGCCCCTTGCAGGCTGCGGTGCCGATCCCTGCCCGTCACCGGGGTTGTCTGCGGACGATCCGCGGTCCCGTCTCTCCCGTGAACTCCCCTCTCAGGAGGCTGCGTCATGCGCTGCTTCACTCAATTGGCATTTGGTTTGTCTCTGATGTGTGGTTTCGTCTTTGCCACAACGGCTCAGGCAGAGATCAAACTCCTAGCCAAGATGACGAGCAAGATCGAGGCCGACCCCTCGAAGACGTACACGCTCGACAAAGTCCACGGGCCATGGATGATCATGGTGGCGAGCTTTCATTCGGCGTTCACGAACGGCGAGAAGCAGCTGGGAAAAACCCCTATGGAGGCCGCCCAAGCTCTCGTGCTCGAGCTACGACAGTCGAAGATTCCTGCCTACATCTATGAAGTCAAGGGCAAGAACGAGTCCCTCAAATCACAAGATTTGCTCGGGCGAGAACAGCGCATGAAGAATATGCGTGTGGTCGATTCGATCTGTGTGTTGGCAGGAAATTATCCAACCATTGATGCCCCCAAAGCCCAGCAGACCTTGAAGTACATCAAGCAACTTCAACCCAAGTGTCTGGCGACGGGAATCGACTACGTCAAATCCCCCGGTCGCCCCGGTCCGCTCAGCAAGGCCTTCCTGACGCCCAACCCGCTCCTGACATTTGAAGAACTGGAAGCCGCCAAGCAGGCCAGCGATCCACTTCTGGTCAGCCTCAACAATGGTGAGCAGTTCAGCCTGTATGAGAACACCGGGAAGTTCACGCTGGTGATTGCCAGGTTTTCAGGCAAGACGATCAACGTTGTCAACGAGTCGATGGAGAAAGCCGAGAGCTACTTCACCGATGGCGGTAACGACCTCGACCAGGCAGGCGACTCCGCGTGTGACCTGGTGATCGCCCTGCGAAGTCGTGAACCACTGTCCAAGTTTGACCATCCCGACTTCGCTGATTTTGCCGCTTACAGCCGCGTCGATGCCTACGTCTGGCATGATCGTACCAGTTCCATTGTCACAGTCGGCTCTTTCGAGTCCCCCAATGACCCGGCCATTCGCAAGTACATGGACCTTTTCGGTCCCCGAAGCCAAGTCTCCGCAGCTGGACAACAGCAAGCAGGTCTGCGGTATCTGCCAGTCAAACAAAGCGAGGGAGGCTTTACCTACATCCCCTTCGAACCCACGCCGCAATTGATGGCCGTCCCCCACGGCAAGAAGTAAGACGAACTGGCCAGTGAAAACCGATCCGCCAGACTTCCGAAGGAGTGTGGTCGCCATCCGACGCAGGTTCCGGTCCTCAGCCCCGCTCGAGAGACTCCAGCCTCAGCGGACTGCCCCCATCGCTCCGTTCCTTAGCCCGATTTATCCCGAAGGGATTCCCGCCAATAGCCGGTGGTGAGCGCAGCGTCACCACCGGTCAGTGGCCTCCCAA
>JAYSUV010000102.1:0-5949 GCA_043718945.1 Planctomycetota bacterium
AACTCGGCGAGGACTTCCGTGGGATTCATCGACCGCAGATACCGATCATGGTAGATGTCAGCAGCGGTCCAACTCTCTGGCCAGATTCGGAAGTGGTCGTCGTCCGGGTAAGCAATCCCTTCGCCCGAGCCTTCGACGTTGAAGCGGTCGGGCGGAATCCAGACCTGAACGCGAGGCGAATCCCAGTCGATCAGTGTCCCTTGTGAATCGTCCCACCGGAAGAACAGATGACCTCTCGTTTGCACCAGATGCACCGGGAAGCCCAGGCGCTGCCCGATCGCGACATACACGACCGGCATCGAGGCACACGTGCCGCCTTGGCCACCGTCATCGACGATGCCGTGAATGAAGATGTCTTCCGGACGGCAGAAGTCGGGATTGAACTTCCGATCCGGGTGGTAAGCGACGCCGCAATCTTCCTGAAGAACTTGCAACATGTACCAGCAACAAAGACGCCCCAACGAGTTCCCGTAGCTGAACTCCGTGGGGGCTTCACCGATCTGACGTTCGATCCGGTACAGGTGCCGCCAGATTTCAAATTTGCACCGGCTGGCCCACTCATCCAACTTGGCGGACAGAGCATCTTCGTCCAGCAACTCCGTCCTCGGCAACCCGCGTGCCGCCCGCAGATTCATGAGGGCCATATCACACTGCCCAAGTGACGAAAGTGCTAACTTTGTTATCGGTTCAAGCGATGTCGAATCATCCGCCATCATAGCCCTCCCTCACTGCCGTTAGATGCTACCCAGCCGAATTCATCAATACAAGAAGAATGTCAGAACTACTGACAATTATAATGATCTGCGGAGATCGAGTTTGGTATGGAGCTTCGCGGGTTGATTCTTGGAACGCTCCTTGTGGTTGCGTGCCGTTCGAATACTGAGTGGAATATGATTGACGCTAGTCAAGGAAGGAGGATTGCTGCTTCCTCTTGGCGGAGGGACTCAGGTTGTTTCCCTGGATACTGCCCCTCATGATTCGTCGGAGACCACACCAGTCGCACCGTGATGTTCCGCTGAGCGAAGAACCACAGCGCATCCTTCGCTCCGGCGGTGCCGGGGTCGTCGCAGTCGAACATGAGGTTCACGCGAGTGGTGCCGAGTTGTTGGGCGAACCGGATCATTTTTTCGCCTTGGGCGTCGGTCATGCGGTTGGACATGATGGCGAGCGAGGGGATGCCGAGGTTGTCGAGATTGATCACGTCATTGAAACCTTCGACGAGGATCAAGCCGTGTTCTTGGATGAACTCGCGGTAGCCGGGTTCGTTCAGGCGGCTGGCTTGTTGGCCGAAGAGTTCTTGGCCACGGTGAAACCCTTTCGGGAACCGGTGTTTGGCGGGCGGTTCTTTGCCTTGGCGTTCGACGGAGGATAGGGATTGCCAGGCTTTCTCTTTGTGTTCATAGGTCACATCGCGGCCCACCCAGGTTAGGACTTTGCCGCTTTCGGACAGCACCGGGTAGAGGATGTGGCCGCGTAGTGACCAGCCGCGTTTGTCTACGCTGCCGGGGGAAAGGTAGCCGCATCTCCACTTGGCCTGCGCCTCGGGAGTCAAACACGGGTGCCGCCGCAAATACGCCGCAGCTGCGGGGTTCATGGTGGCGATGTCGTGGATGAGCTTCTCGTCGAGGTTGTGGAGTTCGCGGATGCGCGGTTCGGGGGAATCGATGAGGGGAAGGTTGAGAGGAGGATTTATGGTTGATGGTTTATCGTTGATCGAGAGGGAGGGTTGTTGGCTATTGGCGGATAGCGAATGGCCAGAGGGGAGCGATGGCGGTTGGCGAAGCACCCTCACCCCTGGCCCCTCTCCGCCCTCTACTTTTGGAGCGGGGAGAGGGGAGCCAGAGGAGGAAGAGGCCGACTGAGAAGAATCACCGCTTCGAGCGAGGACACGCTTCACTCGTTGAAACTCCTCCCCCTTGAGCTTCCCACCGGTCGGTTTGGTCCCGGCCAGCCACCCGTGCAAGAGGGTCAGAAGGTTCCCTCTGAAGCCACATTGATAGGCGTGGCATTGGAACACGGACTGCGGGTTCTCGGTGTTGATCGCGATCTCTTTGCGGCCCGCATGATCGCCGGGGCATTCGAACGGACAGTCGATCCGCACCTCGGGGCCGGAGCCTTTCGTGACGAGCGGATAGCCGCATAACGCAGCTGCCTGTTCCAGCGTCGTCTCGGCTTGCAGCCGGTCCACATCAATGTATCCACCAGGTCGGTTCATAGGGCAATCGGGAAGTGATCGTCGGCATGATACCGTACCTTCCACTCATGCCCCAAGATGTTCTAATTAGCGATCGTGACCTCGCGATGCTCAGGCTGCTGGATCTCACCCCGGCCACAGCTGTGCAGATCCGCAAGACGAGCGTCACATTCGGCGACGAACCATTTCGCGATGAGCGGCGAGTTCGCGAGCGGATGCAATCGCTGGCTGAAGCCGGACTGGTCCGCAGCTTCCCCGCAGCGATCCCCGGCGGGGGAGTGATGCTGTACTACCGGCTGACGCAGGAGGGGTTTCGGTCAGCCTTCCCGGACGCTGTCGATAACCCGCCGCGAGTGAGCCTGAACGAGATCGCCCCGTCGCGATTGCGGCACGCGATGGTCACTGCCGACGCGATCGTGCATACGCTGGTCGCGTGCCATGACAGGGGAGTCCAAGTTCTCAAGACCACCGGCGATGGTCGTCTCACCCTGTCCGTCGGCGAGCATCGGCAACAACCCGACTTCCACGTTCAGCTCGGATTCGCGGGCCGGTACTTCAACCTCGTCTTCGAGATCGACATGGCCACCGAGCCTCTCGACAGCCACCGCGAACAAAGCATCCGCACGAAGATCCTCGGGTATGAGACGTATCAGGATTGGGTACTGCGGTCGTGGAAGGACTCCGGAGAGCACGGCTCGCGACCGAGCTTTCGGGTTGTGTTCCTCACGACCGGTGTCGAGAGAGCCAATCATATCCTCTGGCTGGCCCACGAACTCGCCCGCAACCGAGACCGTCGTCTCGTGTATGCCTCGACGCAAGATGCCTACCTCAACGAACTACATGCCGTGACCGCTCCAATCCTCAATGATCATTTTGGCCAGTGGCAGGCTCTGGTCGACCCGCAACCAACCTCGCGCTTCCGAAGGGAACCGATTCGATTCACCCGTCCGACTGTTGAAGCCACGAACTTCCCATGAGGCATCGATGCTTTCGCCTATTCCTGTTGGCTGACGGCTGATCGCTTCCTCTGCTACCCTCCCCCCGCTGTCGCATTCGCCCGCAGTGCTCGGCACGGGTATCAAGCCGCTGCCCGTTCCTCCGCCGGTTTGGCGGATCAACGCAACGAGCATCCGGAAGTGAAACGCCCTAGCCCGCCTCGGGAGATCCACGCACGTCAAACGAGGCGGTTTCGAGTGCTTCGATCTTGAGAGTGAGCGTGTTTGAGCAGAAATATCTCGCCCTCCATGCAGCGTTGTGGTAAACTGAATGCATGTCGCCCACTGAAACCCTATCACCGCCGCCCTCTTACATCGGCCATGTCCGCAACGGCGTGGTCGTTCTCGATCAGAATGCGCCGTTGGCCGAAGGGCAAGCTGTGCGCGTTGAGCCGGTGGCATCCCAGGCGATGCTCGATGCGGATCGCATGGAGCGTGTTCGCCAACTGCAAAGTCTTTTCCAACAATGGACCGAAGAAGACGCACAGCTTTCGAACGAGGAGGCGGACCGGTTGCGGTTGGCTCTCAATAGCAGCCAGGGGCTGCAGTTTCGCGTGCCTGAGTTGCCTTGATCCGAATTCGTAACCTTCCCCGCGTCTGATGCCAAACACTCTACTCCTCGATACTGGACCTCTTGGACTACTGGCTCATGATCGCCAGTCGATCCGCGAGCCAATTCAAACATGGCTGGTGGAGCAGCTGTCCGCCGGGGCCACAATTTATCTGTCGGAGGTCGCCGACTACGAACTCCGCCGCGAGTTGACGCGGCTCATACAGGCTGGGCAACTCCCAGCGTCGCGGCTTGATCGCCTCAACCAGCTGGACAGAGTTTTCACTTACTTGCCGGTATCGACCGCAGCTTGGAAGCGTGCCGCTACGCTGTGGGCAATGGCACGGAGCCAAGGCAAGCCCACCGCTGAACCTGCCGCCTTAGATGCCGATGTTCTGATTGCCGCCCAGGCTCTGGAAGTGCAGGCCACCGTCGTCACCAGCAACCCGGCGCATTTGAAGTCCTTGGTGTCGATTCACGCTTGGCCGTCAGGGATTTAATGGTTCTCGTCGATCACTTCCCAAGAATCGCAGTCTTCTGAATAGTGGGATCTCCGCGATGCCAAGGTAATCTTGTGGCGTGTTATTCCAGATCATTGCACCGGCGAACAATGAACGCGGTCCGAGGTATACTGAGAAGGCGTTCGCGGCTCTACACCAAGCAAAGCCCAGGTACCCGGTGAAGTTGGTGTATGGCGTCAGCGAGGGCCAGATCGGGCTCTTCGTGCGTTGTGAAGAATCCGATCGGGATTCGGTGATTGAGCCGATGAGAGCTGGGTATCCGGATGCAACTGTCGCATTGGTCGATGACCAGCGAGCGGGGGACGTGAGTCCTCCGTGCCCGAGCGACGTTGACCAACGGGACAGCGTGCGCTCCTCTGGTGAAGAGTGCCAAACGTGGCACACCGACATCGAACTCACCCCAGAGCTGTTCCCAATCCTGCGGCACTCGCAGTTCGAGGACATGCTCAATCACAACTTCGCCGATCCGGTGAGCGGGTTACTTCGGGCAATCCTCCCGGAAGTGGGGATTGAGTGCCGCATTGAGATCACCATCCGGCCAGCGTCGAGGCATCGACTCCATCGAGCAACCAATGCGGTGTTCCTGCTGGAACGAGAGTTCTTCCAGCGGCATCATCGCCTAGCTGGGTATTTCGCGAGAACCGCAACTCGGGGAGGACGCTGGAGACTGGCGTGGCTTCTCGGCTTGGCCGCGAGATGCTCACCCCAGCCATCGCACTCAAATCTCGAAACCTCGACCAGCCGACTGCATGAGCGTGAGGACGATCTGCAAGCGGCTGCGGACAAGCTCGGTGGGCATCTGTTCGACGTGCAGCTGCGTCTGATCGTCGAGGCATCACCACATCTCAGACCGCAGGCGTTCGACCGACTCCGCCGGATGGAAGGGGCGCTCGGGGCGTTCACGCGGTCGAGACTCGCGACATTCTCAGCCACGAAACCGAAGCACCTCGACACCCTCACGCGACAATCCACAAAGTGGTTTCTCCTCTCCCACGAGGAACTCGCCACGCTCTGGCATCCACCCACCGCCACAGCCCAGGCCGAGCGGATGCACTCGACCGAGTTCCGGGAGCTGGAAGCTCCCCTGAAATTCTACTCGGAAGAAGAAGGGGCGGTCGCCCTCGGGCGGGTGCGGTTCCGCGATGACCAGCGGATCGTCACGCTCGGCATTGAGGACCGGCGTCGGCACCTCTATATCGTCGGCAAGACCGGCATGGGGAAGACCACGCTGCTCCAGGGCATGATTGCAGCTGACATGCGAGCGGGTCGCGGGCTGTGTCTGGTTGACCCGCATGGGGACCTCGCGGAGAACATCGGCAGTATCATCCCGCGTAATCGGACCAACAGCGTCATCGTCTTCGACGCGGCCAACCGCGACCGCGTGCTGAGCTTCAACCCGCTCGCCTGCCGCGACCCGACCCGCATCGATCAGGTCACGTCCGGCGTAGTCAGTGCCCTCAAAAAGCTCTACGACAGCTGGGGGCCACGGCTGGAAGACACGCTCCGCAACGCCGTCTTCGCCACGGTCGAACGTGGCGGAAACCTCTTGTCTTTGATGCAGCTACTCGGCGAGAAGTCCTTCAGAGAGCGGACCGTCCCGCTGATCCGCGACCCGATCGTGCGGTCGTTCTGGGTGCATGAGTTCGCGTCGTGGTCCGACAATTACCGCACCGAGGCCGTCGCCGCGAT
>JAYSUV010000103.1:0-5937 GCA_043718945.1 Planctomycetota bacterium
AAGCCTCGGACACCCGCGAACCGTCGGAAGATTTGCAGGCCCAGATGCGGGTCTTCACGACTCCCCACACGCCGATTCCCGAAGTCCATCTGCTCTCTAATGGTCGCTATCACGTCATGGTGACGAACGGTGGCGGTGGTTACAGCCAGTGGAAGGGACTCGCGATCACCCGCTGGCGAGAAGATGCGACATGCGATGACGCTGGGCAGTTCTGTTATCTCCGCGATGTGACTTCGGGAGAGGTCTGGTCGACATCGTACCATCCGACGCGCGTCACCAGTCCGAAGTACCAGGCGATCTTCTCCCAGGCTCGGGCTGAGTTCCGGCGCGGGGACCACGGCATCAAGCTGCATACGGAGATCGCGGTCTCTCCCGAAGATGACATCGAGATTCGTCGTGTGACGCTGGTCAATCGCTCCAGTCTGACGCGGACCATGGAACTCACGAGCTATGCCGAGGTCGTCATGGCGAGCCCAGCGGCCGACGCCTCGCACCCGGCCTTCTCGAACCTCTTCGTGCAAACCGAGATCCTGGCCCAGCGTCAGGCGATCCTCTGCACGCGGAGACCGCGCTCGCACAAAGAGCAGCCGCCGTGGATGTTGCACCTGCTCGTCGTTCGTGGCACGACAGCGAGTGAGACCTCCTTCGAAACCGACCGTTCGAAGTTCATCGGTCGACGGCGCACGACAGCCAACCCCAGCGCGATGCAGCGTTCGGGTCGGCTCTCCAATACTGCGGGACCGGTCCTCGATCCGATCGTCTCGATTCGCCAACGATTGACCTTGTCGCCGGATGAGTCGATCTCCGTGGATGTCATCACCGGGATGGCCGATACGCGCGAAGCGGCACTCCAGTTGATCGAGCGTTACCACGACCGCCATCTGGCCGATCGAGTCCTCGATATGGCGTGGACACACGGGCAGGTTCTACTTCGTCAGCTCAACGCCAGCGAAGGGGACGCCCAGCTCTACGGTCGACTGGCCAGCTCGATCCTGTTCATGAACGCGGCCCAGCGTGCAGCTTCGACTGTCCTGGCGAAGAACCAGCGCGGGCAGTCCGGGCTGTGGGGGCATGGGATCTCGGGCGACCTGCCGATTGTGCTGTTGCGAATCGGGCAGACGGAGCGGTTGGAGTTGGTGCGGCAACTCGTGCAGGCCCACTGCTACTGGCGGCTCAAAGGTCTGGCAGTCGATCTGGTCATCTGGAACGATGGCGATGCGGGCTACCGTCAGGAACTCCAAGATCTGATCATGGGACTCTGTTCCGCAGGCACCAACGCTCCGACGCTGGATCGCCCGGGAGGCATCTTCCTCCGGCGGGCGGAGCAGCTCAGCGATGAAGACCGTACGCTGCTGCAAACGGTCGCAAGGGTCATCATCCTCGACACCGAGGGAACACTCGATGAACAACTCGAACGTCGCAGCCGCAACGATCTTAAGATTCCGGTGTTGGTCCCAGTTCGAGGGAATCGTCTTGCGACCGTTGTCTCCAAGCCGCTGCTGCCGCCGGTGAATCTGGCGTTCTTCAACGGGCACGGCGGCTTCACGCCCGATGGACGTGAGTACGTGATTTGGATGGCACCCGGACTCGTTTGCCCAGCTCCGTGGGTCAACGTGCTGGCCAACTCGCAGTTCGGAACCGTCATCTCGGAGAGTGGCGGAGCCTATACGTGGGGCGAGAATGCCCACGAGTTCCGGTTGACGCCGTGGCACAACGACCCGATCACTGATCGCACGGGCGAGGCGTTCTATCTGCGGGATGAGGAAAGCGGACAAGTCTGGTCGCCGATGCCCCAGCCGGTCCCCTCGTCGACGCCGTATGTCTGTCGACACGGCTTCGGCTACACGGTCTTCGAGCATGCCGAGCATGGCATCACGAGTGAGGTGTGGGTCTACGTGTCGGTCGACCTGCCCGTGAAGTTCGTGCGGATCAAGCTGCGAAATACGTCGGGCCGCACGCGCCGCATCTCGGTCACGGGGTATGTCGAGTGGGTCTTGGGCGAGATGCGTTCCAAGGGGCTGATGCATGTCGTCACCGAAGTCGATCCGCATTCCGGGGCCTTGCTCGCCCGCAATCCCTACAGCCTGGAGTTCGCCAGCCGGGTTCCCTTCTTCAACGTGTCCGAGAAGTTTCGGACTGTGACCGGCGACCGGACCGAGTTTGTCGGACGCAACGGGAGTCTCGCGCAGCCCGCAGCCCTCACCCGACAGCGACTCTCCAATCGGACCGGGGCCGGACTGGACCCTTGTGCGGCGATCCAGACCACGTTTGACTTGGCTGATGGTCGCGAGCGCGAGGTGGTCTTCACGCTCGGAGTGGGCCGCGACATCGGGCATGTGCGGCAACTGGTCGAGAGTACCCGCCCGCTGGAAGCGTCGCGGCGACACCTCGAAGCGGTCTGGCATTTCTGGAAGCACACGCTCGGGGCGGTTCATGTGCAGACTCCCGATCCGGCGGTGAATATGCTGGCGAATGGGTGGCTGTTGTATCAGACCCTGGCTTGCCGGTTCTGGGCGCGAAGCGGCTACTACCAGTCGGGTGGGGCGTTTGGGTTTCGGGATCAGTTGCAAGATGTCTCCGCGCTGCTGCACTCGAAACCAGAACTCATTCGACAACAGCTACTGGTGTGTGCTGCTCATCAGTTCAAGGAGGGGGATGTCCAGCACTGGTGGCACCCGCCGGTGGGGCGCGGGGTGCGGACGCACTTCAGCGATGACTTCTTATGGCTCCCGTTTGTGGCGTGCCGCTATGTCAGCGGGACGGGTGACACGGGGGTCTTGAATGAGCGGGTCAAGTTTCTGGAAGGTCGCCCCGTCAAGCCGGAGGAGGAGTCGTACTACGACCTCCCCACGACCTCCGAGGAATCGGCCACGCTGTATGAACACTGCGTGCGGGCCATCACCAATGGACTGCGGTTCGGCCCGCATGGTTTGCCGCTAATCGGCGGGGGGGACTGGAACGATGGGATGAACCTTGTCGGCGAACTGGGCCAGGGGGAGAGTGTTTGGTTGGCGTTCTTCCTATACGGGATTCTGGAGCAGTTCTCGGTGATTGCCCGCACCCGCGGGGATACCGTCTTCGCGGATCGCTGCGATGCCGAGGCCACTCAACTCGCCACCAACATCGAGCAGCAAGCGTGGGACGGGCAGTGGTATCGCCGAGCCTACTTCGACAACGGGGAGCCACTGGGGTCAGCGACGAACGCAGAGTGCCAGATCGACTCGCTGCCACAAAGTTGGTCGGTGATCTCGGGAGCGGGCGACCCCGCACGCTCGAAGCAGGCGATGCAGGCCGTTGATCAGCGGCTCGTGCGACGAGCCGATGCCCTGATTCAACTTTTCGATCCCCCGTTCGACAAGTCGGCCCTCGACCCCGGCTACATCAAGGGGTACGTCCCCGGCGTTCGCGAGAACGGGGGCCAGTACACCCACGCCGCCATTTGGACCGTCATGGCCTTCGCCAAACTCGGCGATCCTCAGCGGGCGTGGGAGCTGTTCCAGCTCATCAACCCGGTCAATCATGGTTCATCGCCCGACAAGATCGCCAAGTACAAGGTCGAACCCTACGTGGTGGCCGCCGATGTCTACGGGGTCGCGCCGCACATCGGGCGTGGCGGATGGACCTGGTACACCGGATCGGCCAGTTGGATGTACCAGTTGATCGTCGAGTCGCTGCTCGGGGTCCATCTGGAGGTCGATCACCTACGGCTCGCGCCGTGCTTGCCCACGGAGTGGAAGTCGTTCGTGATACACTATCGGTATCGTGAAACGGTGTACCATATCACGGTGGAGCAACCGAAACCGTCATCGACCGTCGGGCGAGTGACGGTGGACGGCGTCGATCAACCCGCTCTGACAATCCCCCTCGTGGATGATCGAAAGGAGCATCAGGTGACAGTGGTGTTAGAATAAGTCGTGCGGTCAGAGAAAGCGGACTGTGGGATAGGCTTCCAGCCTGTCTTTTCGCGGAAGATGACAGGCTGGAAGCCTATCCCACGGGTCAAACAAGTCTGACCACTGAACCCGGTTCGGGGGAGGCTCAACTCTCATCCCGGAGGGATGGCAGAAATTAGCCGGTGGTTGAGCGCAGCGACACCACCGGTCAGGGTTTAAGAGAGGTCTTGCATCCTGAAGGGATGCCAGAGACCCGCCCGAGAAATCGACGGCCCTCTGCCATCCCTCCGGGATGGGGGATTTCAATGGTCATTCATCCGGTGGTGTCGCTGCGCTCAACCACCGGCTAATGGCTGTGACCCCTACCGGGGTCGTTGTGAAGGACATCTCAGGGATCACGTTCACAAAGCAGCCATCACGATTCCGGCCCCCTCTCCCCCGCGTTCGATGTGGCAAATCCGGGTGGACGGGTTGCGGGGGAGAGGGTGGGGGTGAGGGGGCCACACCGCCCGCTCAAGCCCCCTCACCCCGGCCCTCTCCCCCACAGTGGAGTCCACTCCAAAAGTGGCATCGAATGTGGGGGAGAGGGGGCAGAACCTGGTGAAACATCTCGTGGCAATCCTTCACGGGTCGTTCGCGAGAGGCCGCACACACCACACCCACTTCACATTCTCCACCGGCCGATCATCCACCTGCGTTCTTGCCACACGCCACTTCCACCCACGCATTGACGACATACTGAATCGGACTGAGCTGATGTCCAATCACATTCCTCCCTTGCCGACCGCCTTCCACGAGCAGCCCGAGTGGCTGCGCGTGACGCTCTCCAGTATCGGGGACGGGATCATCACCACCGATAACCGGGGGCGGGTGACCTTTCTGAATCCGGTGGCGGAGGCACTCACCGGGTGGTCGCTGGCCGATGCAGCTGGACTGGCGCTGGAGACTGTGTTTCACATTGTCAACGAGGTCACTCGAAACGTCGTCGAGAATCCGGCGCACAAGGCTTTGCGGGAGGGGGTCATTGTCGGTCTGGCCAATCATACGCTACTGATTGCCAAAGACGGCACGGAACGCCCGATCGACGACAGTGCCGCTCCCATCCGCAGTGATTCGGGCGAAGTGGCCGGGGTCGTGCTGGTCTTCCGCGATGTGACCCAGCGCAAGCGAGACGAGCAGTTGTCCCTCGATGCGCTGGCCTACGCGGACAACATCATTGCGACGATGCGTGAGCCATTTCTGGTTCTCGATCAGTCACTCAAGGTGGTCACGGCCAACGAGTCGTTCTATGAGAACTTCCACGTCGCGCCCGCAGAGACGCAGGGGCAGTTCGTGTACGACCTCGGGAACGGACAGTGGGACATTCCCGCGTTGCGGACGCTGCTGGAAGAGGTCTTGCCCCAGAACCAAGTCTTTCAGGACTTCGAGGTCGAGCATGACTTCCCCACCCTCGGGCGGAAGACGATGCTGCTCAATGCTCGTCGCATCCTGAAGCCCGGCAGCGAGTCCGAGTTGATTCTGCTGGCGATCGAGGACGTGACGGAGCGCAGGCTCGCCGAGCAGCTCGCGAGAGACACACTCGCCTATGCCGACAACATCATTGCGACTGTCCGAGAACCGTTCCTGGTTCTCGATCAGCACCTGAAGGTCGTCACAGCCAATGGCTCGTTCTACAAAAACTTTCTCGTCACACACGTCGAGACGCAGGGCCAATATGTGTACGACCTCGGGAACCGCCAGTGGGACATTCCCGCTCTGCGGACGCTGCTGGAGGAGGTCTTGCCGGAGAACCAGGTCTTCCAGGACTTCGTGGTGGAGCATGACTTCCCCACTCTCGGGCGGAAGACGATGCTGCTCAATGCGCGGCGTATTCTCAGACCGGGAAATCGTTCGGAGCTGATCCTGCTGGCCATTGATGACGTGACGGAAGGTCTGGAGATCGAGGAGTTGCATCGCGAAAGCGAGTCACGCTTTCGCGGGACGTTTGAAAACGCAGCGATCGGCATGGCCCATGTGGGGCTGGATGGTCGCTGGTTGCGGATGA
>JAYSUV010000104.1:0-5925 GCA_043718945.1 Planctomycetota bacterium
CCGTGATCACAACGATCTTGTCGTAGGCCGCACTTACAAGTGGAAGGTATGGCCTACAACACCGGGCCCGAATGGAACGCGTGTCCCAGATGTGAGTAATGGAACGTTTTCATCAGGGCAAACAACAGCGATTGCCCCGTAGTCACTTACAAAGTCCGGGAAGTTGTCGGTGTCATCTGATTGATTGGAGCGAGTTTATGATGACCGGAAGCTTATTACACCGACAACTTCACCGAGCTGGTTTTACGATGGTCGAACTGATGGTGAGCATTTCCATACTGGGGCTCCTATTAGCACTGATCCTTCCCGCTGTTCAATTAAAGCTGAAACGGATTGACGCCTTTGTTTCCCCCCGTCTGCGTGCTCCCCTTGGAATTGGTACAGTTCGACGTTTGTTGCCAAACCTGTTAATGGGGGGACAGTGCTTCCAGCTTTAGGCGAGCGGCCAAGGAAATCCTCGCAGCGCCTCTTTAGAGACTCTACTGGTAACCGCCACCGCCGATGAGGGAACTCATCTGGGTCGAGGTGCTGTTATTGCCCAGCTTGGGCTCGATCATGAAATTCACGCTGAAGTTATTTCGACTGCGGTCATACCCGGTGCCCACGTGAAACAGCAGGTATTCGCCGATGCGGGTGATCGTCAGCGACTGGCCCCGATCGCGGCCTTCCGCGAGGTCATACGAGGCCCCCAGAGTCGAGATCCATTTCTCGCTCATGCGGTAGCTGAAGCTGCCCGTGAGCAGACTGCTATCGATCGGCCCGGCTTGGACCTGACGCACGCCGACATACAAGCTGCCGCGCGGGCCACGCTGGGTCAGGACGCCCGCATTCCAGATCTTCTGACCGTTGTTGAAGGGGTCCACGACCGCGTTGGCCACGAGTTGGGTCCGCTCCCCGACCTGCCACATGTAGCGTCCCGTCAGTAGGCCGAACGTCTCTCCGAAGTTGTCTCGATTGGCATTCGGGAAGATGCTGGCTTCCAGATCGAGGCTCATCCAGTCCTTGATCCGCTGCCGCTCCACGGGGCCCTCCTTCGTCTGCCAGCGTTGCCGCAGACCCAGGCGCAGGACTTGCTGATTGTCGACCAGTTCCTGATACGCAGCTGTCACACTTTGTCCGGCTCCGGTCCGCACGGCGTAGTAGCGAGGGTCGAACTGGGCAGGCAAGGCTCCCCCGAATTCCAGAGCCAAGAATCGTTCGCGGAACCGCTCCTGGGCATCTTCATCGAAGGCGTTGTACTGCGGGATATTCGACAGCGATTCCGTCGACCGCGAGTACGAATAGTCCGCGTCCAGCACGACCTTGTGAGCCAGTCCGTTCAGCCCAAGGATGGAGCTTTGCAACTCCGGAACCGCTCGCCAGAACTCAATGCTCGCCCGGACGCCCGCACTCCCATACAACCGCGAACGATCGTTCGCCGTCATGTCTTGCTGCCAGTATGCCGCCTCGCCCAACGCATACGGAGCGACCTTCACGGGACCAAGCTGGAACGGCAGGGTCAGTTCGTGCCTGGTCCCAGTCACCATTCCCTGCACATCTGGAAGGTATGGCAACGCCGTAAACGTATCCGCCGGGTCGGTCGGTGCCTGGGCCGGACGGATATGTCCGTAACCGAGCCAGCTGTGACTGCTCCAGCTGACGGCATCGTTGAGCAGTGGCTGGCCGAGTACCGTGAGGTCGAGCCGGGGCAGCCACTCGGTTTGATCAAAGATGTCGTTGAGCCGAGTCTGGAACAACAGACTGCCGGTGAGGTTGTCGTTCTGTATGGCCAGATTGACGAGGTTCTCTTGATCCTTGCCACGATCAAACTCGGGTTCGTAATACTGTTCGAGGAAGTTGCGATCGTTGTTCAGGAAGTAGGAGAGTTCACTCGATAACGCGACACCGAAGGGGAACTCCAGCCGGCTGCGAGACAGTGCCCGACCACGGTTCGAGTCCGGGAAGACCAGATTGTTGCGGCCGAGTCCGAGCTGATCGGCCCCCTCGTCGTGGACATAGTACAGCAAGCCCTCGCCGGTGATGTGAGTGGGCTGCCCCAGCACTTGACCGTACAGATCGTAGTCACCGCGTGTTCCGATCGCCGGGCCGCGCTTGGTGTACCCATCCACCAACAGCTCCCACTCGACCCCCTGGGGCAGATCGAAGCCGAACAGCTTGTCGACGCTCCAGACCGTATTGGCCTCTGCCCCGAACATGCCGCTGAAACCCAGAGAGGCTGACTTGAGCGGGAATGGAGTTTCCTCAACTGGACCACTCAGTCGCGGCAGGTAGAAGACTGGCACTTCTTCAATGAACAGCGTGTTGTTGGTGGAGGTGAGATACTGCGTCGTTAAGGGGCGCCCCGTGGCCGGATCAACGCGGTCTCCCCATGAGTTGGGACGTTCATCAATTGTGATGAAGCCCGCCTGGACCCGGTAGCCGGGTCGCCCCAGCTGACTGGTCGAGACCCAGGCATTTTGTGCCTGGAAGCTGGTCTGTGACATCTGCCGGATCGTGTCCGCACGCACGCGCAGGATGGAATCGATCTCCGGGATGTAGGTTCGCAATTCACTATTCATCAGCAGTCCGCGCTGACCACGGATGTCGTAGAAGGCATGGCTGGCTCGGGCCTCGCTATTCCCTTGCCGCACCACGATGTCCCCTTCCAGATAGACCTGGAACGGGGTGTTCTCGTTCAGTTCCATCCCACCGCCGACATTCCCCAGTCCCTCTGCGGCGGTCCAGATCACGGCCCGATCCGCCGAGAGATCGATCCGGGTCAGGACCATCTGGCCATCCAGCACCACGGGCACGTTCTCCACGACGATATTCACACCGCCCTGGACGGTGGTCATCGACTCGGGAGGCTGCTTGTTGCGATCCACATCGCTGTGGACCTTGAAGTCCATGCCGAGATTACGCGGGTTGATGATAACCCGGCGGGGAGCCAGTAGCGGAGCAGTGGATTGACCCAGAAGCTGGGAACCGTCATCCCACAGAGTGGGACTATCGGGGGCCACCTCGGAATACTGGGTCTGAACTAAATCCTTCCGACTGCTGCGGCGACGCTCGTCTCCCCGCTTGTAAGTGGCGTCCTCGGCCATCGACAGGTTTTGCGGAGCCTTTTGGCAACTGACCTTCGAGGTCGTACTCAGGGCCACCAGCATGGAAGGCTTCTGCACGGTGCGGTCGGTTTCGCTGAGCTTGGCATCTCCTTCGAGATAAATCGTGAGGCGTTCCTCCTCGGTCGACTCGATTGGCCCCCCCCAGAACACCATCTCTTCGGCTTCAAGAACGGTCGCCCCCTGTGTCACCCGACATTGGCCGCGCGTGAACAGGATCGCCTGTCCCGACTCTTCCCAGCGCCAAGCGTATTGGGAGCTGATGGAGATCAGGTCGGTGGCCTGTGGCTGGCCACTGGGTAAAGCGGGTGCGGTCGATTGAGGCGGCTTCCCCTCCGGAGTCGGCTGGAGCAGCACCCGCTCGACGCGCGACAGCGAAGGCAAGCTGTGCCCCGCTCCCGGTGGCGTTTGCGCCTGAACTCCGATCACCGCGCAGACCCCCAGCGCGAGCGCGAGCAGCGCCCACAGCGTCGAGGATCGATTCGCGGGGAAATTCACCAAGGGAGTTCCGGGAGGAAGAACCGGGAGAATGGAACAGTGTTCGTGACGCTCGGGGGGAACGGCACGGCACGAGCCGCCGGTTCTTCGCAGTCTGGATGACCACCAGGAACCGACAACTGAGGAGATGAGAGATGAGAGGTGGGAGGTGGGACACGCCGCATCACGCCCGACAAGCCACTTGCCGGGGTGGCCCGCATGGCGGCGGAGTATACGAGCGGTTCGGAAAAAGTGTCAATAAGTGTATTTGCAGGCTGGATTGCCTAAAGTTCTTTGCCGAAAGGGGGTTGTGGCATTTGCGCAGACAAAACCACATTGAGAGCGAATCCGGAGAAACGGACTTGAACAGCATCCGTAGCGAAAAGCGGATTGCGTCTACCATTCATTCGCCGCAGACTACAGATCCTTGAGGTCTTTCAGCCGTTGCTGGTATGCAGCCCAGTGCTTGGTCATCGTCGACTGATAGATCAAGGAGATACTGGCCAATCGGACTTGAGGTCGGCCGTCAGGAATCGAAAACATCGGATCAGTGCCCTCAAACGTTTTGTTGAACTGTTCCACGAATCGGTCATACGCCTTTTTGTCGGCCTTTGACCCCGCGTAATCGGCACTCATGACCAGTGCCGTACCAAGTATGGAATCGAAATTGCTGACTCGGGCCTTGATGTCTTGCTGAGTGTAGACCTGCTGAAATCCATTCACTCTGGTAAAAAACATCTCCGAAACCTTTTCTACTTTGTCTTGTTGATGGAACCTGTGAAATAGTAATGCGAAAGCAATTCATCACCGACCACCAAGATTTCCACCACTTAGCTATACTTGTCCGAGACCCAAAGATCTTCAAACGCTTGAATTCGTTCCGGTGCATTCTCCTCGGACCAGCGAATCTTGATCCTCGAAATCAGCAGCGGAAGAGCCTTCTCCGGTGGGATTTTGTTCGTATCGGCAAGCTTCGCTAACTCGTCATAGTATCGCAAAGATGTTTTGATATCTCCCACCTGGGCATAATTGCTGGCGAGTACCTGGTTTGAGACAAGAAGCCTTTCCGTACCCGCACAGCGCGCGACATCGGGCGTGTCGATCAGTTCTCGATAGTATTTGCACGATTCATCGGGCTGTTGAGTGCAATCGCACACGAATCCCATGCGATCCAACACCAAGGCTCGAGACTTAAACAATTCATCGTTGGGTTTATCAGCAAGCAATGCCACGAGGATCTTGTCAGCATTTTGGAATGCCTTTAAGGACGGCTTGAAGCTGTCGCGGCGAGTCATGGCGACATGCCCCACGCGAATCCAGCATTTGGCTGCAATATATGAGTTTGGTGCGAGGTTGGTCCCCGCCATCGCCAATCGTTCGGCTTCTACGTAGTTGCCAGCGTTGAAGTATGCGGTTGAGAGAGCATACAACTCGATGGCAGCGACACGCTTATCCATCAACCCCAAACTTGACTGAGTCACCGCTCGGCGCTCACGCTGGGTCAGCTCAGCGATCGATGTTTCGAGTGAGTCGACAGCGTTGGAGATCGCGTTCATCATGATCGCCACATCGTCGGTTGCCCCTTCGTCACCCCCCTCTTCCGCACAGCATGATACTCCTGCGGCAGTCATAATCAGGCAAAAGACACTTCGCAGAATTCTCACGGCACGCCTCACTGTTGAGATGAATGGGGGAACAATCGCAATAAATTATGGAATCAGGATTGGCGACACGACAGGCGGCGTTGTCGCCGTGGAGGGATTCAGTGGCGGAATCGTCGTAGATGAAGGGGGTGGAGGTGTCATCGAAGGAGACAAGGGGGGGATGGGAGCTGGCAACGTTGTTGTGGGTGGAGTCGAAGGGGGAATTAGGGGCGAAATCGTTGGGGGTGGAGTCGTTGTAGGAGTGGTGGGCGGAGACAGGGTTGTGGAGGTCATACAATCACTAGCGGGTAGAGCCTCTACTGGATCGATTGTTGTTTCACCGAGTTCGAATGATCGCCCTGACACGTTGACCACCTCTCGATTACAATAGGTGTAGTACAGTTCTGACGTATTGGTGTTCTGGCATGTAATCTTGTGGTCCCATGCGTCAAAGTTTGCACCCAGGGTTTTGACTTTCACTTTTTTCCATACTCTTAACTTAGAGCAAGCTGGTAGAGGCAATGTCAGATCAACGCTCATGATGTCACTTTTTGTGGATGTGTCAGTACCCTGCAAAACTCCGATGAAACCCAGCTTGGCTTCCGCACAGGCGGTACGCATCAAACGGTGAGGTTTTTCAGGACTTCCAGGATGTAGTTGGGATCGAGAGCAGCTTTAAAGCGTTTGTTTTTCGCGCCGAGTTT
>JAYSUV010000105.1:0-5907 GCA_043718945.1 Planctomycetota bacterium
CGGGGGCTGCTCGACGAGACGCTGGTCGTGTGGGGCGGCGAGTTCGGTCGCATGCCGTTCAGCGAAGGCCAGAACGCCCCCGGTCGCAACCACAACCCCTACGGCTTCAGCATGTGGATGGCCGGAGCGGGGATTAAAGGGGGCCAGCGCTACGGCGAGACCGACGAGTTCGGCTTCGAGGCCGTCGTGAACCGCGTCCACCTGCACGATATTCACGCCACGATCCTGCACCTGATGGGCCTGGACCACGAGCGGTTGACGTACTTCCACCAAGGCCGGGATGAGAGCCTGACCGATGTGGGTGGAAAGATCGTCACGGGAGTGCTGGCGTAACCGGGAGCTGGATTTCTGCATGTCGCTTGGCGATTCGGACTCGATGAGTGGCATGACTCCTCTGACTGTTGGTTTTCCGACGATCAGTCCGCATCGGGAAGCCGCCACCAACATTCGTCATTGAAGCTCTAGCGGTGAATAGGAACCATCGAATATCCTTGATGTGTCATGACCCATTGAACAGGGATCCCGATGAATTCGCAAAGACTCCATATGGATCGCCGAGGGATCCTTCATCTGGGCCTGCTGGGTGGCTTCGGCCTAGGACTGTCCGACCTGTTGCGGCATCAGGCTCTCGCTGAAACGTCATCGCAGGCGAACAAGCGGGTCAACTCGGTCATCATCCTCCACATGCGCGGCGGTCCGAGCCAGCTCAAAACCTGGGACATGAAGCCCGAGGCCCCCATCGAGATTCGCGGCGAGTTCAAGCCGATTCCCACTTCGGTCCCCGGCATCGAGATCTGCGAACTCCTCCCGCAGTCCGCTGCGATCATGCACAAGTGGTCGATCATTCGCAGCTTGCAGCACCTTCCCGAGTACGGCGATGTCAGCCATTCGCGCGGTGACCAGGTGGTTTTCACCGGCCATGCTCCGGGGATGAACGAGAGTGAAAACGCTCACCCGAGTATGGGCTCGGTCGTGGCGAAACAGTTGCAGCATCTCGATCCGACGATGCTGGCGTATGTGATGGTGCCGCGGATGATCCCCGGCACCGGATCGGCGTACCTGGGCCCGACGTGCCGACCGTTTGAGACACAGGCGGACCCAGCCGCCAAGGGACAGAAGTTTGAGGTTCAAAACCTCTCCGCACCCCAGGGAGTGGCTGTCGACCAGATCTCGGATCGCCGGCGGTTGCTCCACTCGCTCGACCGCATCCGCCGCGATGTCGATCGGACCGACATGCTGGAGGCGATGGACGCCTACCAGCGCCAAGCCTGGGAGATCATCACCGGGCCGCGCGTGCGGCAAGCCTTCGACCTCGATTCCGAACCACAAACGGTCCGTGATCGATACGGCTACCCCGCTCAATACACTCCGCGCATGCGCGCGGGCGGGGACAACCCCGGCTGGAATCAGCGTCTGCTGCTGGCGCGTCGTCTCGTGGAGGCGGGCGTCCGGCTGGTCACGGTCGACCTCCGCTGGTGGGACACGCACGACGACAACTTCTGGTCGCTCAAGAATGGCTTCCTGCCGCCCTTCGATCAGTGTTACTCGGCCCTCATTGAGGATCTCGACCAGCGCGGATTACTCGATACGACACTGGTCGTGGCCTGGGGCGAACACGGCCGCACACCGCGCGTGAACGCCACAGCGGGACGCGATCACTGGATGAGCGCCTTCAGCGCCGCCATTGCGGGTGGGGGAGTCAAAGGCGGTCGCGTCATTGGCTCCACCGACTCCCAAGCCGCCGTCGCCAAAGACAACCCGAAATACCCCCAGGATGTCCTGGCCACCGTCTACCGTCACCTCGGCGTCGATCCCACCATCAACTACACTGACCACTCGGGGAGGCCGCACCCAGTGCTGCCGTTTGGCCAGCCGATTGAGGAGTTGTTTTAAGATTCTGAGAGAGAGGCTTTTAGCCTGTCTCGCGAACACCGGCCGCATCAAGGCTGCTCGATGGCTGACGAATGCAGCGTTACCCCAATAACTCGGGCACCACGTCCCCGATCGGCACGAGCCGGTGCGGGCGATTCTGGTTATCGTGCAGCTGCGTTTCCGGCGCGATCCCCAGAGCGGTATACAGCGTCGCGATGATGTCACCGGGGATCAGCGGGCTCGCGGCGGGGTAGGCTCCGATCTTGTCGCTGGCTCCGTAGATCAGCCCCTGTTGGAACCCGCCGCCAATTAGCTGCAGGGAGTAGCACCAGTTCCAGTGGTCGCGTCCGGCGGCTCCGTTGACCTTGGGCGAGCGGCCAAAGTCCCCCAAGATCGCCACGACCGTTCGTTCCAGCATTCCCCGCTCGGCGAGGTCTTCAATCAGGCTTCCGGCGGCCATGTCGAGCTGCGGCAACAACTCCCCGCGCAGCTTCGTAAAGTTCCCGCCGTGGGTGTCCCACGTCGCGTTCGCATCGGGAGCCCACGAGACTGTCACCAGCCGCGTCCCGGCTTCGATCAGCCGCCGGGCCAGCAGCGTACTCTGCCCATAGATGTTGCGTCCGTAGCGATCACGCACGGTGTCGGCCTCGTCTTGCAGACGGAACGCCCGCTGCGTATCGACCGAGGTCAGGAGATCGAGCGCTCGCTCCTGGAACCGACTCATCTGTGCGGGCGGTGAGATCGATTCCGCCAACGGAGGCCGCTCCAGCGAGGCGAACAACTGCTCACGCCCGGCGAGTCTGGCGTTGGTGATATCGCCCAGCGACAACTCCGGGATCGTGAAGTCGGCTGCGTTCGGGTCACGCGTGACAAACAGCGGATCAGTCGCCCGACCCAGATAGCCGCCAAAGAATCCCGGCTGAGGCGGTCCGCCGGCTCCTTCTTTCGTGATGTAGGGCAGATGGACATACGGAATCACCGGCTTCATCGGCGGTCGCAGCTTCCCGAGGACGCTGCCCGGCGATGGATTGTCCGACGGCTTCGTCCCGCCCCCTTGCTCGCCTCGATCATGCCCGGTTAAAGCACAGTACACCGCAGCTGCGTGGGCGTTGTTGACGCTATGGTGCATCGAGCGAATGATCGTCGAGCGATGGGCCTGCTGGGCCAGCTTGGGCAGTAGCTCGCACATCCGATATCCGGGGAGCGAAGTCTCGATCGACTGAAACTCGCCGCGCACCTCGACCGCCGCCTCGGGCTTCATGTCCCACATATCGAGGTGACTCGGCCCGCCATCGAGGAACAGGAGTATGCAAGCATCCGCCTTCGGAGCCAACCCGCCTGGAGCCGCCTCCCGCGCCGCCAGCCACCGAGGCAACGACAACCCCGCCGCCCCCAGCGCCCCCGCCACCAAACACCCCCGCCGGGTGGTCGTCCAGTTCGTTCCTAGCTGCATTGCACCGCTCCCGTGTTCACAGACACATGCGCAAGTCTAGCTTGATGGGAGACCGTTGGCCAAGAGGAACAGGGGGAAATGTAGAACGAAGGGCTGCACGCAGCTTCAACCAAACCTCCTGCCCCCTCTCCCCCGCTGGTGACTTGACCCCGCTCACCCGCGTCACTGCGGGGGAGAGGGGGCAGAGAGATTGGAGACAATCAATCCCACTCAAAGCCGATCACGACTTCCCCGGCTGGACACCCCCGGCTCAATCCGGGAACATGCACCGTCGCAACTTCCGGTGAGGCCCGTGCCCCACCACTCCCCTGCGAGGTGACCGCCCGTGAAACATGCGACTTCCCCGAAGACCCTCCCCCCCGAGGTCGTGGCCCGCATTTCCCGGCTCGAGATCCTCACTCGCGAGGTCGTCGAAGGGTTCCTCTCCGGCATGCACCGCAGCCCCTACTTCGGGCAATCGATCGAGTTCGTCCAGCACCGCGAATATGCCCCCGGCGATGACGTGCGCCGCATCGACTGGAAGGTCTGGTCCAAGACCGACAAGTATTATCTGAAACTCTTCGAAGAAGAGACCAACCTCCGTACCACACTGCTGGTCGACATCAGCGAGTCGATGCAGTTCGGCTCGGGCGCGATGACCAAGTTTGATTATGCCTGCCAGATCGCTGGGGCGCTGACGTATCTGTTACTCAAGCAGCAGGACGCCGTGTCGCTGACGGCCTTCGATGATCAGGTGCGGGCGCAGGCTCCCTCGCGCAGCACGAACACGCACCTCGGCTCGATCCTCTCCGTGCTGTTCCAACAGAACCCAGCCAAGAAGACCGACCTCGAAGCGATCCTGAAACAAGCGGCGCAAGAGAAGTCGCAGCGCGGGATGGTGATCCTGATCTCCGACCTGTTCGTCCCGCGTGAGGGGCTGTTCCAGGGGCTGCGGATGCTGCGCAAGCGCGGGCACGATGTGCTGGTGCTGCAAGTCCTCGACCCCGAGGAGATCGATTTCAACTACTCCGGCGTAACGAAGTTCGAGGGCCTGGAAGAGGCGGGCCAACTCGTCTGCGATCCGCGTTCGCTGCGCGAGGGATACCTGGCCGCGATGCAAACCTTCCTGCACGAAGTCCGCCGCCGCTGTGCCGCCGAAGGGATCGACCACGAGACGGTGCGGACGAACGAACACCTCGACGCCGTGCTGCGCAGATACCTCAATCACCGCCGCATGCTGATGCAGAACATCGGGCGGTAGGGCTGTAGGCGATGTCGCTCCGAGGCTCGCATTCCCTTCAGCCTGATACCGATTTTATGCCATTCGGGAGCCCAAGATGCGAACGAAGTTAGGTTGGGGCGCAGCGATTGTTTTGTGCATTCTAATCCAAGGGGCAATCTTTGGGATCGGCTTCTTGTTCGGGGCGTTGTTCGGCGAAAACGGCTCTGCTCATCGGCATTACCTGAAGGAAGAAGGACTCATCACTCCTGTCATTGACGCGGACCCTGCGTTCCAAGAAGTCGAAGTACTGCAAGGCTGTGACGGATCACTTTCACTGGGGGGAGAAGTTGAGACGCCCGTCGACCTAGACCGCTTGCAAAGCCAAGTCATCCGAGCCTTGGCAGAATCTCGCAGCGCGGAAATGCTACGTCCCGTTCAAGTGAAGCCAGTGCCGTAGGCCCACGATTCATGGAATTTGCAGCACACAGGATGAGCCAGCGCTCCCCAGCGAGCTTGTCCCGCCTTGCGTGACTTGCGGCTGTCTTTTATCCCGAAGGGATTTCAGCCCATAGCCGGTGGTCGAGCGCAGCGACACCACCGGATCGAGTTTTCCCCAAGTCCGTCTATCCCGAAGGGATTGAAGCTCTTCGCTCCCTCTTGCGACGAGGGCAGCTGGAATCCCTCCAGGATTCCAGCGACCATGGGAAGGATCCCGGTGGTATCGCTGTGCTCAACCACCGGCTATGGGCTGCGACCCCTCCGGGGTGGGCATTATGATGATATTCCCTCGTTCCCCAGCAGAGCTTGGGCATGAGGAAACCTCGACCCACGAAGGAACCGCCGACCATGTCCCCCATTCAACGTCACGGCGTCACCCGCCGCTGGTCCGATGCGGTCGTCCACAATGGCGTGGCCCACTTCGTCGAAGTGGCCGATGACCCGGCGCAGGACATGCGCGGGCAGGTCGCTCAGATCCTGGCCCAGATCGACGCTCGCCTGGCCCTCGTCGGCAGTGACCGCACCCGCCTGCTGCAAGTCCTGATCTACGTGACCGATTTGCAGAACACGCGGGCGCTCAACGAACTCTGGGACGCCTGGGTCCCCGATGGCCACGCCCCCTCCCGAGCCTGCGTCCAAGCCGGACTGGCAGCGAGGTATCTCGTCGAGATGGTCCTGACAGCTGCGGTGAGGTAGAGGGGGACACAAGCCCAGCGATACCGTACGGACGGACATCCTCATCCGCCCTTTCTCCACAAATCGGAGGAGGTCAACGCCAAGTCGCCAAGACGCAAAGACGCCCAGTGGGAAATATCTCGCGGGAAGGCCAGAAGCCTCTGAACATCCTCATTGTGCCAGCCGCAGCCAGTGTATGAATCCACCC
>JAYSUV010000106.1:0-51655 GCA_043718945.1 Planctomycetota bacterium
TTCGAACCAGGTTTTTCCCTCTTGGCGACTTTGCGCCTTGGCGTCTTTGCGTTGACCTCCTCTGATTTGTGGAGAAAGGTCAGACGAGGACGTCCGTCGTACGTCATTTTGGCCCACACGAAGTATGTAAGTTGGGAGAGGAGGTTCGATCACCATTCATGCGGCTTCCTCGCAACATTAGAAACTTGACATTCTCAAAGGAAACAGCCTGCTGGCGAGCCCAATAGCACGCCAGCAGGCTGCGAATGCCTCGCTTAACCAAGTTGGACGAGCGTCCTGTCGCTCGGCGTTTCTGGCCTACTTGACGTTGCCCGACGCTTTTCGTGCCTTGGTCACGCCGATGGCGAATTTATCGAAGAACTTCTGCGTCCCTTCTTTGACGCTGTTGGTCAGGTTGCCCTGGGCCAATGCATCCAGGGAGAGTGTCGCCAGCTTGGCTTCTTCCTTCCAAACTATAGAAGGCACGCGGTTGCCCTCCTTCGTCAGGTCGAGCATCACGACTACCAATTCGAGGGACAACTCACTCGCATTTCTCGCCTGCAGCTTGCGGTCTTCCGGGGAAGACCACATCACTCCCAGAATAATAACCGATTCGTTGACACCCAACTTGTCGATCCGGGTCAGGTCCATCTTCAACCGGGTCTTCACGGTCTTTTCGAACTTCACGAACATGAATTCGTTGATCCGGCCCGAGGGGTCGATCTCGAACGGCTTAATGAAGATCGCCGCTTCATTCATCTGCGCCAACAGCTTGTCGGCGCGTTCGGTCCCGCTGATATCCACCATTTGGGGGATTTCAGAGGAGCCCCGTCGTGAAGGGACCGACTGCGGCGTGATCGGAGTGACAGAGTTCCCCTCCGAAGCGGCCAGCACTTCGCGAATGTCATCCACCGAGACAGCGAAGTTCAGGTTCTGTCCTTTGGCCATCTGGAATGTGTTCATCCCGATGACCTCACCCTCCATGGAGACCAGCGGACCTCCGCTGTTGCCCGGAGAGATCGGCGTGTCAGTTTGGATATACCGAGCCCCCTCCATCCCGAGTTCTGAGCCTGCTCGAATATTTGAGATCGTGCCCTTCGTCGCGGTGAAGGAGAGGCCGAGTGGCGCTCCAAAAGCCGCGACCTCGACCCCCTTGCGAGGCAGCGTTTTCGCCAATCGCATCGGCAGGAAGGGAGCCCCCGTCGCCTCCAGTTGGATAATCGCGATATCCCGCTTCTCGTCGAACAACTTGAAGCCGAGAACGCCACAGGTCCGTCCGTCCTCAAACTGGGCGGTCACGGTTTGTCCCCCCTCAATCACATGATAGTTGGTGACGACCGTTCCGGTCTCGGACACGACGAATCCGCTGCCCAGCGAATCGCCCCGAGGCGACTTGACATTAATACGCACGACCGAGGGGTCTGTTTGCTCCACTAGGTCTGGCAGGGTCAGCGTTCCGGTTCCCACGGGGGTGACGGAAACATTCGTCACACTGGGCTGTGCCCCTGCGGGAGTTCCGGCGGGACTGGCGTTATGTGCGGGCGAAATGGCCGTCACGGGCTGGCTCAACATGGCGGGGGCATTGGGGGACAGAGTCGCGGAGGCCGCGTGAGCCATGGTTGTCGGCATGGTCGCCACGGGCTGCGGAGTGACCGCTGGCTGGAGTGGAATTGCCGGAGTCGAAACCGTCGGTTGAACAGCTACCGGTTGTGCGGCCACTTCGGGAGTGCCGCCCCCACGATTCATCAAGAGGACGACGACCAATCCCACGACGGCAGCGATCCCTCCCCCGACAAGGAGTCCCATCATCACCTGATTGGAACCCTCGTCTCGTTGGGAGGGCCGTGACTTACGATTTTGACTACGTGGAGTTGCCATAACTATCCCCCAGAGAACGTGACAATTAGAACTCAGCCTGCTGGCATGAAAGAGTGTTGGGCCGAAGCCACACGGGATCCTCTACTCGGAATCGAGAGAAGTTGTTCAACGAGTCTAGCTAGACTTGTGACGGAATTACAAACTCGAACGAGTGAGACACGCCAATTTCTTCGATAACCGGAGAGCAATGAACGGATGGAGTGCGAGAAGTCTGCCCGCTCGCCTTTCAGGCCTGGCCAATCAAACGGGACTCGATTCCCGGGGCGTTGCCCTGAGCTGAGATATCAGTGCCCGTCTGAACATCGATGGGATGGTCCCAGTCGCGAACCAGTCGCTCATACCGCTCCGGCCGGGCGGGTCCGTCGTGGGTGATGATCCGGTAACGAGAGGTCAGCGGCTGGGCTTGGGTGATCTCGAAGTCGCCCAGCACGCAGGGGGCGAAGCAGAAGTAGGGTTTGTCGGAGTGCAGACGCACTGGTTGGGGATGAAGCACATTGGCGGGGTGGCCGAAGATCGCCACGGTACACAGTTCGCCGCTGACCTGGCCGGTCACGCTCACCCACTGCGGGCGGGTGTGGTTACCCCGGACACGATCATGCCCCTCGCTGGTCAGAAACTCACAGCCGGTCGCCTCGCTCTTTTCTTTGGGGAGCAGCCACTCTGACGGCCCGCGCCAGCCGAACCCGCCGTAGTGGTACTTCTGAATCTTCAGCGGTTCTTCGGTCGCTGCCGTTTGTGTCGACTCGATGTCGACGAGGTACGTGTCCTCGACCTTCATCGCCATCACTCGACAGGTCTCAATCAGGACGACCTTCTCCCCCGCCGTGAGATCGAGATGCTCCAACTCCGTCACAAACCCTGCGTAGACAGGCCCCGAACGCGACTCGATGACACGGCGATGTCGGACATTGCCGATCCGTTTCCCTTGGTTCCAAAAGTCGACCTCATGACCGGCGAACTGCGTTTGCACCCAGGCAAAGAAGACTCCGTGCTGGTGGGCATGGTCAGCCGGGAACTCCGCTGTGACGGTCTTTCCCGAGGGAGTCCTGAGCGGATGGATGTGGCCCGAGCGGGCGTAGTGGGCGGCGATTCCTGCGGGCGGTCGGGAGCTGGCGGTGTGGTAGGTCAGAATCTCCTCGGGGCCATTCATCAGCGAGAGTTTCCCCTCCGACTCGCGCAGCCCTGACTCGCGCAGCCCCGACTCGCGCAGCCCTGGCCCGCGCGGAGCCTCGGCACGGTTGCTGGGCGGTGAGGGCGGGACCGCGCGGAGTGTGTATGTCCGCGACTGCCCAGCGGGGAGCGTCTCTCTCAGTGGCCAGACGAGCCGTCGCGGCTGGCCTAACAGTGATTGCGTGGGCGTGGCAGTTCCCCGCTCATCGACCAGTTCCCAGGCAACATCTTCGCGCGCCTTCTCGGGAAGTGAGAACTCCACCACCGAGTGCGACCGCGCGTGGTCTCCGGCGCTGATGGTCAGTGGATACGTTGGCTCCGCAGCGCTGACGAACGCCTGGACCAGTCCGAGTACCACTCCCCCGGAAATCAGAAACCAGTTCTGTGGCATCATGTGAGAATCTCGCGGAGTACTCGACCGCCATCGTTAATGGCCACGGGTCGCCCTTGTTGATCCGGGAGTCGCAACTCTGGATCAATGCCCAATGCGTCATAGATCGTGGCAGCGAGGTCTTCCGGACTGACTGGGAGGGTGCGAGCGTACTCGGCGTGCTTGTCGCTCTCGCCGAGCAGGCCACCCCGACGAATCCCGCCACCGGCGATGATCGCGGGGAAGAGGGTACTCCAATGGTTGCGGCCCCAGTTCCCGGTCGGGAGCGGTGTACGGCCCATCTCACCCAGGGCCACGACCAGCGTCTCGTCGAGCAGGCCGCGCTGATCGAGATCGGTCAACAGTGCCGACAGCCCTTGGTCAAACGTCGGGAGCAGATGTTTCTTCACGTCGTCGCTATTCACATGCGAGTCCCACCCGTACCCGTCTGGTGAGTCGTAGTGGACCGTCACAAACCGGGCCCCAGCTTCCACGAGGCGGCGAGCCATTAAAGCCGATTGGCCGAAGAGATGGCGGCCATATCGATCTCGCAGTTCCGGCGTCTCGCGCGAGATGTCGAGGGCCTGCCGTGTCTTCTCCGAGGCGACCAGAGACATCGCCCGTGACTGGAACCGATCATATGCCTGAAAAGACGCCGGATGATCCAGGTCGCGCCGCAACTGATCGAATTGCTTGAGCAGGGACTCCCGATCATCCAGTCGACTGGTGGTCAGCTCGCGCGGTCGGAGCAGCCCCTCAATCGAAAAGGTCAATTCGTCGTCGCTGCACGACCGCCAGTACGGGTTGTCCTTGGAGTTGATCTTGTCGATGGCTGTCGTCAGTGGGTCCGCTCCACGTCCCAGCCAGCCGCCGTACTCACCGGGTCGTCGCAACCGCGTGGCGAACTCTTGCAGCCTCCCCAATGAATTCGGGATCACGAAATAACCGGGCAGATCACTCTGTCCCCCGGACTTCCGCTGCTGCTGCTGATCGGCCACAGCCCCCATCGCGGGCCAGTCCTTCGGAGTGGCGTTAAAGCCTCCCCCGATGGGGATGTGCCAGCGCTGTCCAGTCTGGATGTAGTGACCTGCTCCGCTGTGGTCATTGAACGAATGAGACATCGTCCTCACGACGGTATATTTATCGGAGATGTCGGCGAGTTGTGGGAGATGTTCACTGATCAGCAGTCCCGGCGTGCGGCAGGCAATCGGCTGAAATGGCCCGCGTATCTTCTCCGGTGCGTGAGGCTTGAGGTCGAACGTCTCCAGTTGACTCGGTCCCCCAAAGAGCATGATAAAGATGACCGCCTTTGCCCGTGAGGGCCGGACATGCTCTTCCGCTTGTAGTAGCTTCGGGAGCGTGAGACCAAAGAGCCCACAACCGGCAGCCTGCAAGAAGGGGCGGCGAGTACACGCCGTGGTGGAAACTGAACGAGTCAGATTCATCATCGGAGTTCTCACACAGCGTTCAGGTACGGGACTGTGGTTCTATGAACAAACGCAAACGGGGGCTGATGGCCCCCGTTTGTTGTGAACTCCGCAATCAACCGCCGCCGGTTCGCGTCTTGATCATATCCATGATCGTCGGCCACATGTACCAGACGCCGAAGATCACAGCTGCAATGGCTCCGAGGTACAGGATCAGTCCGAGGATGCCGAGGGTTCCATCGCGGAAGCGGGTGAGCAGGCTCCACCATTTCTGGCGGTCGTACTGTTTCTCGATTTTCTTGTACTCATCGGCGAGTGAGCGTGTCTTGTGGGCACTTTGCTGGCGGACCAGCATCTTGCGTGTGTCGTCATCGAACGCGGGAACCTGCGTCAGTGGCAAGAACGGCCCCTTGGCACTCGATGCCACTTGAGTCCGCTCGTTGAAGCGATCACTACGCACGCTCTGCAAGACTTGAGGTGTGGTCATTTTACTGATGTTGGGCTTGCCGGCGGCGTCGACATGCTTGACGTACCAGCTGCCGTCGCTGCCAGTCATGGTCTTGCTGGCATCCATCGGTGTGGCTTGCGTCGAGGCCAATCCTCTGGCGACCGGGGCCGCGGTCGAGGCCATCGTGTTCCGCATGTTGGTGAGCGTGGGAGACGAACTCCCACGACGGGCCACTTGCCGATTGGGATCATTGATGAACGAGAGCGACTCGCCCGCCAGTCCCATCGCCTCCAAATCCTTGACAAGTTCCCGCATGTGCTGGTAGCGGTGCTTGGGGTCTTTGGCCATCGCCTTGTCACAGATCAGGCTGAGCCGCTCGGGCACTTGCGAGTTCACCCGATGTGCTGGCTGGAAAATGCCCTTTTCCTTATTGGTAATCAACTCGATGATCGAGTCCCCGGCGAATGGCACCTTGCCCGTCAGGAAGTGGTAGAGTGTCACCCCGAGAGCATACACATCGCAGCGGTTGTCCACATGTTTAGCGTTGCGAGCCTGCTCGGGAGGCATGTAATGCGGCGTCCCCAGACCGGTGCCGCTCTGGGTCATCGACATGTCTTCGTCGGTCGACTTGGCCAGCCCGAGGTCGGCGACCTTGATGATCCCTTTCTTCGTGACCAGAAGATTGTCCGGCTTAATATCGCGATGCACCATGTTCAGATCGTGGGCGTGCTGCAACGCCTCGGCCACCACAATTGTCACGAGCACCGCATCGGGTACTGGGAGTTTACCCAGATCTTCGACCCAGTCCTGCATGCTTTGGCCATCCATGAGTTCCATGGCCACGAAGTTCAGCCCCTTCTCTTCATACACTCCATAGCACTGCACGACGTTCGGGTGGTTAATCTTGGCCATCGCGCGGGCTTCGCGCACGAACCGCTCCATGAAGCCCGGCTTCTTGGCCAGTTCCTTCATCATGACCTTCAGCGCACAGGGCCGATCCAGACTGATCTGCTGGGCCAGGTAGACCGTCCCCATGCCTCCCTGACCGAGCTTCTTGACGACCTTAAAGTCGCCCAGGATCTGCTCCTTGCTCTCCTTCGCGTCGCCCTCGGGCTTCGCGGAAGCTGGCTTAGGCTCGGGTGTTCCGGGCTGCCCCATGACCTGGGTCCTTTCCATGTCCCCGGCAGCGGATGCTCCCAAGGCGACGGTTTCCGAGAAATTGGTGGAGACAACGGTTTTGTGGCTAGAGTCGGACTTTGTCATTTCTCAATTCCCATGAGACCCATTGGTCTGTATTCATGCGGGCTTGATTATGTACAGAGGCTCACCCATTTGCCAACCGTATGTTGCTCGAATCTTGTGTCAACGAGCAGATCGCCGCAAGCGGAGATTTTCGATTTCCGGCCTCGCTGTGAACTCGGCGGGGCATGGCATGGTGCAGGTGTTGCCCGTTGTCCTGTGGCTCCCCGACATCATGCAGGACCGACATGCTGGTGAGAATCGGCGTATTCCGTAAGACTAGTGCCTCCGTCAATCGGCTCGTCGAGTCGGCCAGAAACTCACCATGGCCGCTTGACCGAGCCAAAATTTCGTGGACCCTACCCTGAACCCCACACTGAGGTCTCGTGACATGCAACCCGGAATTGGTCAACGACTGCGCCACTTCGTGGGGACAGAGTTCGTCCGGTTGTGCGGGTTACTCGTGTTGTGCCTCATCCTGAGCGTGATGACCCTCCGCGAGCAGCACGACGCCGATGCGAATGCGGGCCGCCGACTGGCTGAGAGGGCCAGGGAACTGAAGCTGGAGCAGGTGTTGATTGTGATCCCCGTGAACTCGGGGGCACCGGCTTCCGGGAAGCCAACCAGTGGACCAGAACACGCGGTCGAGAACAGCTTCGATGCCTTCGCCGAAGCCGCTGAATCGACTTTGCAAGAGGGCAAAGTCACCGTCCACACCGCTCGTGGCGATGCCCGCGAGGTCCGCCAAGTGCTGGCATCATTGAACGCCACCGGCCAGCCACTCGGGGCCATTCTCACCACGCACGAGGCCGCTCAGTGGCTGCTCTTTGAAGACCTGGCCGTCGACTTCCCTGCCCTCGGCCAGCCCCGAGTCCTGTCGCCCCTCCCCTACCGCTGGCCCGACTTTCTCAAGGCCCGCAACCTCTTCAACATCGCCGACCAGATCGCCGTCATCGCCGTCGTCGCCATCGGCATGACACTGGTCATCATCACCGGCGGCATCGATCTTTCGGTCGGGAGTTTGATCGCTCTCTCCTCCGTGACGTGTTGCTTATTGATCCAAAACTACGGCGGCGGAATCGCGGCCAACAGCGGCATAATGGCCGCCTGCTCCCTCGCCGGAATTGCCGCAGCCGCAGCCGTGGGAGTGTTCAACGGGTTGCTGATCACCCAGCTGCGGATGCCGCCGTTTATCGTCACGCTGTCGACGATGCTGGCAGTGAGTGGAGTGGCCTACATGCTGACAGGAGGGGAGTCGGCGTACCAGATCCCGCCCGCGTTTACGTGGCTCGGACGAGGCACGGTCTGGCGGATTCCGAACTCGGTTCTGCTGCTGGGAGTTCTGTACACGGTCGCCCACTTCGTGATCACGCGGACCACGGGGGGCCGATACCTGTATGCGGTCGGCGGGAACCGCGAGGCATCGCGACTTTCCGGCATTCGCACTAAGCGGGTGCTGCTCGTGGCCTACGTCTTCTCGGCTCTGCTGGCCGGCTTCGGCGGGGTCATCATGGCCTCACAACTGCAAAGCGGTTCGCCGATGTTCGGCCAGATGTACGAACTCTACGTGATCGCAGCTGTGGTGGTCGGCGGGACGAGCCTGACCGGCGGACGCGGGACCATGCTCGGCACCCTCATTGGTGCGTTCATCATCGCCGTCATCCAGAACGGGATGAATCTGTTGCGAGTCGAGAGCTACCTGCAAAAGGTCGTTCTGGGGCTGGTCATCCTGGTCGCAGTGGGGATCGACCAGCGACAGGAGAGGGCTGGCGATCGCTAAACGTGTTCTGTCAGATTCATGCCGAGCCATCGTCTCGAGAATGCACCTGACCGGGATGTTGACCCATGGGCGTTTGAGTGGGGAAGGTGCGGCAAAGCCAAGACTCATGAGTGAAGCCGCAGTCCCATACGTCCCCGCGTGAGCTGAGAGATGGCAGAGGAGAAAGAATCCACCCCCATTTGCCGCGGTGGCTCGAACGTTCCTCGGCTGATGCCCCACGGCTCAACCTTCAAACGTGCGGTTCACTCGGACCGGCGTCCCTGACCCTCAGCGACTCCTTCAAGCTGATAAAGTCGGACAGCAGAAAGATCACCGTCAGAAATGCCAGGGCGATCTCGGTCATCGCCAGCAGTTTGGCGGGTACGTTCTGAGGAGTGATGTCTCCGTAGCCGAAGAACGTGAAGTTCAGCGTGCTGAAGTAGACGCACTCAAAGACCAGTTCGGCCCCCCGCAAGTGCGTGGCGACCGAAAAACTCTGGGCGTCGATCGACAGTAAACAGTAGTAGTCGAGCCCGAACGACAGGATGATCTGGAACATGTTCACCAGCATCATGTGCATAAACTTGTGATACGGCAGATTGATCCGCGTGGCATCGCGCAGCTGGATCATTTCTTCGGCGATAAAGAACGTGGTCTTGGCCCAGCAGAGGGTCACGATCAGCACCTTCATCCAGTCAGCGGAAACATACCCGGATCCCTGCACGCTGTAAGTAGCGGCAGCGATCAGGATGATAATCAGGAATTCGAGGGTATTCCGCATGGGGATTTGGATTGCCTGACGAGGAGTGAAATTGATAGTAGGAGCCAGAGTAAACACCCGGTCGAGGTCGGTCAACGACGCTTGCTGTCGGATGCTCGCCCGACTCATTGCCATCCCAGGTTGATGGGCGATTCCAGTTTCCATCAGCCAGCGTTGATTCTTGGCGGCAAACTGCCCACGATGCGGAGGACTCGGTGTCATTGATTTCCACGGCGATGAGGAACTGCTCCATGCGAACGATTTCTGGACTCTGTTTGAGCTTGAGCCTGTGCCTCCTGGGTTTAGGAGTGTCGATCGCGTCGGCCGAGGCTCCGTGTGTCTTCCCGGTCGGCACGAAGCCTGCCGATGTCCGGTTGAAGCCACTTCGCAACCTGAATGAGAAGCTGCATCCGTGGGCCGTGCCAGCCACGAAAGAGGCATGGGAGGCCGAGGCCGCCCGCATTCGCGAGCAGATTCTGATCTCGAACGGTCTCTGGCCGATGCCCGAGAAGACGCCGCTGAATCCAGTCCTTTTTGACAAGCTCGATCGCGGCGATTACACCGTCGAGAAGGTCTACTTCGCCAGCCGACCTGGCCACTACGTCACCGGATCGCTCTATCGTCCGAAGAAGTCGGAGGGCAAAGTCCCCGGCATCCTGTGCCCGCATGGACACTGGCCCGATGGCCGCTTTTATGACGCGGGTGACAAGGGGGCCGCCACGCAACTCGCCACCGGTGCCGAGGATTTTGCATCAGGAGCCCACTCCCCCTTACAGGCCCGGTTCGTGCAACTGGCTCGCATGGGCTGCGTCGTGTTCCACTATGACATGGTTGGCATTGCCGACAGCACCATGATCGGTCATCGCACCGAGTTCAACGATGTCGAGGCGAGTCTGCGGCTGCAAAACAAGATGGGGCTGCAAACCTGGAACTCGATCCGCTCGCTCGACTTCATCACTTCGCTGCCCGATGTCGACCCCGCGCGGATCGGCGTGACCGGGGCCAGCGGGGGCGGAACGCAGACCTTTATGCTGTGCGCCATCGACCCTCGTCCGGCGGTCGCGTTTCCGGCGGTGATGGTCTCCTCCAATATGCAGGGGGGCTGCCAGTGCGAGAACGCGGACTACCTGCGGATCGGGATTAACAACATCGCCATCGCAGCTCTCATGGCTCCGCGTCCGCTGGGGATGGTCGGGGCCGATGACTGGACCATCGATATCGAGACCAGCGGGCTGCCCGAACTCAAGCAGATCTACGGGTACTACGGCGTCAGCGATCATGTGGCGGCCAAGACCTATCAGCAGTTCCCGCACAACTACAACCAGTGGTCTCGCGAGCTGATGTACCGCTGGTTCGCGATTCATCTGAAGCTCTCTCCGACCGCGTCCGTCGACCAACTCGACTTCTGGCCGCTGACCAAGGCCCAGCTGACCATCTTCGATGAGCAGCACCCCGTCCCTGCCGATGCCCTCAAGGCTGATGCTCTGCGTCAAAAGATGACCGAAGAGTCGACCGCCGTTTGGCAGGCCCTCCTTCCGAAGACAAAGGCTGACCTCGCGAAGTACAAGGAGTCGATCCGTCCGGTCTTGAGTGTTGCGCTGGATCGCGGCCTTCCCGCGACGGAGGAGATCGTGTTTGAAGAGATCGCGACCACGGATGTCGGAACACTGAAGGTGCTGGCCTCGCGCGTCGGTCGCCAGACAGAGGGGACACAAATCCCGGTGTTGTCGATCTATCACCCCGACAAGTTCGATGGCCGCGTCGTCATCTGGCTGAACGGGGCAGGCAAGTCGGCTCTCTTCACCGCCGAAGGCCAGCCGATTCCGGCGGTTGAGAAACTGGCCGCAGCGGGCGTAGCGGTCTGCTCCGCCGATCTGTTCCTGACCGGGGAGTACTTGGGCGCGGGCGAGGCCCCGAGCTACAAAGTCGACGAGGGCTTCCCCGGCTACACCTTTGGCTACAACCGTCCACTGCTCGCCCATCGAGTACGGGACGTGCTGACGCTAGTCAAAGCGGCGGCGCTGCATGCGGAAGTGAAGACCGTGCATCTGGTTGGCACCGGCGATGCGGGACTGCCGGTCCTGCTGGCTCGCAGCGTGATCGACAGCGGAGTGAGCCGCTGCCTGGCCGACCTCAACGGGTTCGCATTCTCCTCCGTCAAGACGGTCGACGACCCGCGACTGTTGCCCGGAGCCTTGAAGTACGGCGGCATCGGCGGCCTGACTATCACAGCTGCGGAGGGGGACACGTCTCTCTTCGGGTGTACTGCTGCGAATGCAGCAGAGCTGGCGGTGTGGAAGCAGGTATCGGCAAGTGCGCTACACGAGTCGACTCTGACGCCCGACGCCGTGGCACAGGCGTTGTTGAAGTAAAGCAACCGGCGGGTGAAAATCGGCTCCCAGACTTCCGAAGGAGTGTGGTCGCGGTTCTTCGCAGGGACAACCTCTGCCATCGCACTCTTCGCCCCAACGGGGCCAAACTCGAAAGCCCAGGGCGCAGCCCTGGGAACCATGGCCCATCACCGATCAAGGCCCAACGGGCCGCCACTCGATGCCTCTCAGACGCTGGGTGCGGAAGAGAAAGACGACGATGCAGAACCACGTATGATGTCTGGTGATCGCCCTTCGTGCAGAGTCGAGTTGCGGCCCGTTGGGCCTTGGGGGCTGTTGGAGATTCGAGTTCCCAGGGCTGCGCCCTGGGCTATCGAGTTTGACCCCTTCGGGGCCGGGGGTTCCGCGTCGGATGGCGACCATACTCGTTCGGAAGTCTCGTAAGACTTCGGAAGTCTTTTGTTACGTGAAGTCTGACCCGCCCCCATCAGGTCTTATCACTCCGCTACCCCAGGCACAGCACACACTTCAAGTATCCCGACTCCGGACAATGGACCGACACGGGGTGGTCGGGGGCGGCTCCTCGGGAGTCGATGATGCGTAACGGGCGGTCCGCCGAGAGAGCCGCGTCAGCCAGTACGCCCTCGAACTCCATTCGCGACACCAGCCCCGAACAGCTGCAGGTGGCGAGCAGTCCGCCGGGTTCGAGGACGCTGAGTGCCAGCGTATTGAGGCCGTGGTAGCCACGCAGGGCGGCATCGATCTGGCCGCGTGCTTTCGCGAGTTTGGGTGGATCGAGGATCACGACTTCGTAGCGGTCGCCTCGGTGGCGGGCCTGTTCCAGGTACGTCCAGGCGTCGGACTTCACAAACGTCGCCCGTTCCGCAAGGCCGTTCCGCTCGGCATTGCCTTGGGCCAATTCGAGCGCACTCGCAGAACCATCGACACCGGTCACGGAAGCAGCTTCTCCCCGAGATAACGCCGTCAGAGCGAACCCGCCGGAGTAGCAGCAAACATCAAGAACTTTCCGCCCCGCGCACAGCTGGGCCACAGCGAGCCGGTTGTCGCGCTGGTCGAAGTAGAAGCCGGTCTTCTGGCCGTGGCGAATGTCAACGCGGTACTCGACCCCATGCTCGATGACGGTCAAATCGCTCGGTGGCTCGCTACCGCGGACCAGCCCGTCACTGGGCGGGAGCCCCTCTTTGTCCATCACACCGGTGTCAGTTCGCCGCCAGATCCCAGCGGGCTTTAACAGCCTCTGAAGCTCCGCAGCGATGATCGCCTCGCGCTGGAAGAGCGCGAGGCTCGTCCACTGCATCAACAGAAAATCGCCATAGCGATCGACAGTGAGACCGCTGAGGCTGTCCCCCTCGCTGGAGATCAGGCGGCACGCTCGCAGCTCTGGCCCGTCGCCAAACAGTCGCACGCGACTGGCAATCGCCCGCGCCACGCGCCCGGCAAAGAACTCGTCGGTCAGCGGCTCGTCCTCCTCCCATGAGTAAAGCCGCACCCGGATCGCACTCCCCGGATTGAACAGCCCCCAGGCAACGAACTTGCCCTCCACCGTCACCAGCCGGACAGCTGCGCCCGGAGCGGGCATGCCATCGATGCGACCAACCGACCCGACGAAGACCCACGGATGGCGATTGATCGACGGGAGGGCCTTATTCGGACGAAGCCAGACGGTCGGGGGGGCCACAGCGGGAGCCTCGTATTGTAGCCACGTTCGCCAGAACGTGGGGAAAGACTTCCGAAGTCAGGCGATCCGCTTCGAAGACTTCGCGTCGCAGCTAAACAGGGGAATGTTACGGCGTGGGGGCATCGACTTCTTGCAGATACGCCAGCAACCGATCTCGCTCGCTGGTCAGGTGCCGCACTCGCAGTTGCGACCGCACGCGGGTCCGCAGTTCCAGGCGATGGACCGGCTTCGTCAGAAAGTCATCCGCCCCAGCTGCGAGGGCCTTCTCGATGTCGCCCATCTCTTTGAGGGCGGTAATCATCAGGATCGGAATCAGCTTCGTCGCCGGGTCTTTCTTCAGCTGGGAGCAGACCTCATACCCGCTGAGCTTGGGCATCATGATGTCGAGCAGGATTAAGTCCGGGTGTTTGGCCCGAGCCACATCCAGAGCCTCGCGACCATCCACAGCCATCAGAATCTCGTGACCCTCATCCGCCAGATAGGCTTCCAGAAGTTCACGATTCTGCTGATTGTCGTCCGCGACAAGAATTCGACCAATCGGGGGGGTATCACTCATGGCTCGATCATCCTTCACTGCCGTCCTTCCAGAAAAATCTCGTGGACCACGGAATTGAAGTATATCGGGAAGCGAGCCGGGTGAGAAATCGAGCAGGGTGAAGTGACTCACCCGCTGATCGGCAACGGCCGCTCCCTCATCCCCACGCGGGCTCGGTGGCTCCGTTGGAACTGATCGAGTATGGCAGCCACAGCAAGCTGACGGCGTCGATCGTGGTGTCTGACTTACGAGGTTTGACATCGTACTCCGTGACCTTCACATCGTCGGGAAGCTCTTCGGTGATCCGGTCGATCTCAGCTTGCAACTCGGATTCGAGGGCTTCCCGGTCGGCCTGGATGGCCTCGACCGTCTCTTGGGCGCGGGTCACATCGCCCTTCTGCTCAGCGGCCCGCGTCGCCGAGCGCACGCTGCCAGCGGCGCGGGTCACATTGGTGGCCGTGGCGAGTTTGCGACCGAACAGAGCGCCCAGCACGGAGGTGCCGAACTGCACAGCTGCAGTGAGTGTGGCCCCCGAGGACTGGGCCTTCTCGCGCTCGACGGCCTGCTCGGCCTTGCGCTGGCGTTCCTGGAGTGTCTCGATCTTGGAGCCGTACTTCTTGCGGAGTTTTTCGATTTGCAGGTCGCGCTCCTCGCGAGCGGAGTGCTTCAGGCGGGCCTGGAAGTCGCCGAGCGTCTCGCCCGCTTTGGCATACTGGCCCAGTGCTTCGCAGTAGGGCACCGTGAATGTTCCCTCGCGGTAGAGCGAGTTCTTGAGGCCGGTCTTCCACGAGGTGTACTGCTTCGGCTGCGACAGTGCAGAGGCCAGCGTCTCGAACCTCGCCCCATCGACCGGCTGGCGAGCCAGAGCGAGATCATCGGGATTCACATCATCGGCTTCGCTCCACGGATCGTCCGGGACTCCGTCGCTCGTGACGGTCAGGCGCGCCACATTCTTCCAGGTGTCGATCCCGGCCTTGGCATCGACGAAGTGCATGCGAGCGGTGCCGAGCAGCGCGGGGCGATAGACCACTTCGTTCGTTTTCTTCGTGATGTCCGCGAAGATCTGCCGGATATCCGCTGGCAGAATCGGAGCGATACTCCCAGCTGCGGGTGCGGCGCTGACTGGAGCGGCCACGGAAGCAGGTGATGGAGTGGCGAAGACCGAAGGGGACGCCGCTGTCGTAGCTGGTGCGGAGATTGCAGGAGCGGCTGCAATTCCCTTGCGTGAGGCCATCAATGCTGAGATCTGCTCGCGCGTCAATGGGCCGCGCAGGTACGACATCGCCCAGCGCGTCTGCATCACGACCGGGGCGTCCTCATGCACATTGTTAAGCAGGAACACGCGATTGCCCAGCCCGCTGAGAATCCGCTCGACCTTCTGGCGATCGAAGGTCGCTCCGGCTTGCGATGACGCACCCTCCAGTCCGTCGAGGACTCGCATTTTGTCGCGTTCAGTTTGCAGCCGACCGAGGAACCACGTCCCGGCGTTCGAGAGTGCCTTGTAGTCAAGATCAACCGGGTTCTGTGTCGCGAGGATGAGACCCAGCCCATACGCGCGGGCCTGCTTGAGTAGGGTCAGCATGGGGATCTTCGACGGCGGGTTCGCTGTCGGAGGCAGGTAGCCGAACACTTCATCCATGTAGAGCAAGGCCCGCAGGCTTGATGTCCCCGACTGTTGCCGCATCCAAGAAATCATCTCGGTCAGCAGCAATGTCACAAAGAACATCCGCTCGTGATCGTTCATGTGCGCGATCGAGATGATCGACATCCGCGGCTTGCCAGCATCCGTGTACAACAGCCGTTGAATATTGAGCGGCTCCCCCTTTGTCCACGAGGTGAACGCCGGTGAGGCCAGCACGTTGTTGATCGTCATCGCCAGCTTGAGCCGATCGGCAGCGGGGAAGATCTGGTCGACATCCATGATCCCAATCTGGCGGAACGGCGGGTTCTGGACCTCGCGAATCAGGTTCGCCAAATCGAGTGACCGCCCGGCCCGCCAAGCACTGTCGAGAATGTTCGACAGGTAGATATGCTCGCGACTTTGCAGCGGGTCGGCATCCAGGTCGAGCAGCGTCAGCAGCCCGCCGACCGCTGCCGAGATACGCTCGCGCATGGCGTCGGCGCTGTTGAGAATCGCCGCTGGCGGGGCGTCGAGCGACTTCAAAATCGTCAGTTGCAGTCCAGCGTCGCTGCCGGGCGTATAGATCGAGACATCAACCGCATCGCGAAAGCGCTGGATGCGTTCCTGTGGCTGGTCCCAGTCGGCGAGGCCCTTCTTCCACAGAGCCGCGCGGTCAGCTGCGAATTCGTCCTCGGTCATCCCCTTGCGAGATGCCTCATCCTTCTCGACCCACGGGCGGAACTCAGCGGCGCTGAGTCCAGGGAAGGTGAGCATCAGGTTGCCGAGGTCGCCCTTGGGGTCGATCACGATCGACGGGATCCCATCGATCGCCGCCTCTTCGAGCATGGCGATCCCGAGGCCCGTCTTCCCGCTGCCAGTCATCCCGACGATGACGGCATGCGTCGTGAGATCCTTGGAGTCATACAAGATCGGATCGGTGCCGGGTTTCCCTGCCTCAATGTCATATGACCGCCCCATGTAGAAGACGCCCAGCTTTTCGTAGTCGTACATCTTGGAAGTTCTCAGTCGTCAGTTTTCAGTGGTCAGTTCATCAATGTTCCCAAGCTTCGCTGGGGAACACCTCTCCGCGAAACTCTGCTTCGCCGCGTGCCAATCGTCGCTCGACCGTGAGGGAAGACTTCCGGAGACTTCGGAGACTTCGGAAGTCTTTGCGTACCGTGAATGTCGAGACGGTTCGCCCACCTTCTGGCGAAGGTGGCTACTCCGCCGCGCGTTCGGCTAGACAGCCACACGGCACTTGACCTAAAACACCGCCCGCAATGGACTTGGTTTCGGATCGGGGCCTACCGTATCGCAGATCATGCGGGTGCGGCAAGTCGGGTCGGAACAGATTTCGAGGTGGACACGGGAACGTGTTCGCAGATCGTGGAGCAATCGCCATGGATGGCCACTGGATTCTCGCCCAAGCTGGCCCCCGTGTGGGGCAGCCGATTGATGAGGCTTTGCCCGGAACGACCGACACGGTTCTGCAACCCGTTCCGGAAGCGATGGCGCGGACGGCTGAGTTGCTGGCCAAGGATCCTCGGTCCCAATTAAGTGCCGGTGCAGATCAGCTGTCGGAGTGGTATCACACAGCGCTGAAATTTCTGACCGAGGAAGGCATCGGTTTCGCCTTCAAGCTTCTCGCAGCTGTGGCGATCTTCTACTTTGGTCGCATGCTCGCCCGGATGGCGACCCGCATCGTTTCTGAAATCATGGAGCGTGTCGGGACTGATCCGATCCTCGTGAAGTTTGGAGCCAACCTGCTGTATTGCTCGTTGCTGGTGATGATCTCGATTGCCGCGCTCGATCGGCTGGGGGTTCCGATCACCTCGGTCACCGCGATGATTGCGGCTGCCGGTTTTGCTGTGGGCCTTGCCTTGCAGGGGTCGCTCGGCAACTTTGCTGCGGGAATCATGTTGATCGTGTTTAAGCCGTTCAGCGTCGGCGACGAGATTGAAGCGGGCGGCGAGACTGGCAACGTGGAAGAGGTCAACATCTTCAACACGATCATGCGGACCAATGGGAACGTGAAGATCATTATCCCGAATGGGCAAGTCACGACCGGGACGATCAAGAACTTTACGGCTCAGCGGATTCGATTGATTGAGCTGAAAGTCGGCTGTGGCTATTGCGACGACCTGAAAGCTGTGAAGGCGTTTCTCGATAAGCTGGTGCGGGGTGATGTCCGTATTGTGACGACCCCACCTCCCACCGTGGCCGTGGCGGAGTTGTCCGACTTCAGCGTGATCTTCAACGTCAAATGCTGGGTGGCGACCAAGGAGTTCGGCGACGTGCGGTCCGCGCTGCTGGAGCGGATCAAGCTCGGATTCGACGAACAGGGCTTCACGTTCCCCTACCCGAGCCGCGATGTCTACGTCCATCAGACCAACACCGGAATCGCCAAGGCCGCTTAGGCGTGCGGCCAGGGCTTCGCGTACCACGAGACTTCCGAAGGAGTGTGGCGGGACAGATTCCACGGACTACTCACTTGAAGTCGTGAGTCGTTACGGTCGATCAACTGTCCGACTGGTTATTATTCGATCGCCGGAATGATTCATTACAGCCCGCTCGAAGCATCTGTCTCAATCGGGGTCAGTGTCGAGTGGTGCTTGCCCCTGTAGATCGCAGCTGTAGGGGGTGAATCAAGGTGTCAATATCCGTTTCCGGCTAACTTCATTTTCCTGCCCCCTTGTTTCTGTCTCACCCCGAGCGTCTCCCCCTGCACATTTGTCTTGGACGACTTCGTCGGGCCCCGATCGATTCCCCGGCGTTGTATGACTCTTCACGCAACCGCAATGCCAGACCACGACCTCGATCACATCCATTGACACAACCTCTGCAATTCATCCCACATACGGCATCAATCCTTCTCAGTATTTCGCTAAGCTCAAGCTTGGTCGATTGTAAAAATGGGGGTCATGACAAGAGCGGTCACCGATGCCCCCGCGGAACTACCCTGCGTATGAAATCGGAGTCAGGCTCCCAGATGCAAACATCGTCGATGGTACGATTGTGACGACTCAATCGATTATGACTGCCGCGCTCGACACAGGCTTCCGAATTCGGTGAACTTGCGATCCCCCAAGCATGGATCTGAGCCGATACACCAAACGATGTCAGACACATTCATTGTTAGCTCACAGATGTGACTTTCAATTCATGAGGCAAAGATCGAAGTAGTCACTTCGACCGATCTGGAATGCATTGAGGAGCCGCGATGGATCGCGACTACAAATCCTGGTTTAAGGTGTTCTTCTGCCTGGCTTTGTGCTGTTTGTGTTCGTCTCGTTACGCAGACGGACAGACCGGTACGCGATCCGGCCAAACCACGGCCACCGGGCAGTTTATCAATCGTATTTACCGCGATGCGGAAGGCGATCACAAATATGTGGTCTTCGTCCCGGCGGGCTATACCCCCACCAAGAAGTGGCCGACGGTGTTGTATCTGCACGGAGCGCACTGCCGTGGCCAGGATGGCCGCGCTCAACTCGTGTCGGGTTTGGCTCCAGCGATCAAGCGCCGAGTGAACGATTATCCGTTCCTCGTGGTCTTTCCGCAGTGCGAAAACACGCACAGCCTGCTGCTTGAGGGGTGGAGTGACGAGTACGACGATGCGGATCGTGCCCTGAAAATCCTCGACACCGTGGAGCAAGACTACAGCGTCGACAAGAGCCGCGAAATCCTGATGGGGTCGTCGATGGGGGGCACGGGCGTCTGGGAAATGGCAGCACGCACACCCGAACGCTGGTCAGCCCTCGTGCCGTCAGCGGGCTATGGCAACCCCGCACTGGCCGCCCAAGTCGCGACGATTCCCATCTGGTCGTTTCATGTGACCAATGACAAGCTCACCCCCGTCAGCGTGGCTCGGGACATGGTAACGGTCGTGCGCGCTGCGGGAGGGAGGGCGTTCCTCTCCGAAGTGGATGGGAAACGTCATGCCGACTGCAATCTGTCATTCCTGCAGCCTGCGTTGCATCAGTGGCTCCTCGATCCCCGACAGGATCCCCAAATCGATCATCTGGTCTGGAAGTGGCCTGCGGGCTTCAACGAGGGATTTGAAGACGAAGTCGCCTTTGTGCCAGGTGCCGAACTCTCCGGGGCGGTGCAGATGCGAGTCTGTCCGGACGTGCTGGAATCGCTCTCCTACGCTTTGCCCCGGCACATAGCGAGTCAGTTGATGGCGGGCACCGCGCCGAACAAACGCGAATCCAAACGGATCGGGCTCATGCCCTTCGATATCAGCATGTCTGGGATTCAATACAAGGGGCAGCTGGAACGAGCCCAGATTATTCCGCTGGATGGCGACCTCCTGCAGATCCAACTCGGGCTGCGGCATGTCACGATGACGATTGCGAATTCCCAGATCGAGAGTGGCTGGCTGTTCTCGGCGTCGGCGGGTTGCATGCACATTGTCATGGGACATCGAGTACCCGTGTGGCTCAATGTGAGAGTCCGGCCCCGGGTGGAGAATCGTCAGTTGCGGATCGAGTTGGTGCGAGTCGACTTTCAGATCCCGGCCAATAATTGGTACGTGACTGAACCTGCGGGAGTGCATGTCCGCGGGATGCCGTTTCTGAATCGGCACGTCTCCGACGGACTGGTCAAGGGCGTCTACGAGAGCAAGAGTGACATCGAGCAACAAGTCCGATCGAGCGTGCAGAGCATGCTCCCGGAGATCGAAGCCACGTTGAATCAGCAGTTCCAATCGACGCTGAAAGTCAACGAGCTGGCCATTCCCGTCTGGCATCCGCGCGTCAAGATCTGGCCCGAACACCTGAGCATCGATCGACGCGGCATGCACATCGTCCTCGGTGCGACGTTCGCCAAGTTGGGGAATACACCGGCAGACTTCCGTGTGCGAACGTACCCATCGAAATTGACCGACCGCTTCGATGCACTCGAATCGGGGGTCGAGGTGGCGGTCTCGGAACATTTCATCCCCGCCTACACAGAACTGATGATCGCGGGGGGAGTGAATGACCTGCATGCCGCCGATTTCCGGCTCCCAGAATTCGACGCCTTGAACAACCGGGATTTTCTGGAGCAGATGATCCCCGACCTGAAACAGCTCGGGAACGACACCGAAGCCACGGTCTCGTTTCAGTTGTTGGAACCCGTTCGCTTTCAGGATCTCGATCTCCCGATCACACCTGCTGTGGGGGCGAAGATCGTGTTCCCCAAATTGCGGACACTCGTTTCCACGCGACATGTGGGCGAAAAGAAATGGAAGCCATACGTTGAAGTCCATCACATCATCAGCCGTGATTACGAGATGTCGGTCGGCCACCGAGGCTACTCAGCTCGATTGATTCGCCTCAAAGAGGTGTCCCAATTGCGTGTGTCAACGACAGCCAGATTCGCCGATGGTTACGTCCCGCAACAACCGGAAATCCATCTCGATCCTCTGATCGCGCAGCTCGATAAAGCCCTGGTTGCGGCTTGCGGCAAAAATGTCACAATGTCAATCCCTGCCAAGGACTTTGATCTGATCGGTGTGCCGTTGCGGCTGGAGAAGCTCGATCGATCCGAGGGGCTGCTGTTCGTACAGCAGCAGATTCCCGGAATCGTCGTCACCAATTCCACGACGACACCGATGATCTATCAAGTCCGAGCTCCGTTCACTCCGTGGGGGCCGGTACAGCCCATTGCTCCCGGAGAGCGATTGGAACACAGTACTCTCTACCCGCTCCTGTGGCAGTGCCAGCATTCTGGCAAGACCCAGTTGCACACGCTCCCGATGGGGCGGGAGGCATCCTTCCACGATCAGCCGACTCCAGAATTGGTTCTCCTGACCGACGATCCTACGCCTGAAGAAGCGGATCAGATGGGAATTATGCTGAAATTTCTGGGATATTAGAGTACTTTCAGAATTGGTTTGCCGGGAAGGCAGACAGGAATGTCTGCCCCACTGATGAGTGGCACAGACATTCCTGTCTGTGCGAACTGAAGACAGATTCTGAATCTACTCAAGGGGCGGAACCAAGTCCGGTGAGAACCCTCGATTCAAGAACCTCCTGCCGCAAAGCCATCCCGGGAGAGTCCACGGGGGATTCTGTACGGTCACCTCAACCGGTGGCGTCGCCTCGATCCACTTCAGGAGTATTTCAGTGATTCCAGCTCGGATTCACCCGGTTACGACGGTGGTTTCACAATCTTGCATCCCCGAAGGATGACAATCGGACCCGGATTCATCCTATAATGCAGGAAGTCTCTGTGATCCGTGAGGGAGGGGTTGACGTTCTTCTCTCAGTGGTTCCCGAGTATGATCGACGAGAATTGCTCAGATTTCCCGACAGTGGGTGAATCTGGCTCCATTCCAGATCGTGGACAGCGGACATGATGGACAGTGTGCCACAGTTCAGTTCCCGGACCTCTTTGGTCACCCAGCGTGCTTGGCGGCGAGTGGCCTGCACAGTGATTATGTGGGCGATAGTTGGGGCTGTTTTCGCGGACAGGGGGTGGAGTCAGGAAGCCGCCCCTGTCGCAGTGCCAGCGATTCCCGCTGCGCCGGAGACGCGGAACATTGCGATCTTTGTCACGCTCGATGGATCGATCACCGACAGCGTCACGGCCAGCGTGCGCCGTGCGGCTCTCGAGTTGCAGGCACAGGCCCTCAAGGAAAAGAAGCAGGCGTTCCTGGTCCTGGAACTCTCACCCGGGATCAGCGAATTCCACCATGTGTTTGCTCTCTCAGAGTTCTTGGCCTCGGACGCCACCACAAATCTCACCACGATCTGCTGGGTACCGAAGACCGTATCGGGCACCAATGTCTGCGTGGCTCTCGCCTGCTCCGAGATCGTCATGCACCCCGATGCTCAACTCGGCGACATCGGGCGCGGAAACGCTCTCCCCGCGAACGAACAGCTGATCGTCAAATCGATCGTGGGTAAGCGGCGAAACCGGCGGTTGACGGAAGCCCTGGCGGTCGGCCTGATGGACCCCGCTGCGGTCGTGATGCAGGTCACGGTGGAGCCCACTCCCGGCAACGTGGAGAAGCGCGTGGTGACTCAGCCCGAGGCTCAGCGGCTGCGGGATGCCAACGTGGTGATCAAGGACACGCAGACGCTGAAGGACGCGGGGGCGGTCTGGCTGGTGTCGGCGAATCAGGCCCGCGAGTGGGGCGTGCTGGTCTCGCAGACGGCGACCTCGCGGCGGGAGCTGGTCGATGCGTACTCGCTGCCGATGGATGCGTTGCGGGAACGGCCCGTGATCGAAGGGAACGTGCATGTGGCCCTCATTGAGATTAAGGGGATGATCGAGCCGATTCTGGCCTCGTTTCTGGAGAGACAGATTGAGCGAGCTGTGGATGACGGAGCAAAGCTCATCATCTTCGAAATCGACTCGCCGGGCGGTTATCTCTTCGAGAGCCAGGAACTGGCCCAGGCGATCGCAGCCCTCAAAGATCGTGGGGTCCACGCGGTGGCCTATATCCCCGAGGGGGCCTACAGCGGGGCGGCGATCATTTCGCTCGGGTGTGATGACATCTACATGAAGCCCGAGGCCAAGATGGGCGATGCCGGGGCGATCCGCGAGACTGCGGAAGGGGGTGCCTTTGAACGAGCCCCCGAGAAGGTTCTCAGTCCGCTCAAGCAATTGCTCGGCGAACTCGCTCGACGCAAGAATCGCCCCGTCGCTCTCGCGCAGGCCATGTGCGATATCGATCTGCCCGTGTATCAGGCCACCCATAAGACCAAAGGGACCGTGACTTACATGACCGAGGCCGAGATTCACGAATCCGGCGATGAGTGGGTCCAAGGGCCGCTAGTTCAGGAGTCGAAGAAAGGGTGGCTGCTGACCGTCACGGGACGCCGCGCTCATGAACTGCAACTGGCCCAAGCACCGGTCGATAGCTTGGTCGACCTCAAGGCCCGCTTAGGAATCCCTGCCGAACAACGGTTGGTCGCGATGCAGCGGACGTGGGTCGACGATTTGGTGTTCTTCCTGAACATCCCGTTTATCATGGGGTTTCTATTCTTCATCGGACTGGTGTCGATCTACCTCGAACTGCACACGATGACGGGGATGTTCGGGCTGCTTTCGGCGTTGTGCTTCGGCCTGTTCTTCTGGAGCAAGGTGCTGGGCGGGACGGCGGGGTCGCTGGAGATCGTGCTATTCCTGATGGGTGTCGGATGTCTGCTGCTGGAGTTTCTGGTGCTGCCGGGCTTTGGGTTCTTTGGTGTCACCGGGATTGTGTTGACGTTCGCCTCGATCATCATGGCCTCGCAGACGTTCGGGCATCTCGGCCCCAACATGACGGACGCGGGGCAATCGCTTCAGACCATGAAGGTCTTTGGCGGAGCGGTCCTCGGACTCATTGTCTGTGCGGTGGGCTTGGCGAAGTTCCTCCCTCAGATCCCACTGTTCAACGACATGATCCTCACTCCACCGAGCGCCGACGCCATCGCTGCTCCCCGACTCAAGCCGCAACTGGTGGGCAAGACTGCCGACCTGATCGGCCAGACGGGTGTCGCCCTGACCATGCTGCGGCCCAGCGGAAAAGCCGAGATCAACGGCAATCCGGTCGACGTGTTATCCGAGGGGAGCTTCATCCCGGAAGGCACGCCAATCCAAGTCGTCGAGTGCGTCGGCAAGTGGGTCGTGGTGCGGAAGGTGTAAGAGCTGAGCCGGGGGCCAGAGTGAGGCGAACGGTCAGGCTGGTCTGCCCCGTGGGATCGCCTGCGCGGCGCGACGATTGAGCCCCAGAGGACAATCGTCTCTTGAGACTTGGCGCGGGGAGAAGTGAGACATTTCGTAGAACGGACGTCCTCGTCCGTCCGTATCGAGAACCTCGGGGAGCGACAGACGGGGACGTCCGTCGTACGTCTCAATCTTGTCCGCGTGAAGTACATCCCCAATGACTCCCGGCTTGCCACGACAGTTCCCCCATAAGACGGGATGCGACTCCTTGTCGGTGTTCATGGCGAAGGAGTACTCGATGCCTGAGATGTCGTGAGCGAAATGCTCACCTCAATCTTGCGAACGTTTACTCGCAATCAGGCGAATCAGCTGTCGAACAGAAAAGCGTCCGTCCAACAAAAAAAAAGAGCCACCAGTCGGACTCGAACCGACGACCTATGCTTTACGAAAGCATTGCTCTACCAACTGAGCTACGGTGGCCAAAGCAGAGTTGCCCCCGCCAAAGGAGGGGAAGTAAAGCAGACTTCCCCCGCAAGTGTCAAGGCGCTGGAACACGATCGGCAAGCTGGGGGGCTGCTTTCGGCAGAATGTGTCCGTCGGCGACGTGGGCGAAACAGATTCCTCAACGAGGGCATGATTTATCAGAGGGCATGGCCGCAAAAAACTCAAGAAACGCAAAAATGAAGAGTCTCCACTTTTGCGTTTCTTGAGTTTTTTGCGGCCACCACTCTTCAACAACGCCGTTTGGCTGTCCTTCGCATCGGGTGACGCTCATGACGGGCACGTAGGAAACGTGCCCCACGGCGAACGTGATCGTGTTCACAGCACTGGCCTTGCCTTCCCGGTCTGCCTCGCATCTCACCTCAATCACTGATCGGCATACAGACCCACGGCATCCGGATGCAATCGAGCTTCGCGAGCGACTCGCCCGCGGCTCGCAGCTGTCCTTCCTGGGTGCGGTGGGTCATGATGACCAGTGGGACAAACTGTGGACCGGTGGCTGCGGGAGCGTCGGCGTCGGCGTCGGGTTCGGGAGTCTCGTGCTGGATCACGGAGGCCAAGCTGATGCCGTTTCGCCCGAGGGCGTCGGTGATCTCGGCCATGACGTGGGCCCGGTCCTCGACCGAGAATCGCAAGTAGTACCGCCGGACGATCTCCTCGACCGGTTGGAGCGGGAACGGCGGGTGACTTCCCCACAGGTCGAGCCGCTCGAAATTGATGCGGGCCCGCCCAGCTGCCACATCAATGATGTCCGACGCCACCGCCGAGGCGGTCGCCATGCCCCCGGCTCCCTGTCCCGAGTACCAGGTCTTGCCGACGACATCGCCGGTCAGGCCGATGATGTTGTAGGGGCCATCAGTCTGGGCCACGGGGCGGTCATTGCGGATCAGGGTCGGCTGAGTGTGCATCTCCAATTTGCCCGAAACGAGTCGTGCTGTGGCCAGTAATTTGACGGCATAGCCCAGGTCGTCAGCATACTCCAAATCCACCAAGTCGATCGTGTCGATCCCCTGTACCAGAAACTGGTCGGGCGTGACGGCGGTCCCGAAGGCGAGCAGCGTCAGCAGCCCCAGCTTCTGGGCGGCATCGGTCCCCTTCACATCCATGGTCGGATCGGCTTCGGCGAATCCGAGCTTCTGAGCCAAGGCCACGGCATCGTTATAAGCTGCGGCGTTCTGGAACATCTCGGTAAGGATGAAGTTGCTGGTGCCGTTGAGAATTGCCTCGATGGCGGTGATCTGGTTGGCGGCCATCGACTGGCCGAGGATGTGAATGATCGGCACTCCGCCCGCGACAGCTGCCTCGAAGGCGATGCAGCGTTTCGCCTCGCGCGCGGCTTGGAAGAGCTCGGCTCCGTGTTCGCAGAGCAGGGCCTTGTTGGCTGTCACGACATCCTTGCCCGCTTTGAGGGCGGCCAGCACGATCTCGCGAGCTGGGTGCAGTCCGCCGATCAGTTCCACGACCACATCGACATCGGAAGCGGTCGCCACAGCCAGCGGGTCAGTGGTCAGGATTGAGGCGGGAATTTCCACCTCGCGCGGCCGGGACACATCGCGCACGGCCACCCGCGTCAAACGGATCTCCCGCCCGGACCGCTGCGTCAGCCGCGCGGTTTGCTCTCGCAATAGGCGGGCGACGCCGATTCCGACGTTTCCCAGCCCAATCAGTCCCACTCGCAGTGCGTCCATGAATTCCCCGTCGATCAAGGTGCGAAACCCTTCACGGCGGAGTCTTTCCGCCCGTGCCGCTTCGCCACAGTCGGGAATCTAGTCCACAACACGGTTATTCGGAAAGCTCCCCCCCGGTTCTCAGACCGGAGAGATTTCGATTGGACCTCTGAATTCCCTCTTTTCGGAAATTGCCAACGGTATCGCTCCCCGTACAATCGGCACTCGGTGCCACCGGAGGATTCCATGATCAGCTCAATCGACCCCCTCGCCGACCGCTCTGGGCGTCGGTCGCTGCGCGTCGGGGCTGTCAGCTATCTGAATTCTAAGCCGCTGATCGAGGGGTTCTCCGTCGCGCTGCCCGGCGCGTCACTGCTGCTGGATGTCCCCAGCCGCTTGGCCGACGAACTGCAAAAGGGGCGGCTGGATGTCGCTTTGATCCCCTCGGTCGAGGCCTTCTCCGATCCGGATTACGTCATTGTCTCCGATGCCTGTGTGGCCACCCGCGGCCCGGTGATGAGTGTCAAACTCTATAGCCGTGTTCCGTTGGGAGAGATTCGGACCCTCGCTCTTGATGAGGGGTCGCGGACCAGTGCCTGCCTGACCAAGGTGATCCTGAGCGAGCAGTTTGGCGTCACGCCGAAGATCGAGTCCTTGCCACTGCATCAAGGGACCGAGGCCACGACCGCTGATGCGATCCTGCTAATCGGCGACCGGGCTATGCACGCCCCCGCTGAACCGTTTCACACGGTCTGGGACTTGGGCGAGGAGTGGCTGCGGTGGACTGGCTTGCCGTTCGTCTTCGCGATGTGGGTGGCCCGCCGCGACACCGATCTACGCGGCGTGGGCGAGGCCCTGTCAGCTGTGCGCGATCTCGGCCTACTGAGCCTCGGGTCAATTGCCCAGCGAGAATGCGGGCCGCTGGGAATCAGCGCGGAGGTCGCGGAGCGCTACTTGACCCACAACCTGCACTTCCGCCTGGGATCTGGCGAGCGCCAGGGGCTCAAACAGTTTCATCAACTGGCGGCGGAACTCGGCCTGGTCCCCCCGGGTTCCCGCCTGAGATACTGGGGCGAGACCGTGGCCCCGGCTCGGCAGGTCCACTGCGAACAGGTTGTCGGCTGAGGATGGCTTGAGAGTGTTCTCAAGGTGATAGTTTCCTCGGAATTGTCCCTCTCCCGATCCCCCGACGAGCGGAGTTGGCTGTTTAGGTGTTCTGGCGAAAAACTAGTGAGTGAGCGATTCGAACAAACCTGATCTCCCGGTTGTGCCGATTGAACTGCTACATCCAGCGCGGTCGAGGCTCGCAGTTGCGCTGCTGGAGTCAATTCCCACGGAAGGTCGTTCGAATGAGTCTAATCACCCGTCGTAGTGCCCTGTTCGGGACTCTGGGGCTGTGCTTGAGCACTGGCTCCCTGTTACAGGCCAGCGGACCGGAGAATCAGGCGATTGCCTGGCAGAAGAGTTTGAAGGATGCTCACAAGGTCGCTGTCCAGCAAAATAAGCCGATGATGCTCGTCTTCGGGGCCGAATGGTGCGGGTTCTGCAAGAAGCTGGAGAAGACGACCCTCTCCAATCCTCAGCTGGCGAAATACATCAACAGCACCTTCGTCTCGGTCCACATTGATGTCGATGACGAGGAAAAGGTCGCCAAGATTCTGGAAGTGAAGTCGCTCCCCTGTACGATCATCCTGAGCCCAGAGGCCGATCTACTGGGCCGGTTCGAAGGGTTTCTGGAGACAGCGCCGATGTACCAGAAACTGGTCTCGGCCAAGAAGCTGCACACCGAGACTCAAGTGCAAACGGCGGGAGCCTCGCGGCCAACCAGATAGCGGACGCTTCAGCGGATGACTTTTTGAAAGCCCGGGGGTTGCAATCCCCGGGCTCAACACAACGCGAAAACCGAGTCCTTTGACACTCTCGGGGCAGACACGAATCTCTGTAGCATCTGCCTTTCCCCGAAGGGAATCCAGCGAATAGCCGGTGGTCGAGCGCAGCGACACCACCGGACAGTGTCCTCGTCAAGTCCCTCTATCCCGTAGGGATTGCAGCCCTTCGCATCATTAAAAACGTCCGAGCGGCTGGAATCCCTTCGGGATACAGGCGTCTCTGAATGCCTGAGACCGGTGGTGTCGCTGCGCTCGACCACCGGCGATGGGCTGTGACCCCTGCGGGGTGGGGAGTTGTGTCGAGACAAATGGGTTGCGACCCATGGGCTTTTGGCGTGTCACTTATTGCGGCAACGTCTCCAGCAATTGCACATGTCGCCACGCCCCGGTTCGGAATCGCCAGAGCATGGCCGCCGCTAGCAAGGCCAGGTACGCCACGATCCACATGGTCGCAGCTGCGTCCCCCCAGCCGAAGTAATGCACGCTGATCAGTGAGCCCGGCACGAACACGACCCACGCAATCACCAGCCGGGCAATCATCGGGAACGTCGTGTCCCCGGCGGCTCGCAAAGCTTCCGCGAGCGATGTGGCGACGGCGTCGAAAAGTTGCCACGCGGCAGAAACCATCAGCATTCGCATGCCGATGTCCAGCAGTTCGGCAGCCCCTTCTCCTTGGGCAAACGGAGAGATGAGTTGCTGCGGAAAGAGCAGGTACAGCACAACCGTGGTTCCTTGCCATAACAGAGTCGCTGATGTCGTCAGGACGACGGCGCGGGGCACCAACTCTTTGGCCCCGGCTCCAATCGCCTGCCCCACCAGAATCGCCCCCCCGCTGGCCAAGCCAAACGCGGGCATGAACGACACCGAGTTTAACGTGAACACCACATTGATCGCGGCCAGTGAGTTCGTCCCCAGGTGCCCGACGACAGCGTTGGCAAAATAAATGAACGCAAAAATCTCCAGGAACCAGTTCACCCCTGCTGGTAGCCCGAACTTGACCATCCGGACGAACTCAGACCACCTCAGCGGCGAGGCGGGCAGGCCCCGTCCCGTCCAGAGGAAGTAGGTAAACAACCCCAACAGAGCCAGCCAGGTCGACAACGTACTGGCCAGCGCAGATCCCCGCACTCCCATCGCCGGACAGCCCCAGTGTCCCTCAATCAGTAGCCAATTCCCGAGGATATTCGCGACCATCAACACGATGTTGGCCGTCATCCCCGCGCGGGTCTTTCCGAGCCCGCCGAAGTACCCCGAGAGCGCTTCCATCCCGACTGCTGCTCCGCTGCCCCAGAGCCGGATGACCATGTACTCGATCATCATCCGGCGGACTTCGGGAGTGTACGACTTCTCCGACAGCACGTACGGCAAGACCTCGATTGCGAGTACGCAGAGCCCCTGCGTCAGCAGTGCCAGAAAGAGCCCGTACCAGCCGTAACGTCTCGCCCCGACTGCGTCTCCCTGGCCATACAATTGAGAGGAGAAGCTGGAGACCAGGAACACCATCGCCATCGGAAAGATGATGACGGCGAATGAGTTCATGCCTCCGGTGGCAGTGGCTGCGATGGCACTGGTTCCCAGCGGAGCGACCATCTTGACATCGGACAGATTCACGACCGACTGGCTCATGCGCGAGATCATGATCGGCCACGCCACCTTCCACAGGGAGGCTGCCGAAACGACAGGTGGCACCGCGTGATTCGTCGAGGGAGTAGAAGTCATGCGGGTTCCGACACACTGTGGTGAGAGCAGGTTCGTCGCGGGATAGGCTTCCAGAGCACTCCACGATTGCGTTCGCGCGGAGAAGTAGAACGGACCCCCAGGTCCGTTCCGCCCGGACCTAGAGCAGATTCATCAATGGTCTTCAGCCGCTAGGCAGACAGGAATGTCTGCTCCACTGGTCAGTGGCACAGACATTCCTGTCTGTGTGGACTGAACAGCGATTGTGAAACTGCTCTCGTGGTCCAGGCTACGAGGGCGCTCACCGAATTGTGGAATGCTCAAGTGCCTCGTCAAGGCTTGGAATTCGAGTTGAGCCTCGCCTGCCGGGAGGGCGAAGCTCCTGCTGAGCCGCGAGCCAGGGGAATCGTCAACCCCCAGTCGCGGCTCGGGTTGAGCCTCGCCCTCCCGAGGGAGGTGAACCCGAATTTTGGGCACTCGCCTGTCTTGACTCTTGTGGAATTGTCAGGCTGGAAGCCTCTCCCACGAACAGAAACACCCTCGGCAGTCATTCGACCACCGAGGGCGCAGCTGATCTCACCATCAGAACTCGGGAGCTACTTACCAGCGGGCAACCGCCCCGACTCAATCTTCGGAAACGCTCCGGTGCAGGCCTTCATGAACTCGACCAGATCCAACTTCTCCTGGTCGGTCAGCTTGAGCGGCTTGACCTTGTCGCTCAGCCACTTGTTCGGCGTGCCGCCCTTGTTGTAGTGCTCGACGACATCCATCAGGGTCGCCAGGCTGCCATCGTGCATGTACGGGGCCGAGAACTCGACGTTGCGGATGGTCGGCGTCTTGAAGGCTCCCTTGTCCGCTTCGACCTTGGTGACCACAAACCGGCCCAGGTCGGGCTCCTTGGCATCCATCCCGATACCCAGGTTGTGATACTTCTCGTCTGCGAGGTTCGCTCCGACGTGGCACGTCGCACAGCCGACCCGCTCGCTGAAGAACAGTTCCCGTCCGCGTGCGGCCGAGTCGCTCATCGGCTTCGCCTTGGCAGCTGCGACGGCGGCTTCGTACTTGGCAAAGGCGGCTGCGTCATCGGTCTTGAGTTCGGCCAGGTCTTCAGCGGTCAACGCCTTGAAGGGCCGCAGTGCTTCGGCATAGTCAAACGGAGTCGGTCCCGTCACGATCGTCCGCTCAAAGCTAGCGATGGCCATCCCGACATGATCGATGGAAATCTTGTCCGCCCCGAAGATCGCCTTGAACTGCTTCGCGTAACCAGGGATGTCCTGGAGGCACGCGACACAAGCTTCATGCGTGTTCCCCATCTCGATCGGATTCTGAATCGGGCCGACAGCTTGTGCTTCCAGAGATTCGGCCCGGCCATCCCAGAACTGCAACGACGACAGAATTCGGTTGTAACTGACTGGCGAGTTGCGGCCCCCCTTCTGGCCACCGATACCAACGCCCGTCTTCGTGTGCTTGGCAAATCCCTCTTCCGGATGATGGCAACTGGCACAGCTGACCGTGTTGTCACTGCACAGCCGGGTGTCGAAGTACAACTGGCGTCCGAGTTCGATCTTGGCCCGAGTCAGCGGGTTCTTTTCGAGTCCTGCAATCTGCGACTGCCCGACCGCCAGACCTGCGGGAAGCTCGACCGTCAGCTTCTCGTGATTCTTCGGGTCCGCCAGCCACTTCTCGACTTCCGCAGTCGACACCGCCCCCTTACCGGGCAGCCCCGCGTTCAGCGAATCGTTCGGCAACAGCACCTTTTCCGCCCGAGCGACCGATCCCTGGACCAATGCGGCAGCTGCAAAAGCTGCAATGAAAGCCGACTTGCGAAAGATGTCCGTGTGCGTCATGGAAGGACCAACTCCTGGGGATCGTGGAGGGTGAGAGTGCGAGTTACCGCCACATGCTATCTATATCATAGGCCGGGGCAAGGGAACGACCAGATTCAATACCCCTGTCCCAACTCCGCAGTCGGCAGTTCCCAGAACCGACGAGACGCGAGTATGGCCAGATCCAGTGCCGGATCTTCGTAGATAAACTTGTAGAGCTTCACGTGACTTCCTGACAACAGCCGGATGAGTTCTCGAAGATCGACCGCCTCGTCGACACAGAATGTCAGGACCTTCAGCTTGGCGCTGCGAGTCACCATCGAATCGATGGAAGGTTCATTGGAAGGCCGCTGGATATAGTTCAGGCACTGCTCCGCCCGAGCCACCAGATGCGGCGATCGCACATGCCTCAATGGGATCGATTGCAGAAAGTGGTGAACCACAGATGCGAGAGCCGGAAAACGATGGCAGAGTTCGTCCGCCGACTTCAACGCGGCCTCGGGAGACGCGACCCACGGTGCGAGAAGCGCCTCCAGTTCACGTCGCCAATCCGTGTCGGAAGCCACGCTAGTAGTTCGCAGCACAGACATCCAGGCTTCCGCCTGTTCTTGGCCAATCATGCTCACGTTGCGTGGACTTTTCCAAGCTGACCAGTAGTTCGTCTGGATGTTCTCCCGAACGTCCAGCAGCCACTCATGCTCATCATAGAGCTGCGATAAGCTGAGCGACTCGCCCTCGTGAGATCGAAACTCCTCATGGGCCCCATCCCACAGCTGTTCGACATCCTCCTGCGGAAACCAGCGAGTGATTCGCATCGCCAGCACGACGACGGAGAGCCAATGCCCGGTGCCGATCCTCGTCAGTCGGTTCTGGAGTTGCTCCAGGTCGTCCATGATCTTCGCGAACTGGCCGGTCCGGGCAGCCCGCTTCCAGCGCAGCTTCAAGACTTGAGTCAATGGATACTGTGGAATCGGTCGCTGTAACCAGCCATCCACGCGCGGTGACAGCAGTGCATCTGGATTGAGTTCCAAGAATCGCAGCAGCACCCGCCAGGTGCGAGGGGGCAGCGTCTCCATCGAGTCCCCGGCCAGAAACGCCACGGGGTCGTGCTCCGGTGACAGCTCGGGAAAGAACGTCCGCAACCAGCAGAGCCGCAAGCGGACGTCCTCATCACCCGGATAGTCCCGGTCAAGCTGAATCAGCTTGTCGTGGCAGGCAGCGAACTCGCCGTCGTGGATCAATTGGCGGACGGCATCGAGCCCGTCAGTCAGTGAGTCACGAGGAGCGGTGATGCGTGGTCGGGACGTGACCGGGCTGGGATCAAGGGAGGACGGGGTGTCAGCCCGTGCGTCCGCCTCCGGTACGGGAGTCTCCGTGTCCGTGTGCGGAGTCTGTTCCCGCTCATCAACCTCATCCGGTGGGAACTGCGAGCGAAACTCCTGCCAAGCACAGACCCGATCATACGCCGCCCGCACGAGTTGAAACTCCTGCGGGGAGTGATCGGGCCGGTAGAGCTTGGTCAAGCGAGCATAGGCCCGCCGAATCTCGCGCAGGTCGGCATCCTGGCCCACTCCCAGCAACTGGTAGGGGTCTGTTGGCCAGTTTGCGGGGTTAGAGGGGAGGGGGGAGGTCATTTGATTTCGGTGCGGGTGAATTGGGAAGGACTGGCATAGACGGAAATTCAAAGAGATCATCATCGGACAAGGCAGGTCTTACACGTCTGGCGGGTCTCGTGGGGCGCAGCTGGTTTTGAGGTGGTTTGTTGCGATATTGTGCCCTTTCGATTTCTTGGATCATCCGTTCAACAGACTCAGCGTTATGAGCCTTGCTGCCTTGTGTTGGATAACTCGGACGTGGTTCGTGGCTCATGGTGGAAGTCATGATCACGATTCGAAGTGCTAGGAAAATAGCAGCTACGGCAGTTCCGATCCCCACCGCACTTCTCCCCGAATTTGTCGTCTTTTGAGTTTTAGGCTGAGTCTCTGAAGGACTCACATGAGCTTCATCCTCCAGAAATCGGAACGTATCCGACTGAGCCGGCGACGGAGGCGGTGCCGGCCGTTTCAGCACCGCTTCGGACGGCAGCAGCACCAGCCACCGCAGGGGATCGCCCGGCTCAATGTGGCCCACGTGGCCGACGATCAGGGCGGCGGTTCGATAGACTCTCTGGAGTAGCCACGGGTCGCGAGCTGCCTCCTGGCGAAGCTGGTGATACGCTACGATGCGCTGGTCTAGCGGCAGGTCCGGCAAGGTGTGGAGTTCCGCGATGACCTTCTCTCGCAGTCTGTCTCGCTCGATCTCCTGCAGGTCCAAGGGAGTCAGAAAGGGAGCCACCAACGGCTCACCAGTCTCGTAATGAAGCAGGATCGAAATCGCACTGAAGATGGGAGCCTCTGGAGCAAATCCGGAATCGACCAAACCTGTGAGTGCCTGCTGACGGCGCTCCCCCGGATCACGGAAACGGACCCCCATCTTCCGGGAGGCCCACTCCAGCAACTCTTCGGTGTCTGCTAGCATCTCACAGCCCTCTCACTGACATCGACTTCTCACGGTCCAGATTGAGTTGTACGACGGACGTCCTCGTCCGTCGCTCCCCGAGGTGTTCCGGTCTTGGAATTCCGAATTTAACGCAAAGACGCCAAGGCGCGGAGTCGCAAAGGATGTGGCAGGCATGATCTGAAAGTTAAGCCACAGCCAAGCAGGGCTCGCGAGAAAATGGCAGTCGGGAACCTTCGCAAGTGCCGCACCTTCCTGTGAGGCATCTGCCCCTTGGCGACTCTGCGCCTTAGCGTCTTTGCGTTAACCTCCTCCGAGTTGTGTAGAACGGACGGTTTCCGTCCTTACCGCATTGAGCATAGACGACGACTACTCCCCCGCTCCCGACTCGCCCCCGTTCGGGTCGACGCGATTGAGGAACTCCTGCACCTCAGCTTGGTAGCGGGCGATCACCTCGATGTCTCCCGACTCCATCGCATCTTCATAGCCATGCAGCAGGTCGGCCAGATAGTGCCGCTCACTCAGCGGCAACTCCTGGTACACACGTTCCGCGCGCCGCAGCAGATAGCGGTTGACTGCCTCGTCACGAGGATGCAGCTTCATCGCCTGCATCGCTCGCACGGCTTCCGCGATCTGCTTCTCGTTCAACCCCGAGGAGTTGCGAGTAATGACCAGCGTCTGCTTCTTCCCCGTCTCCTGGATGGTCGATTCGACTTCGAGAACCCCATTCAGGTCGTACGTGAATCGGACATCCACCACAGTCCTGGCTGGACCATGCGGGATCCCCTCCACCGACAGTTCACCCAACAGGAAGTTGCCTTCCACTCGCCGGGATTCCCCTTGATACACCTTGAGCCTCACTGTCGTCTGGTTCGCAGTGATTGTCCCAAACGACTCCACGCGGCTGCAGGGAATCGTCGTGTTGCGATTGATGACGGGTGAGAAATAGCCCGGTCGGGTGCGACCACCCAACTCCTGACTGATTTCGATCCCCATCGTGAACGGAGCCACATCGGTGACGACCAGATCATCCACTTGCGCATTGCGGTCGACCAGCCCCCCCTGCACAGCTGCCCCCAAGGCGACGACTTCGTCCGGGTTGATGCGGGAGAGTGGGGCCTTGCCGAACCACTCGGTGACGCGGGCGACCACGTTGGGCATCCGCGTGGCCCCGCCGACCAGGATCACTTCGTCAATCTGAGTGCGGTTAAGACCCGCGTCGCCCATGGCCCGGCGCAGTGGTCCTTCGATCTTCTGCAAGACGCGCTCAGTCCACTCGTCGAACTGTTGCCGCGTGACTTCCACCCGTGGGGCCGCATCGGTGTAGTTCCCTTGAGCATCGGGAACGCGAACGGTCGCGGAGGGCTGAGAGGTCAGCTTTCGTTTGGCCTGCTCGCACTCATGTCGCAGTCGCGAGACTCGCAGCGGATGGCGGAGTTCGTCGGTTTCCAGGCTGAACCCCTGAGTCTGCAGCACCTGCGAGACCAGCGCTGTCGTGAAGTCCTCTCCTCCGAGGAACACCTCCCCCGCCGAGGCCCGAATCTCCAACACCCCTTCGAACTGCTCCACCACCGACACGTCAAAGGTTCCGCCTCCCAAATCGACGACCGTCAGAATCCGCTCGCTGGCATGCTCACGCAGACCATAAGCAATCGCAGCTGCGGTCGGCTCGTTGATGATCCGCCGGACGTTCAGTCCTGCGAGTTTACCTGCTTCAATTGTGTCGGTCCGTTGCCGCTCGTTGAAGTACGCGGGAACAGTAATCACGGCGTCGACAACGGGGTGTCCGAGTTTGGCTTCGGCGTCGCTCTTGAGCGACCGCAACACCAGGCTCGACAGCTCCTTGGCCGAGAACGACTTGCCCGCGATCTTGGTGGTCCAGTCACTCCCCATGAAACGCTTAAAGATACTGGCACAGCGGTCGGGGAAGCGCACTTGAAGCTCCTTCGCCGCGCGACCGACCAGCAATGCTCCATCCTGATCGATCGCCACGATCGAAGGAGTTAACAACTCTCCCAGTGAATTGGCAATCAATTCCGGTCCGTCGTCCCCCATCACCGCAATGAGTGAGTTGGTGGTTCCCAGATCAATACCGACAGTGTTGGCCACGATGAGACTTCAATGAGATCGGTCGCTGAACAAGTTCCCGGTCGAACCCGACTCGGGTTCCGTGGAATCAAGCATGTCTTTGCCAGCCGATGGGCGGGGACAAGACTGTACAATACTCGTCAGACAACCTCTTCCACCACCGGGTTCGTCAGCGCGCCGATCTTTTCGATATCGATGGTCACCGAGTCGCCAGCCTTCAGGTAGACCGGCGGATTGCGGGCGGAGCCGACGCCGTGGGGAGTGCCGGTCAGGATCACGGTGCCGGGGAGCAGCTTGGTGCTGCCGCTGAGGAACTCGATCAGGGTCGGGACATCGAAGATCATGTCATCGGTGCTCCAGTCCTGCATGACTTCCCCATTGAGGACGGTACGAATGCGGAGGGCGTTGGGGTTGGGGATCTCATCCGGAGTGACGAGACAGGGGCCGAGCGGGCAGAACGTGGCGAAGGTCTTGCCGCGGCACCACTGGCTGCCGCCCCAGGTGATCTGCCAGTCGCGGGCGCTAACATCGTTGGCGCAGGTGTACCCGGCGACGAACGAGAGGGCGTTGGCCTTCGTCGCGTTCAGGCACTCACGACCGATGACAATGGCCAGTTCGCACTCATAGTCGACCTTGGTACTCGCCAGTTTGCGTGGCAGCACGATCGGCCCGCCGGGATGCTGGAGCGTTCCCTTATTCTTCATAAATAGCACGGGGTGGTCCGGGTGCGGCTTGCCTCCTTCATCAGCGTGCTTGCGGTAGTTGAGTCCGATGCAGAGGATGTCGACCGGGTCGACCGGAGCGAGCAACTGGCGGAGGTCGGCCTGCGCGCCGGTGTCCTGCCACGGGCCGAACGGGCCGCCCTCAGCCTTCGTCGCACTGCCATCGGCATGACGGACTCCGAAGTGAATCTGAGCAGTTGAGTCTTGGTAGCGAATGATCTTCATGGGGGGGATCGTTGTGGGTTGTGGGTTGTGGGTTGAGGGTTGAGCGACACGGCGCTAGCCGCCGGTTCTGCTCACCGTTGTTCGTCGGGGGACTGGATTCTGGCAGGACCACGGTCAGGGGAACCGGCGGCTAGCGCCGTGCCGCTCACTCAGTGCATCCACTTCTTGGGATACCCATCCAGCGGCGAGGCTTCATCCGGCAGCCAGGTGACCTGCTCCTCGATCCGGCGGGCGAGTGCGAAGTCCATCGCGGTCAGGCCGCGCACGCTGTGCGTTTGCAACTTGACCACAACGCGAGCATAGCCCAGTTCCAAATCTGGATGATGCCACGCAGCCTCCGCCAGGAAAGCGATCTGATTTGCCAGCAGCATCGTATGCGACCAGCCCGGCGTCCCGTAAGCACGACGCAACCAGCCCTCGCGAATTTCCCAACCGGGAAGCCCGCGCAGTTCGGACTCAATCTGATCAGCTGTGAGAACTGGTAGAGACACTGGGATCACTCCAAACCGTCGAGGGGACGCGCCGCGCATGATCGTATGTACAAGTTGCCAGAATTACACGCCTGGCGACAGAGTCAACGCGGCTTGACTGACTGGTGGCCTGTTCGCGAGTTACTGCACGATGCCCCAGAATTCACTTGCGACTGCAAGAGGAGAGCGCACAGTAAAGAGGCGCGGACAGATGATCATGAGATTCGGGCCATTGCAGCTGAAACACATGGAATCGCGGGCTTTCCCGCAGATTCCAGGAAAGGAGAGACAGGTCGAGTACGTAATTCATGGCAAGCGTCTCTCGCAATGGAGCGTCCTCCTTCACCAGGACGCCTTGTCTGTGAGATATGCCCCCACGTTCTCAATCTGTGTCTCTCGATGTGAAGCCGTTTCATCTCCCATTCTCGGGACGGCCTCAGCTGCCATACCCCTCCTATCGGATTCGTCATCATGCCGCTGACCCGCCCTTCATTGTTCCGTCGTCTGCATTTGTCGAACAACACCGCCAGCTGGCAAGAGTTTGCGACGACCTACTCCGGTGTCGTCAACGACTATGCCCGCGTCTACGGACGTTGCGAGCATGATCGGAAGGACATTGTGCAGAATGTCTGGCTGGTGCTATGCCGGATCATGCCGAAGTTCCAGTACCAGCCCGATCGCGGAGGCTTCCGGCACCTGCTGAGGAGGATCGTCAAGACGACGGCGATCGACTGGCTCCGTCGTCGAGGCCTTGTGCGCAGTGCGAATGCGGAGGTGATGCAGTTGGCCTCCTCGTCCGAGGAGGAAGTCACTCTGGTCGAGCAGCGCAGCGTCCTTCATCGCTCGCTGGAATTGGCCCGCCGCAAGAGCTCTGCACAGGCCTGGACCTGCTTCGAACGACACGTCATCGAGCGTCGCGCCGCGAAGCAGGTCGGACTGGAGCTGGGACTCTCCGCCAATGCTGTCTACGTGAATGCGAGCCGAGTCTTGGACCGTGTCCGTACGCTCTGCATTGATGCGGAACAGGTGGCCTGCCATGAGTGAGCCGCTCAGTCCCGATTTCCCCTGCCCTGTCGACTTCGGCCCCGAGTTTCTCTGTCCCGACGAATCCGCTCTCTGGCCTGCGGTCATGGGTGACTCTCGCACGCCTGCCACCAGCCTGCATGTCGAGGGCTGTGAGACTTGCCAGCAGCGTGTGATAGCGCTCCGCAAAGAGGTCGAGGCAATTCAAGGCGTAACCTGTCGCGAGTCTCCGCCAAACACATCGCCGCCCCCGCTGGAACCTCTCCCTGAGATAATTGGCGAGTACTCCATCCTGGCCCGACTGGGATCCGGTGGCCAGGCAGATGTCTACCGGGCGTGGCACCCGCGGCTCAAAACCGATGTCGTCATCAAGTGGTTTCGAAAGGACGCCTTTCCGGAGACTCAATCCCACGAAATCGCTATCGCGGCTCAGACCCTGAGCACCATCCGCCACCCTTACCTCGCTCAAGTCTTCGATGTCGGAGTAGAGCAAGGCCGCCAGTTTATCATCATGGAGTACATCTCCGGACAGACGTTCTCGGCGTGGATTCGACGCTTCCAACCGACCGTTCCGCGCATCGCAGCTGTCCTGGCCAAAGCCGCCCGAGCAGTCGATGCGGTCCACAAGCAGGGGGCCCTGCATCTCGATCTGAAACCCGGCAACATCCTCGTCGATGAGGAGGGGAATCCGCGCGTGATCGATTTCGGGATGGCCCGCATCTCCGGGAGCAACTCACAGCGTTCATTGTTGCTCTCGCCGGGAACCCCGGAGTACATGTCTCCCGAACAATGTGTTGGAGATGCGAGTCGGATCTCTGTGGAATCGGATGTGTATGGGTTGGGAGCGGTGCTATTCTCGGCACTCTGCCAGCGCCCGATTCGGTCCGAAGAGCAAATGGCTCTCGAACCAGACTGGCGACTGATTCGGCAGGCCCCTTGGGGGTTGCGTCGCATCTGCCGCCGGGCACTGGCCACGAGTCCAAAAGATCGTTACGAGTCGGCGGCGACCCTAGCCAAGGAGTTGGAGCGATTTGCTGAGCAACGGTCGATTCTCCGGCGTTGTGGCTCGGTCGCGGTCGTTCTCGCGGGGATCGCCAGTTGCTATTGGGGAACGACTAGCCCCTCCCAGGACTCTCCGCTGGCCAGATTGGAGATCCACTCTCACTCACAGTATGAAGTCGAAGAGAACACGGTCTTCGAGACGCAGTGTTCCGCCCTCCTCGACCAGCAACGCCAGCCTTGCCTCGTGATTGCCACCGCGACAACGGATCCCGTCATGGCATCCGTTCTCATTCAACACACGGATGCGGAGTGGCGAATCGCGGAATTTGCCGATGAGGAATCCTCGATTCAGGTGGACGACACCGCCGGGCCGCATTTGATTATGACGTGTGCAGAAAGAGAGTGGGACAAAGCTCCGGACAGTCTTCTGAACGCCTGCATGTCTCAATTGCAATCGCTGCCCGTCAGGCACACGATCGAGATCCTGATTGACCAGCGACAGGTCTCTCTGCTGCCCGTCGAGTCACGAGAGCTGTCTCTCGCAGAGACAGCTGACCGCGAGAGTGCGCTCGCCACTGTGCAATCGATGCAGTCGGCTCTCGATCAATGCCTGCCGAGCTACAGCGGGATTGTGGTGATTCCGCCTCGAATCCAATGGCTCGCCGCGATCCCGTGAGGTGAGAACGAGTGCCACGTCATCGCCGGGGTAACTCGATGAAACAGCGATTTGCGCCCTTTCGGATTGGTGAATCATCGGGGGTCTCCGCCACAACTCACGAGAGTATTTTCGTGTCTCTCCTCGCCGGACCGCACACCGCGACGCCCCTCGTCCCGAGTCGCGACCGCATTCGCCAAGCCTCTGAAATCTGTGCCGATCTGTGTACAAGTCTCCGCTCTGCAGAAGCTCGCCCAAGAGTGGATTGGTACACAGATTTCGCAGATTTGCACAGATTGAATCCTCCCCGAACAATCGCTTAATCACTTGATTTGCGGTCGTAGGGCGAGGGCGATTGCCTCACAATACCGCATTCATCGAGAAGCCCGAGGCTGCCCAGTATTCGCTCGTCACATCGGGCCAGGGTTGGGAGGACCACGAGTGCTGGCAATCGCTAGATACGAATAAGTCCGTACAACCGGCAGAGCTTCACTGACTGCTTCGACCGGACGGGGTTGGGGGTCAGACTCGCCCCCCGGACTGGTTTTCCCGTGCCAGTCGCTACTTTCCGTCCGATACCAGAGGTGGAGATGCGCGGGTGGTTTCGTTTGTTCATGCTTGCCGAGGGATTCCTCTGATGGATTCCTCTGTGCGACACGAGCGGCGGAAACTGCCGGTGCATCCAGCTCGCCCCAGGATTGATTGGTCGGGAAGTCAGCATGACACCATTTTCCTTCACACGCGGTTGTCTCGGGTTGCTTCTCGTCGGAGCTGCATGCGGGCTCACCCCCTCGGTCCAGGCTCAGGTCGTGCCCGGCACCGGGAACCTGCTGAACTACGACGACTTGGAAGATGTGAAGTGGGGCTATAGCCATAACTTCCCGAAGAGCAGCAAGGAAGAGGATGAAAACATCCGCTTTCCGCTGGGGGCGTCCTATAACCGGATGTGGTCGGAGAGTCCCAAACGCGGTGCTCCCGATGTGGTCAAGCGAGTGGAGACTCCGGTCGGTGGACTCGCGGGCAGCACCGGCTCGCTCTACCTGAGAACTCGCGATTGCGGTATCCCCGGCCATCCTGGTCACAAGCAGGCTCAGGACGACTTTATCCTGTCGGCTCGCCCGGTCGCGGTCGGTTACTCGCCGAACTTTGTCGTCCGGGTCTTCGTCCCGGAGTTCAAAGACTGGGAACAACGCCAGGGCGTCAGCTTCGGTATCCGCGCTGGTCTGCAAGGGATGATGACCTCGCAGAAGCCTGCCAGTGTGGGGCGGCGGCTCTTCGGCGGCTCCAGGATGCAGACTGTCACCGAGATGGAGCCTTACTACCCCGGCTTCTTCATCGCCTTTAACCCGGTGGCTGCCAATCCCGCTTACAAGGAAGACCACGCTCAGATCCTTCTTCGATCCGATGGCAATGGCCACGAGGTCGCCGGTCCCAAGATCACGCAAACCGGTTGGTGGACCTTTGGGATGTCGGTCACGTCCGATTCTCGCTGTCATTACTATGCCCACGCGGGGATTGGCGATCTGACGGCGGGTGACCACATCTACTCGTCGTTGCCCTATGGCATCCGCGGCGACCACTTCAACACCATCTTCTTCAACGTCTGCTCTGCAGATAATGCCAGCTCGTGGTCGACCCCGTGGATCATTGATGATCCCAAGGTCTTCTACTCCGGACAGCCTGTGATGAAGCCAGCTCAGCAGCAGGCTCAGCAACCACAACCGGTCAAGACCGCTCAAGCTCCGGCGACCACTCCGAATGCACAGAACGCCTCGCAAACTCAGGAGATACCCGCCACTCCGGGAGCTGCAATCCCAGTCACTCCGGGCATCCCGATGACACCTCCTCCTGCCCCGGCGGCAACTGTCCCCGCACCGATGGCCCCGGTCACTGTGACGCCAGCCCCAATGGCTCCAGTGCAGGCGGCCCCGGTCCCCGCCACCCCGATGCCCGCTCCGCCCGTGGCTCCGGTGCCAGCTGTGAATGTGCCCGCTCCGGCAGTGGTCGCTCCCGCGTTGCTCTCCACAGAACCCGCGATCGGTTTGAAGCCCGTGCCTCCGCTGACGATTCCGACCTCGACTCCCGTGGAGTCGGTTGAGGCTCCAGTGGTGCCCGGTCCGCTGCTCCTGCTCCCGCCAGCTCCTCCGCAGGAGGCGACTGAATCGACTCCTCCCTCGCCTCCCGCCGCCGTGACGCCGCCCACTGTGCCCGTCGTTCTGGAAGCAAATCCGTTCGACAATGCCCAGACAGTCAATGCCCAGCCGTCAGCCCCCGCCGCAGCGGAAGTCTCCCCGGTCGCACCAGTGAATAGTCCCAAGCCCTCATCGGAGGAACCGCCTCTGGTGGTCACAGAAGTGGGCGATACCTCCACCGAGGTCGATTCGACTCCGGTCCCGCCTCCCCCCGCCGAATAATCTGCTTCCCGGCAGGTTGCGAAGAGCCGAGGCTGATGACTTCAGCCTCGGTTTTATTTTTCCCGGCGACCGACCGTCTCTAGGATGGCGATGACCGCCAGCACACACAGCACCATCGCCAGGACGAGCATCGCTCCGGTCCAATCGTGGACTCGATAGAGCAGTAAAGCTCCCAGACCCGTCGTAATTGTACAGAGATGCACAGTCAGCACGGCATTCTTGCGGCTCAGCCCCAACTCCACCAGCCGGTGAGAGAAGTGCGACTTGTCCGGCTGAAACGGACTGCGGCCCTGTGACAAACGAATCAGCATTACCGACGTGAAGTCATACAGCGGAACTGCCAGTACACACAGCGGAGCCAGGATCACTGACCGCGTTGACTGCTGGGCGTCGTAGAATGTTCCATGCAGAGTCAGCGAGGCCAGCATCAAGCCAATGAACATGCTCCCCGCATCACCCATAAAGATCCGGGCGGGCGGCCAGTTATGGCACAGGAAGCCCGCGATCGAGCCGACCAACACCAGCAGCACGCCGCCGACGAACCACTTCGGCTCTGCGGTCGAGGTCAACATCACCACCGCAAACACCGTCGAAGCAATCAGCCCGATCCCCGACGACAACGCGTCCATGTTGTCCAGAAAGTTGAAAGCGTTAATCAGCACTCCGATCCACAGCACCGTCAACACAAATCCAATCCACGGCTGGGAGGCAAAGACGGTCGCTCGAAAGCCGCTACTCGCCAGTCCGATCGCCAGAGCCAGTTGCATCAAGAGTCGCGGCTGCCACGGCAACGGACGGTAGTCATCCAGAAACCCCATCGTGGCCACGACCAGGCCCGCCCCCGCCAGGATCCAGAACTGGCCGCTGCGGGCCATCACTCCCGCGAGATGCGGTCGCAACTCGATCGGGAACCAGTCGGGGAGTTGCGGCTGCCTGAGCAGCCACCACACGGCCAATTGTGCAGCGACCGTGGTGATCAAAAAACCAGCCACGATCCCCACACCGCCGCCCAGCGGGGTCGGTGTCGTATGCACCTTGCGCGCAGCTGGTTGGTCAATCAGCCCGATGCGCGGCGAGAACCACCGCATGAACGCCGTCACACCGCACGACACCACAAACGACGGGATCACACACGCTGCGAGAAACCAGAGCACAACCGATTACTCCGCAGCGGGATGACGTAGTATGTGAAACGCCCGCCAAGAGTACTCGACCCCGCTATACACCGTGATCGCCACCGTGGCCCAGATCGACAGGTCGCGCAGATGGATCAATTGCGGCTCGGAGATCACCGAACTCCAGTTCGAGAGGAACTCGCGACTCAACGAGAGTAGGCACAACGGCACAGCCAGACATTGGAATCCCATCTTAATCTTCCCCGACCACTTGGCCGAGAAGTCGGTCCCCCGCTGCTCCATGAACGCCCGCAACTGGGTAATGAACATCTCGCGGGCAATGATGGCGAATGTGACCCAAGCAGTGACGCCACTCTTGGGCCACGCCATCAGGAAGATGAACGAGCCGCAGATGATGATCTTGTCGACGAACGGATCGAGGATGCGGCCCAGGACCGTCACTTGCCCATACTTGCGGGCCAGATACCCATCCAGAAAGTCGGTCATCGCGGCGATTACAAACACGATCGCAGCTGTCTGCCAGTACCCGTCGAACGAGATCAGAGCGAACAAGACCAAGGCCAGCACGAAGCGGGAGAGCGTGATCGCGTTCGGAAGATTCAACGAACGTGCGTCGATCGCCGGAGCGAGTCGCGAACTTTCGTGATGGAAGGGCATGGACAAAGGGGTGGTATCCATTCAACGGCCTCAGCAGACGCCCGCGATGGCCGAATCCGATTCGCACCCGCACCTCGCTCCGTCTTCAAACATGGTAGCGAGTCGATCGAAAGCAAGCGACATTGCGTGAGAGACGGGCTGACTCGTGTACGCGGTTGAGGGGCAATCCGTGGGCATTATTCTTCGAGAGGACTGAAACGACACATTCGGGTGATCAAGATGTGAGCGGCACGGCGCTGGCCGCGGGTTCTTCTGGACGGATGATGAGGGGAACCCGCGGCTAGCGCCTGGCGGCTCACAAATGAGTCATTCCGGTCCGCGTCCCTTGGCTCTTTCCGATACGCCCTTTACGATCTGTCACCCACACACTTTCGAGGAGCCCCGCATGAAAATCGCCGGCGTGCAGATGGACATCTCGATCACCGACAACGCCGGCAACGTCGCGCGGATGATCGACCAGTTGCGCATCGCAGCTTCAGAGGGGGCCAGGCTCGCGATATTCCCCGAGTGCGCCGTCCCCGGCTACTGCTTTGGGTCGCTGGCCGAAGCCCGCCCGTATGCCGAGCCGATCGCTGGCCCATCGGTCACGGAGATGACCGCTGCCTGCCGCGAGCTGGACAGCTACGCGGTCTTCGGCATGCTGGAGCGAGACGGCGAGCGGGTCTTCAACGTCGCAGTACTCACCGGACCGCTGGGACTCGTCGGCGTCTATCGCAAGGTCCACTTGCCGTATCTGGGCATCGACATGTTCACCACGCCGGGCGACAAACCCTTCGCGATTCACGAGGTCGAGGGGGTCAAGATCGGCATGCTGATCTGCTACGACGCCGCCTTTCCCGAGGCCGCCCGCGCGCTCGCCCTCCTCGGGGCTGACCTCATCGTCCTCCCCACCAACTGGCCCGCCGGTGCCGAAACCATGGCCAGCTGTTCCATCCCCTGCCGCGCGATGGAGAACCAAGTCTACTTCGCAGCTGTGAACCGTGTGGGCACCGAGCGGGGCTTCCAGTTCATCGGGGAGAGCAGCCTGTGTGCCCCGAATGGGCAGGTGCTGACCAAGGCCACCGGCACCGCCCCCACCATCCTCTACACCGAGGTCGATCCTCTGCGTTCTCGCCAGAAACGGATCGTCCGCGTCCCCGACAAACACATCATCGACCGCATGGCCGACCGCAGGCCGGAGTTCTATGGTCTGCTCACCGAGCCGCACGCCTTGAATACTCCAAGGCAGGATCACTCAGGTCGTTAATCTGCCTGTGGGGCACGTTTCCTACGTGCCCGTACACTCAGCACAATGATAAGAGAGGCACTTAGGAAACGTGCCCCACCACACGGAGAGACTCCCTCATGAAAGCTCCTCGCAGTGGCGGTGGCTGGAAAGCCATCGCTTATACCCTTCGCATGGCCAATCGCGTCGGCTGGTGGAAGCTGTGGACGGCGATGCGATCGAAGAACGCCTGTAAGACGTGCGCGCTCGGGATGGGCGGGCAGATGGGGGGCATGGTCAACGAGGGGGGCTACTTCCCCGAGGTCTGCAAGAAGTCGTTCCAGGCGATGGTCTCCGACATGCAGTCGGGGATCACCGAGGAATTCTTCCAGCGGTATGGGTTCGCCGAGCTCAAGGCGTTTTCGCCTCGGCAGATGGAGATGAGTGGACGGCTGGTGTTCCCGATTTATGCCGGGCCGCAGGACACACACTACCGACAGATCAGCTGGGAGGAGGCACTCGCGCGGCTGGCTGACAAGCTCAAAGCCGCCGGGCCGCAGCGGAGCTTCTTCTACGCCAGCGGACGATCCTCCAACGAGGCGGGGTTTCTATTTCAATTGTTCGCTCGGCTGTTCGGGACGAACTACGTCAACAACTGTTCGTACTACTGCCATCAGGCCAGCGGCGTCGGGCTGGGGGCCGCCATCGGGGCGGGAACGGGGACGATCCAGCTTGATGACCTCGACCATGCGGACCTGTATATCCTCATCGGCGGCAACCCGGCCTCGAACCATCCGCGACTGATGCGCAGCTTGATGATGCTCCGGCGGCGTGGTGGGAAGATCATCGTCATCAACCCGGTGAAGGAGTTGGGGCTGGTGAACTTCCGCGTGCCGAGCGATGTGCGGAGTTTGGTGTTCGGGTCGGAGATCGCGAGCCACTATGTTCAACCGCACATCGGCGGAGACATCGCCTTAATGCTCGGGATGGCGAAGATGCTTTTCGCGCTGCAGGCTCTCGATACGACGTTCATCGCCGACGCGACGGAGGAGTTCGACTCGTTCCGCCAGCAAGTCGAGTCGACCGACTGGGCGACCATCGAAACGGGCTCCGGTGTTTCGCGCGCTCAGATCGAGGAGATCGCCGCCGTCTATGCCACCTCGAAGAACGCTGTCATCGGTTGGACGATGGGGATCACACACCATCTGCACGGGACCGATAACGTGAAGATGATTGCCAATCTCGCCTTGCTGCGCGGCATGGTCGGGCGGCCCCACGCCGGGCTGATGCCGATTCGCGGGCATAGTAACGTGCAAGGCATGGGCTCCGTCGGCGTGACGCCCCAACTGAAGATGTCGATGCTCAAGCGATTCGAAGAACGGCTGGGCGTCCAACTGCCCACCTCGCCGGGACTCGACACGATGGCGTGCATGGATGCCGCCGAGCGGGGCGAGATGGACATGGCGTTATGCCTAGGCGGGAACCTCTACGGCAGTAACCCCGACGCCGCGTATGCCGAGCGGGCAATGAAGAAGCTCGGGCTGGTGGCGTATCTGACGACGACGCTCAACACCGGTCACGCGTGGGGGCGAGGGCAAGAAACCCTCGTACTCCCCATCCTACCGCGCGATGAAGAACCGCAGCCGACGACGCAAGAGTCGATGTTCAGCTACATCCGCCTGAGCGATGGCGGACCGACCCGCTACGCCGGGCCGCGCAGCGAGGTCTCCGTCCTCACCGCGATGGGCAAGGCCGTCCTCGGCGAGACTGGCCCCGTGGACTGGAAGCAGCTCGAAAGCCACGATGCCGTGCGACAGCTGATCTCCGAGCTGATCCCCGGATTTGAGCCGATTCGCGACATTGCGAAGACCAAGAAAGAGTTCCACATCGCGGGCCGCGCGATCAACACCCCGAAGTTCGCAACCCCTAGCGGCAAGGCGAGATTCCACACCGTCGCCATCCCCGCTGCACACGACGAGACCGGACTACAACTCCGCCTGATGTCAATCCGCTCCGAAGGCCAGTTCAACACGGTCGTCTACGAAGACGAAGATCTGTACCGGGGCCAGGACCGCCGCGACATCATCCTGATGCACAAGGACGACATCACCCGGCGTGGTCTGAAGGTCGAGCAGCTCGTCTCCGTCAAAAGCCACACCGGGGAGATGCGTTACCAGCGCGTTCGCGAGTTCGACGTCCGCCCCGGCAACGCGATGATGTACTGCCCGGAGTGCAACATCCTCTTCAGTCGCGAGGTCGACCCGCAGTCGAAGACACCAGCGTTCAAGAACGAGCTGGTGACCGTAACGGCGGAGCATTGAAATTCATGCTTCGAATCGAGCGTCAATGGCCCCCACCGTCATTCTTCCAACGCCGGGTGGTCCAGAGAGCAGGGCCTCCGCATCTCAATAAAGCAGGAAATCCATTGGTTTCTGAGAGGTGACACGGATTCCATGCATCATTTCAATGGCTTGCCGTCAATTCGCTTGCGGAAACTGCCAAATTGAGATGCGGAGGCCCTAGCCCAGCGGGGTAACCTCGGTTGATTCGCTTTGGACTCTACCGGGGTGGCTTTGCCACAGAAGGTTCTGGCATCGGGGGTTCACTCCGGGATAACCTCTAGTGCCGCTGGCTCACCGGTCGCCCAAAGCAGCTACCGGTGCTACCCCACTTCGGTGATGGCGTGACTGTGGGGAGAGGAGGCAGACATCATTGATCGACAGCGAGCGGCTGGATGTCAGTCCGCCGTGCGGTGCGACGATGTCACGTTCACCGACCCCGCTGTGGTCGAAGCACATCGCTCGGGCACGGGGGGCTGGCAGGGTGGCCCAGACATCGCTTTGGATGTCTGGGTGACGAAGGAACAAGAGGGGTGGAAAGGCGAGCGACTCCTCCGTAACCTCTTGTTGTTGCACAACCCAGACGCTCAAAGCAGCGTCTGGGTCACCCCGCCCAGAACTGGCGGCGTGCCCCCCCCGCAGATATTCCACGTTGTGAATGGACGGCAGCAGTCCATCCTGCCCAAGATCGAAGTAATCGCCAACCTCTTGCGCCCACGCACACCGGTCGGCATCAACACAGGTCAACCGGAGCAACCACGCCATGGGTTAGACAGTGGAAGGGCCGCAGATGAACACAGATGAACGCAGATCGGAACTGGTCCCAGGGATGGGAGTCGCCGCCCCTGCTGATCTGCGTTCATCCGAGTTCATCTGCGGCTCAATTCCCCCTGGGGATCGAGAACAACCCTCTTGTTGCTCTGCCACCCAGACACTCAAAGCAGCGTCTGGGGCACCCCGCCGATCGAACTGCGGAAGTCGGCGGTGAGGGCGGGGGACTCGACAGACTCACGTCTGCCGCTCGCTAACGAGAAGACTCCGGGCGCTGACGCTTCCGGCTCGCCAGCTTACTCAGCGGAGGGCGGGGTGGCTTCCGGTGGAGTCTCCAGCTGGGCGGGCGGGGTGGTCGTCTCATCCGCGACTTCGGCTGGGATGCGGGCCACGCTGGCGAGTTTTTCGCCGTCGAGGCGCATGATGCGGACGCCTTGCGTGTTGCGGCCGATGAGGCTGATGTCGACGGCGCGGATGCGTTGCATCATGCCGCTTTGCGAGACCATGAGGACATCGTCGCCGTCGTGGACGGCGAGGATGCCCATGACCTTGCCGTTGCGGTCGGTGGTCTTGATGTCGCGAAGGCCCTTGCCGCCTCGGCGCTGGCGGCGGTAGCGCATGCCGCTGGGGCTGGTGGGGTCTTCTTCTTCGCCGGTCGGTTCGGCTTCGGCGACTTCGGGTTCAGCACCGTCGACGGGCTCGGCTCCTTCCACGACGACTTCATCCGGTGCGACAACACCGAACGGCGTCCGCTTGCCGTACCCGTTTTCGCAGATGGTCAATAACGTGGCATTCTCTTCGGCGACGACCATGCCGACGACGAGATCGTCTTTGCCGAGCTTGATCCCCTTGACCCCCATCGTGTCGCGGCCGGTGGCGCGGGCACCCGACTCGCAGAAGCGGATCGACATGCCGCTGGCGGTGCTGAGGACCACGTCCTGGCCGGGAGAAACCTTGACCACGTCGATAAGAGCGTCTCCCTCGTCGAGCTTGATGGCGATGATTCCGCCCTTCTTCGGACGGCTATAAGCGGAGAGCGAAGTCTTCTTCACGATGCCCGCTTGGGTGGCCATCAGCAGGAACTGGTTGTCGACGAACTCACGCACGTCGATGCAGTCCTGGACCTTTTCCCCCGCGTCGAGCGAGAGCAGGTTGACCAGCGCCCGCCCCTTGGCGGTGCGGCCTTGCAGCGGCAAGTCGTACACTTTTTGCCAGTAGACGCGGCCCTTGTTCGTGAAGAACAACAGGTAGGCATGCGTACTCGACACGAACAGATGTTCGATCGGATCTTCGTCGTCGCTCTTGGCTCCGGCGATCCCCTTGCCCCCGCGATGCTGCGATTGATACGTCATCAGCGGAGTCCGCTTAATGTAGCCCCGCTGTGACAGCGTGACGACCATCGGCTCTTCGGTGATCAGCGAATCCTTGTCGACATCGGTCAGCTCTTCCTCAGAGATTTCGGTGCGGCGCGGCGTGGCGTACTTGGACTTCATGTCCTCCATCTCGCCGCGAATCAGCGCGAGAACCGCTTCCTCGGAACCGAGCAAACGCAGATGCTCCGAGATCCCAGTGAGCAGATGATTGTGCTCGCCTTGCAGGTTTTCACGCTCCAGATTGGCGAGTGAGCCGAGCTGCATACTGACGATGGCTTCGGTTTGGTTGAGCGACAGGGAGTACTCCTCATAGACCCCTTGCTCATCCTGGAACATCGAGTAGCCGGTGGCCCCGAGGGCGCGCTCGATGAGTTCGCCGGGGATCTTGATGGCCTGTAAGCGAACCTTGGCGTCGTTACGACTCGGCGAGTTGCGGATCGTCGAGATAATCAGATCGATGTCGATCTGTGCGATCAACAGCCCCTCGACAGTGTGCTTGCGCTTGCGAGCTTCGGCGAGCAAGAACTCGGTCCGGCGGCGAATGACCGTCACCCGATGCCGGATGAACTCCTGCAGCATCGCCCGAATGTTCAGTGTTTGTGGGCGGTTGCCGACCAGAGCCAGCATGATCACGCTGACCGTGGTTTGCAGCGGCGAATATTTATAGAGCAGGTTCAGCACGACTTCCCGGTCGGCATCACGCTTCAAGTAAATATGCAGCCGCACTTGCCAGGTCGGTGTCTTGCGGTCGGTGAAGTCGACGACACGCGAGATGCCCTTGATCTTGTCATCCCGGATCAGCTCCTCGAGCTTCTCCTTAATTCGGTCGCGATTTTCGAGATACGGGATCTCCTTCACGACGATGACTTCGGTGTTCTTCTCGGTCTCAAATTCAATCTTCGCGCGGACGGTCAGCGTGCTGCGTCCCGTGTGGTAGCCTTGACGCACGCCAAAGCGACCACAGATCACGCCGCCTGTCGGGAAGTCGGGACCAGGGAGGACTTCGATGATCTCGTCGACACTGGCGTCCGGGTTGTCGATCAGCACCTGCACAGCTGTCGCCACTTCGGCCAGGTTATGCGGAGGCACACTGGTGGCCATCCCGACCGCGATACCCGTCGAGCCATTGACGAGCAAATTCGGGAACCGCGCGGGCAGCACCACCGGCTCTTCATTCCGCTGGTCATAGGTCCGGACGAAGTCGACCGTGTCCTTATTGAGGTCATCCAGCAGGTCCGCAGCCTGGGCCGACAGCCGGGCCTCGGTGTATCGCATGGCTGCCGGGCCGAGACCGGCGATCGAGCCAAAATTCCCCTGCTTGTCGATCAATACTTCGCGCATCACCCAGTCCTGGCCCAGGCGGACCAGCGTCGGGTAGATCACCGCTTCGCCGTGCGGGTGGTAGTTCCCCGACGTGTCGCCGGAGATCTTGGCGCACTTCATACGAGCCGAGTTCGGCCCCAGGTTGAGGTCGTTCATCGCCACCAGAATGCGGCGCTGGGCAGGCTTGAGCCCATCGCGTGCATCCGGCAGAGCGCGGCTGATGATGACGCTCATGGCGTAAGTGAGGTAGCTCTGCTGCATCTCATCGCGGATGTCCATCCGCTGGATGCGATCGTCGCCGTTGTCTTCGGGAATCGGGACGTTCTTGTCGTTCTTGGAGAC
>JAYSUV010000107.1:0-5899 GCA_043718945.1 Planctomycetota bacterium
CGATGGTCCGATCCAGATCGTCCATCCCCTTGTCATATTGCTTCAAGGCAATCCAAGTGCGAGCCCGCTCGTGCCACCCCTCGGAGTCTTTCGGAGTCAGTTCAATCTGTCGGGAAAAGTCCGTGATCGCCTGCTGATACTGTTTTAACTCGTAGTAGCATCGACCACGTTGGTAGTGCCCCCGAAACGTTTCCGGCGTGAGCATCAGGGCTTGATCATAGTCGGTGATCGCTTCGGGGAATCGCCGGAGTATCGAGTAGGCGAAGGCTCGCTGCGCGTAGGCGGCTCCGTCGGTCGGTTTTCGTTGAATTACCTCTCCGTAATCGGCCGCCATGCCTTCCCAATCAACCGTGGATTGCCGAAGGGCACCTCGCATGATATATGCTGCCACGAGCCCCGGCTCGCGACGCAAGGCCTCCGTACACCGCTCGATGGCCGCAACGCCCCCCTTGGATTTCAGCGTCGGAACCGCATCGAGCAGGGGGGCCGTCGAGTCCTGGGGAAGGAGTTCAGAGATCTCTTGGTACAGTTGGGAGGCTGCGTCCCAGTCCGCATGGAGTTCGTGAAAGCGTGCCTTCTCCCACCTGACGAGGAGACTCTCCGGATGCTGGCGTTGGGCCTCATCGAACGCCTCATCCGCTCGTGTCGTATCTCCCATCAGGTGGAATAGCGACGCGCGGGAGACCATGGCCGCTTCATTCAGGGGCTGCAATTTGAGGATGGCATCGTACTCCTCCATGGCCTGTGGGTAAGTCTTGTCGCTGAGATAAATCTGACAGCTCGTCCAATGGCACTTGGTGTTCTCCGGCTCCAGGAGGAGTGCTTCATCGATGTCCTTCCGGGCATTTCCTGACTCACCCAGGACCAGATGGAGTTTCGCTCGCCGATGATAGGCCTCAGCTGTCGGGCGATTGCGAATGGCTTCGTTCCAAAGACGTAGAGTGTCTTCCGCGAGACCGACACCGACTCGGGGCAGGGAACCGGAGTGCTTGCCGTAGTACGGCAAGACTCGCCGCATTCGAAAAGCCTGCAAGCCGAGCGGAGGATCGTCGCCAGCGAAGCATTCGAACGGCTCGACCCGCAACCGATCGTCTTGGATCTCAACGACTCGGACGACTTCGCCGACCGATACCGGAATATCGACACCATTGTCCTGGCGAATCGTCACGTTGTCTTGAATCACAACCGTCAGGCTACCGGGCTGGATATCCCCAGCCATCATCGATGCCTGAACGCCACCGAAGAAAACTAACCCCAGTAAGAAGCAGCGCCGCATGAATGGGCCCCTCGTGTCTGAACGGATCACAAACCGGCTGGAGAGTATGAACCAGAATGATAACACGGAGTTGCAGGTCTGCATCTGAGTTCACGCGGGACGCTCCAGTCGTCCCCGGCCAGTTTTCGGGCTGGCAATCGGTGCAATTGGGCGGGGTGACTCAGGGAGACCGTCCCTCGCCAGAGGCACAGATTCTTCAAGTTGATGAGTTCGCCAATAAAACAAGCCTCCGGCTGGTTACCGGAGGCTTGTCGTGTTTCATGGGGAACCGGTCGGTTGTGGGACACCATCCAGCTCACGCTCCCCGGAGTTACCGTCGCGGGGGCAAGTGCAGCGGGGCCGGATCGCGGTCGACGGGGGTCGGCTCGTGTTCGTGAGCATCGTGAGACCGGTGTTCCGGGGTGGGATGCGGTCCGTGATGTGCTGCTCCGCCGTGGCAGTTGCAGCGAGGCTGCTCATGACGAGGGTAGACATGTCCGCAGCCGGTGCAGATGCGGCGAGTGAGGAGCGAGAACTCCTCGTCAGCGTATCCGTGGTGACGATCCTCGCAGACCGTGTCGCGCTGATGATCGTTGGGGAGTGGTGGATGCGGTCTGAGGGTAAAACCACAGCCGCAACCAGGCCGCTCACTACGCGGGTAGACATGTCCGCAACCGATACAAATTCGACGGTCGAGCGAGCAACCGTCATCGTCCCCCGCGTCGCGACAGCCACCGAAAATCAGCGGACGCGGCGGCAGAACATAGCCGTAGAGTGGTGGGCACAGCCCCTTCGCATGCCAGTCGATGTAAGCCGAACCAGCTGTGCATGAACCGCAGCCTTGCATGCCACGGTAGGCGTAGCTCTGGTCGATGCGGCGGAAGGCCCGGGCGACATCGGACAGTTCTCCATTGACGGCATCGCGAACAGCGGTTGGGCCATCGGGACGATGTTCACCGTCACGGGGATGATCGTGGTCATGAGAATCGCGTTTGTGTGCCTCACGATTGTGAACCCCATGATCGCCATCGCGGTGGTCACGATCCTCCTTTTCGCGATCCTTGTGATCACTTTCCTGATGTTCGCGAGCAGGCTGCTCACGCTCACGCGGCTCATCAGCCCGCAACACGGGGCCACTTCCCACACAGAGGGCGAGGGTCAACCCCCACACAACAGCGGACAACCAAACACGGACAGGGCGCATGTACAGACTCCTTCAGAGAGGACACAGAAATTGACTGGATCATCTGAGGATGATTCTATTCGCGTACAAAGGGAGGGGAAGTGTTAAAGTCGGTACAATCGGAATAATCGGTAATTTCGGTCGTTCGGGGGGCGTTGCGGACGATTGGTGCCGGGAGTCCAGGCACAAGTTTCAACGCTGGGGCATTCCAGCGAGCCCCCGGTGTAAGCCGGGGTGTCCGGGCGAGAGTACGTTCGCTGGCCCGAGGGGACTTCATGCAGGCTAGATTGAGACGTACGACGAACATCATGGTTTGTCGTTCGCCTCGGTTTTTGATACTGACTGACTGACGGACGAGGATGTCCGTCCTGCGAAACGAGTGACTGCCCTCCGGGTGAAGTTTAATCGACCGGAGCAGAGTCGGTTCCAAGGGCGATGCGGTCGGGCTTGGACACCCCGGCTCATGCCGGGGGCTCGCCAGAATGCCTTGTTTCACCGCGCGGAGCGAAGTCTGGCTGCTCGTCTTACCCGGCTTCGTGGGCCTCAAACGTTGTCTGCCGCTGGTGTTCGGCCAGTTTGAGCTTCTGGCGGGCCTCTTCGTAGAGGACCTGCTGGGACCGTAGCGGATCGGCTCCGGGCTTACTGCGTTTGTACAGGCCGTTGGAATTCAGTTTGCGCGTCTTGGCGGTGTCGAGGAAGTACGTCTCGAGGATGTGGATCAACCGGTCGCGGCACTTGGGGTCTTCGACCGGGACCAAGAGTTCGACGCGGCGGTCGAGGTTGCGCGGCATCCAGTCGGCACTGGAGATGAAGACCCGCTCGTCCCCCCCATGCTGGAAGTACATCACACGGGCATGTTCTAGGAAGCGGTCGACGATGCTGATGACCTCGATCTTCTCGCTCGTCCCCTTCACCCCCGGTCGCAGGCAGCAAATGCCTCGGATGTTCAGCTTAATGTCGACCCCCGCCTGTGACGCCTCATAGAGGGCGTCAATCATCTCGGGGTCTACCAGCGAATTGACCTTGGCCAGGATACGCGCCTTGCGACCTTCTTTGGCCAGTGCCGTCTCCGCGCGGATCATCTCCAGCAGCTTCTCTCGCATCCCGAGCGGGGCCGAGGCGATCTCCCGGTAGGCATGCGGCTGGGAGTAGCCGGTGATCGAGTTGAAGAACGTGATTGCGTCGGCACCCAGATCGACGTTACTCGTCAGCAGGCTGGCATCGCTGTAGACCTTCGAGGTGATCTCGTTGTAGTTGCCGGTTCCGAAGTGGACGTAACGCTGAATCCCCTGTGGTTCGCGGCGAACGATGATGCAGATCTTCGAGTGCGTCTTGTACCCCTTGACCCCGTAGATCACCTGCGCCCCGGCCTGTTCAAGTTGCTTGGCCCACTCGATGTTGCGGGCCTCATCAAAGCGGGCCTTGAGTTCCACCACCACAGTGACATGCTTCCCGCGTTCCGCCGCCTTCAGCAGGGCGGCGACAATCGGACTGTTGCGGCTGGTGCGGTACAGGGTTTGCTTGATGGCGAGGACATCTGGATCGTCGGCGGCCTCCTGGATCATTTGCACGACGGGGTCAAAGCTTTCGTAGGGGTGGTAGAGCAGGACATCCTGCGTGGCGATGACATCGAAGATCTTCGTGCCGGGTGGGAACTCGGGCGAGGCGAGCGAGGGCCAACTCTCGTACTTCAGATTGTCAAACCCCGGGCGGTCGCTCAGCCGGAAGAAGGCCGATAGATCGAGCGGCGAGGGCAGGGTGTAGACCCCGTCGCCCTCGACATCGAGAGCCTGTCGCAGGAAGGCCAGCATCTCGGGGCTGGCTAGCTCAATGATCTCCAACCGGACGCAGTGACTCGACCGGCGCTCCTGCAAGACCTGTTTCATCTCAGCCAGAAAGTCGGCGGCGTTGTCCTCTTCGACGGAGACATCCGCGCTGCGCGTGATCCGAAAGGGGATGCACTCCAGCACCGGGTTCCCGATGAAGAACTGCCCGACGAATTGAGCGATCGCTTCTTCCAGAAGCAAGTACCCGTAACCCGTTTCGGTGGGCAATGTGATAAACCGCGAGAGAGCCCACCCCAGCGGGATCACGGCAAAGCGGGGCACCTTGTCCGGATCGTCCGCCCGATGCTGCAACCGCACGCAGACGTTCAGCATCTGATTCACCAGCAGCGGGAACTCCTCCCCCGCTGTCACGGCCATCGGACTCAGGATCGAAAACAACTCGTCCTCGAACACCTGCTTCAGCACACGCTTCTGACCCGCATTGAGTTCCCCCGGCTGCAACCGGCGAATCCCAGCTGCGGAGAGAGCGGGTTCGAGGTCCTCGCGATAGAGGCGGTACTGGTCGTCGGTCATCTGGCGGACGCGGCGGCGGATCGCGGCCAGCTGTTGCAGAGGTTGCATCCCGGAAGGGTCCGCGAGCGTGACCCCCTCGCTGGCCAGGGTCTGCAAACTACCGACGCGCACGCGGAAGAACTCATCCAGATTCGAGGCCGAGATCGCCAGGAACTTGAGGCGCTCGAGCAGCGGGATGTGAGGGTCCGCCGCCTCTTCCAGCACGCGCTGGTTGAACTCCAGCCAACTGAGTTCGCGGTTGAAGTACTTCGCTGTGATCCGAGCCATGCCACTCCCACCTTCGACGCTTGCGACCGATTCTAGCGAGTCGTTCTCGCCCGTGCCGCAGGGGAAAGATAACAGGCGTCGAGAGGGAACCCAACGGGGATTGAGTCGGAGGGCTGGGAATGTGAATACGTCTTCATAAATCGGACTGGCGAGCCCCCGGGCGTCAGCTGGGGTGTTTGGTGTCAGTTCTCGTAGAACGGCGGTGTGCCGTAGCTGCCACTCGCCAGAGGGCGGGCACGCGAGCCAATTCGCCCACGTTCTGGCGAAACGTGGCTACGTCAGAGCGGTTCATATCCACCGGTGCGAAATCACTGCCCCACCAACTCTCCCTGGCAACTCGACCCCGCACCGGCGGTACAGCCGTAGCAGTGGCGACCGGTGACGATCGGGCGGGTCGCCAAAGCGGCGAAGTCGAACTCCTGAATCGTACGCGGCACCGATGGCACCACGGGCAGGTCGAGCATCTGGTTGAAGTCGCAGTCGTACAGGTTCCCCCGCCAGTCGACCGACAGTGTTGTTCGGCACATCACGGCCTCGACGGCTTGCGGATTGAATGCTGCGAGCAGCTTCTGCATGTACTCTTCGTACTGACCCGATCGCAGCAGGTCATCCAGGAATCGACTGATCGGCATGTTTGTTATCGTGTAGAGACGGTTAAATTCGATCCCGAAGCGAGTTCGCAGCTGATCGCGGTAGGCGGCTTCGAGTTTCGCCTGCGCTGGCGGGAGCGACGGCCCGACCGGGTTATAAACGAGCGAGAGCATGAGGTCCGAACCGGGCAGGGTGAGTTCGGAAAAAGTTCCGGTCGTGGGGGGGTTTTGCCCCACAACACAG
>JAYSUV010000108.1:0-2165 GCA_043718945.1 Planctomycetota bacterium
TGAACGGCCAGTGTGGACTTGCCCACACCGCCTTTGGAGTTGGCGACGACGATAATCATGCAGCCTGCTTACATGCCTTTCGGCTGGTTGGCAAGCACTATTTTATGTTGGCACGCTGGCAGGCTTTTCGAATGGCGTGACGGGTTGCTGGCTGGCTGTCATGCCAGCTTGTCATCGAGACAGCGACACAGTGAGCAAGCAAGATTGCTACACGTTCACACAGCAAGTCAGCCAGCCAGTCCACTTGCATTCCGTCATGCCGTACGGCTGGCATGACTGCCCGCCAGCCTGATGACTGGCTGACGTGCCGTATGGCAGGCTGGTCGGCTGGACTGCCGACTTTCCCCGGGAAAGTCGTCCTAAGCAGTGCTTAGGGGAGATGTCTGACAGAATCATACACGCAGGCAGGTGCAAACACGGGTACGCGCGTTCACATAGTTTTCGGGCATTGGCAAGGGCATATTTCGGGGTCAAACGAGTGTGCCGGAAGGCTCGATTGGACTGCTTGGGGAACGACGGGCCGGGAGCTTGTTGCGTGTGTTGGGGAGTGTGACGCGGACGCGACGCTCAACGACTCGGCAGGTTGACGCCGTGCCGCTCTCGGGTGAGGCGTCGCTCGCTGACCGGATTATGGCGAGCGATGCTTCTCGGAGAGGGACTGCTCGAAGAGTTCGAACGCACGGCGGCGTGTGGCCTCGCTGTCGGGCGGGCCACCACAGAGGGCTGCCTGTTCCAGGTAGGCAGCCAGAGCGGCAGCATGGAACGGGCAGTCCAGAGGATCGAACTCGGGAGCGGTCATGGCTCTGGCTCCCGATTGTCGGTGGTGGTATGGGCGTGGGTCATTCCCTCACGTAGCCCAGCTTGGAAGGCACGGTCAAGTGCGTTGTGAATGGCTCCGACATACACATCGTGGAAGTCGAGGCTGTCGAGGCCACGGACCGTGAGGGTGTCGATGCTGAGTTCCTCGGCGGCGATCTGAGCGAAGAGAATTGAATGATTCGTCATGGTGACCTCCTACGCTTTCTCGAACAGCATGCACACATCGTGCAGGCCGGGGATGAAGGTTGAGCGATAGACCTTCTTCGAGCTGCTCGCACCGTGGCTGAAGCGGATGATGTCGGTGCCGTGCTGCTTGAGGCCCGCTGCGAAGGCGAGACGTTTGGTGTGGAAGGTGAGGGGGACGAACCCTGCATAGCGGTCGGAGTAGTCACCCATCAAGACGGCGAACTTGCCGCCGGGCTTGAGAGCCTTGGCGGTGTTGCGGATGAACTGGCCGTAACGCTGGAGGAAGTGGTCGAGCGTTGGTGACCGGCTGAGGTCACGGCTGTCAGTCGCATACAGCTTCTGCCTCCAGTAGGGCGGATGACTCCAGATGAAGTCGAATGTTTCGCCATCGCCGAACCCTTGTGGGTCGCAGGCGTCAATGCCCTGGTGAATGTCCCACGCGACGCACGGGATGCACAGATGGTCGCACACATCGCGGCAGGTTCCACTCCCCGACATGGGGTCGAGAACTAACCCCGGCTTGAAGTACAGCAGCAGGTCGCGAATCAAATTGCCTCCGCAGTTGCCGGGGTAACCACGGTCTCCGTAGTCACCGGCTTGGTCGTCGTGATAGAGGCTTGTGAGGTGTGGGACCGGACTGCCGTTGATCGGAGCCAATGGCAGCTTCGCCATCACGGGTTGTCGCTCGCAAGTCATGCGAGATGCAAACGCGGGGTTGATGAGAGAGTTGAGTGTGAGTGTCTGGTACATAAGATTTCCTTTCGAGTGGGGTTAAACGTGAGCATCAAGCAAGACGACGAAGTGACCTGGGAATGATCGCAGGATGATCGGGTTGCGATCCGAGTCGGACTCGATCCACAGCCCCTTCGGCGTGATGAATGCCGATGGCCATTTCTCATCCTCGACGACATCTTCGACTGGAGCGATGTTGTCGCGGAACCTCGCTTGCTCGGGCGGCATGTCGGTTAGCCAGCCGTTCCAGAGACCGCCAACTTTGTAATAGTCCCAACGACCGTCGGGGTTGTAGATGTGGCAATGCTCGCCTTCGTAGCTGAAGGTGGCAACATGTTTGTTCTCGTCGAACGGAGCCATGCGGCGGGCGATGAATCGTTCCAAGTTGCGGCCACCGGGAATGCACTTGGGAGGGACGATGATACCGA
>JAYSUV010000109.1:0-5888 GCA_043718945.1 Planctomycetota bacterium
GGGGAACCGCCGCCGAGCTGTCGCTTCTCCGATCCACGCGATGGTCCTTCCCCTCAAAGCTCCACGTCCACCCCGGTCGGGGCCATCCGCCAAGCCTCCTGACCCCGCCACCCGGGTGTTTTCCTGAAGGAAGGGCACAAGTGGCGCTGTCCAAGTAGGCAATGGCAGAAAATCGGCACAGAGGCGGCAGCGTGATTCGATTCCGTCACTCGACTCAAACGCTGGCTGAGACCAGACTACGGAGAAAGCTAGGAGTGGGTGAGCCGCAAATCAACGAAGATGAACAGAGATCACAGCGGATGAGAGAAGAATGCGCAGGCGATGTCCTCTCGTTGTTGAGCCTCATCATCGGTGTTCATCTGCGGCTTCCCCTTGAATCAGGACGCACCGCAGGGAATGGCTGCCTACTTTCTGAAGTCCACACAGGGGTCACTCGTCGTCATCCAGTCCTTGCATGCGGGGCAACGGCTCACGTCTCTTTGCCGGTTGGACAGCTGATGTCTTTCGCGGACATGTCATTCAGAATGAACTGCGGAAATCCGGAACAGGTCGATGGTAATGTGTTGATCCAGCCGGGATCATTCTGCGTAGAAGTCCAGATCGGGTAGAAAATCCGAAGCTCGAAGCCGCAAGATCAGACCTAGCCCCCCCCAACCCTCAACGACCCACCCCCGCTCATGACCATCATCGTCCAATGCGATTGCGGGCGGACTCTGCGGGCTCCGGACCAGATGGAAGGGAAGCTGGCGAATTGTGTGTGTGGGAACTCCGTGCCGCTGATTGCGGAGACTGGTCCCCGCAAGTTTGACGTGCTGGAGCCAGAATTCGCCGAGGCGGACGAGGACGCGGACGAGGCTCCGTTATTACCCCGACCTCCCCAACAGAAGAAGACAAAGAAAAAGAAGCAGGACGGCAAGTCGCTCTTTCGCCCCTCCCAAGGCCAATACGTCGAGCGCGGCGAGGAGGAAGCGGCACCCGCTGCTCCGCTCCCCGAACCCCAGAAACGCAAGAAACGTCGTCAGGACAAAGTCACCTCCGACGAGCGAAAACGCCAGGCGAGTGAAGGCTTCGTTAGTGGTCTCCTCCGCAGCTTGAAGTTCCCGATCCGGGTCGAGAGCCTACTCACGATCGGCGGGATGGCCATCGCCTATGGGGTATTCACCTCTTTGGCTCGGTTCCTGCCGTTTGGCGTGATGGGACTCTACTCGGCGGTGGGGATGTTCGCTGGAACGATGCTGATTCTCGGGTTCTTCTTTTTCTTTCTGCTCCAGATTTTCCGGCTAGCCTCGATCGATGAGGACGACTTGCCGTTGGCTCTGGAGTTCGACATGGATCTGATTCGGCAGGACCTGTGGCTCTGGCTGGGCACGTTCTGGTGGTGCGGAGTCCCGTTTGCGGTGTACTGGTGGGTGACGGGCTGGCTCGGTGGAGTGGGGCGGACACTGGTCGGGATGGGGGCCATTCTGAGCGTCTGTCTGTTCCTCTTTCCCATGGCCTTGATGTCGACCGCCCTGCACTTAAGCGTGCTGGCCGCGAATCCGTGGTCGGTGTTGCAATCGATCTGGCGCGTGGCTGTCGAGTATTTGTCCACGTTTGCCGTCTTTGGCACCCTGTGTGGCACAGTGCTGGCCATCGGCTGGGTGCTGCCCCCCTACCCCACCGTCATTCCCATATTGTCGCATGTGGGGACGTGGGTCTTGTTGTTCTACGCGCTAACTGCCTCGGCCTATGGGTTCGGCAACTTCTACTACCGGAACCGCCGGAAGATCGGCTGGTTTGAGGAGTTGCCCAAGCAGATTTGAGGGGAGCCGAGAGCCGGAAGTTGAGTGCCGGAAGACTGAGAAGAGTGACGTTCTCAAGTTGGGGCATGGGAGACTGCACCCGACCGCGACAGGCACAGCCGGTCTCGCAGGCTCCTCGCGCGCGGCCAGCGTGGTGATCGCGCGCGACAGTTTGTCGATCTTCTCGGGGCGCTAATAGACCTCGGGCAAGTCGGGGCACGGGTCTTCCTCGTGCGCCTCGCTGTGCAGACTCTGTAAGACCCCGGCCTTGTATTCGTGCCCGTGTGACTTCGCTCTTGAGGGCGGTCCGGACGGCACATTCGACCGCGTGGCAGGCCGCGTCGACGACCGCGCATCGGCGTTCTCGTCGCACAGCTGCAACCGGCCTCCATCAGCCAGCATGGCGGCGACTGCGGGGGCCTTCACGCCGGGGGGAGTTTGGTCGCGCTGCATCAGCGGCAGGTCCGACCAGGCCTCGATCTCGGCCTCGCGCTGCACCACCCGCGCCGATCCGCTCCGTCTGCCGCTCGACCCGCTTCAAACGGACCTTCGTGCGCAGCAGCACATCCAGCGTCTCATGCGCATCACGGAACGACGGCAGCTTCGTGCCCAGGTACGCCAACTTCTCGACCATGTCGGGCGAGAGCGTCTCATCGACCGGCAGTCCCAGCGCCTGGTCTTGGGGGAAAAAAAGGACACTCCGCGCTGCAGCCGACAGTATGTCCGGGCTTCCAGGAGAGCATTTCCCGCGGAAACACCAGCTTTTTGTCCCGGTAGGGACATTCGAGAATAGCCCACCGTTTCCACGGTGGGAGAGCGTACCCGAACGAACCGACGAGTCCCGTCAGGGACGGCAGAAACTGGCGATGACCGTGGTGACGAGCCGTCGTCGATGGGCCCCGCTGCGAGATTCTGTCGCCCCTTCCGGAGCTGTTGACCGCGCGAGGCTCGTGGCCCCACCGCTGAAGCGGTGGGCTATTCTCGGATGTCCCTGCCGGGACACAGAGGAACTGGCCGCTGAGGCGATTCCAGTTTGCGTGTAGATCTTCACGGAGTGTCACGCCTAGGTGGCCCTGGCCTGTCGGCTTCCACGCGGAGTGTCAAAAAAAGCCTAGCGGCCGGTCTTTATACTTCTCGCGGGGAGAAATGAGGCATTTCGTAGGACAGACATCCTTGCCCGTCCGTAGAAACCCCGGGGAGCGACGGACGAGGATGTCCGTCGTACGTCTCAATCTGGCCCGCTTGAAGTATATTATCGTGCGTGGTTGGTCCCACTGAATCGGTCCCGCCTATGTAATTAAAGGCGTCATTTAAAGGCGTCATTTAAAGGCGTCATTTCCTGCCCCGCTGGCAGCACCATATCCCCTCCATCACCAGCGCCGAGTCCGGCACTCGCCCCACCTGTGACTGCACCACCTGCTCCATCACCAGCCGCGAAATCTCCCGACCGACCGACATCCCCGTCCGCGCGATCTCACGAAACCGCGTCCCCCACTCCGGACAACCCGCCTCACCAGACAGCTTCTCCCGCACCTGCGCCGCAACCAACCCCTGCATTCCCGCATCAATCCCCGCACACTGAAAAGCCATACCCGGCCTCCCTTCTCTCGTTAAGTCCCGACCACCCCAACAGTTCCAACGACAACCTCCCAGGCCGTCCCCACAAATGTTCTCCCCCCCAAGTGCGCAAAGCGCGTCTCGCACTCCTGATTACCGGGGTCAGGCAGTTGATCTTGCCGGATTGCCGGGATGTTGGCCACGCTGTGCGGTGTCATGGATGGCGAACCGAAGACGATCAAGTGTACGAAGTGTCGGCAACTGCGGCAGACGGGGCCGAATTGACGGAGATGGTCCGTTCGCAGGCCCAGCAGATCGAGTCGCTGCCACTCTCCCAGACGGTTGGAATCCCGTTGGGATACATCAGAATCTGGGCCTCGCGAACCACCGGATATTGGCTTCTCCCCTCCGGGGTGGATTGTCCATATCGTCCCACGACCGACTACGAAACCACTTCGACCTCGAACCCCTTCCGGTACTTTTTCGTTAGCAGGGCATTCGCCTCGGGGAGGTTTTTGAACTTCAGGGCATCCACATCCCACTCCAGGATTTTGCCGGGGTGCAGAGCCGTGATGTTGCCGAGTTGGACGGTCTCGGTCAACGGGCCAGCGTAGTGGAACCCGTCGCTGGTCTTGGTATTACTCAGGACCGCGTCGACCCACACATGCCAGTGGCTCAGGCCCTTCACTTCGGGGGCCTTGTAGTCGGCGAACTTCGTCTTCGGGTAGAGGCGGGGCATGCCAACATGGGGCAGGATCATCGTGCCGCCCTCGCCAATAAAGAGCGATCCGCCGCCGGGCAGTTCCTCGCCGTCCGGCATCTGAGCCAGCGCCCGGTCGGGCTTACGACCGCCGTCGTACCACGTCACTGGCAGCGTGTCGCCCGCAGTGTACTTCGTGGCGGGGAAGACGTACTTGACCGTCTCCGGGCCAGGCCAGAGTTCGGGGTTGAACCCCTCGTGGTCGCACTGAATCGTCTTCGGGGCGGTGAGGTCGAGCGCTGTGAAGACCGGGTCGAGGATGTGGCAGGCGAAGTCGCCCAGCGCCCCAGACCCAAAATCCTGCCAGTCGCGCCACTTGAACGGATGATACACATCTGGAGCGAACGGTCGCTCCGCAGCACAGCCGATCCACAGATTCCAATCGAGCGACTTCGGCACCTCGGTCGAAGCCGGACGGGCCTGCCCTGTGTAATACTGCTGCCCCTTCACCCCGACCCACGAGTGGACCGCCGTGATCTTGCCGATCGCCCCATCCTTCAGAATCCGCGTCCCCAGCCGGTACTCCAGATTCGAGTGGATCTGGTTCCCCATCTGCGTGATCAGCTGCTTCTTGTCGGCTAGGAGCCGCATCTGCCGAGCCTCCCACACCGTGTGCGTCAGCGGCTTCTGGCAGTAAACATGCTTGCCGCGATTCATCGCATACATGGCCGCCGGGGCGTGCATGTGGTCCGGGGTCGAGACGATCACCGCATCGAGCTTGTCGCCCAGTTTGTCGATCATTTCGCGGTAGTCGGCGAAGTGGGCCACGCCGGGGAACTTCTCGTCGACCTTGTCGAACCGAGCCGAGTCGACATCGCAGAACCCGACGAACTTCACCTTGGCATGCGACCCGACTGCGGAGAGATCGCTCCACGCCATCCCATTGGCCCCGACCGTGGCCACATGCAGCTCGGTCTTCTGCGTCTCGGCAGCAATCACCGCCGGAGCCGCATACGTCGCAGCTGCGGCAGCCGCAGTCGTCTGAAGGAATGATCGACGACTGAGAGGTCGGTAAGTCATGAGAAGTCTCCTCACACGGGGCGGAACGAATCGGGAAAGTTGGATTCGTTGGTATTGGAAGGGATACGAGTCGCGAGGGCAAGGATGCCGCAAGCTCGCCCTCCCAGCGGATCATCGACCGCTGCACTTATCGAGAATACGTGCCACCAGAATCGCAACGTAGAGGATATACGAGATAGCAAAGACGCCCATGATGATTTCCTGATCACTCGTCATTCCGCCTCCTTGCGGCCCTCCCAGCACACGTATGAGTGCCACTGGAATCATGAAAGGAGCGAGCAGCACGAAGGGCATGAGTAGCCATCCCTTTGCATAGGTTCTCAAGATTCGAGCAAAGTTCATGGGGATTTTTTCGAGCGTGTCATAGCTGACTTGAAAACTTCCAGAGCTCAACGAAAAGAATGATGTCTTCTCACCCGATGTATGGACCTGAACGTGATATCGGCCTAACGGCATGATGGGAAAGAAACCGGCAACGATCCAATTCGTCGCGTTCGATGTCCCGTCGGAGAGATGCTCCCAATCAAAATACTGCGTTCCGAAACCATTGACGGTGCTCATTCGACTGGACTCCATTGGGATAATGCAGACGTTTCCGACAGAACTCGAAGTAACGTGGGCTTAAGCCCACGTTTCTCTGAGAAATAGGTATCCCCTTCGCTCAAGTGACCCCCACCCGTAGTATGTGGGCGTGAAAGACTATTCGGAAACGCTGATGGAATTCGAATCGCGTTTTTCCATCCAGGAGGCGTGTGAAGACTATTTGATTC
>JAYSUV010000110.1:0-2156 GCA_043718945.1 Planctomycetota bacterium
ACTTACTGACTTGCGTCAGTTTCGTTAGATGCCACGCTTGCTTCCACCAGATTTCCAAAGAGCATTCACGAAGAGCTAGAAGCTCCTCGCGTTGAGGACGCCAAGCAGGCCGAAACCCACTCGCAGTCCCCTCCCCCACACAGCCGGGCCGCATGGGGTCGAGCAGTGTAAAACCACCGCCACCCCGTGTCAACGATCGCAGGTCTGTTTTTCACCTGAATCCTGGAAACCTATTTCGCACACGGGTCTACGCGGACTTCCGCATCGAATCTGTCTTTGGAGTAACAGGTTGCGTCATCGCGATTTTCGCTGACGGTTCAGCGGTCCCTCGGCAGTCCCAGTAGATATTCCACAACTCAAGGGGCGCTTTGAGAAAGTCTGTGGCTTTCAGACGCGATCCTGCAATCTCTGTCCAGGCATCCAGTGGCCACTCATAGAGACATGAACGGAGTTCTGCGGCCCCGCACTCTTGCAGTTGCCGCCATCGGGCGAGAATCTCGACATCGAATATCCACCGCGACAGGAATCGCCTTTCCAAGACCGCAGGCAATGCCAACGTCCGGCGGAACATCTTGGCCCCGCACTGCGTGTCCTTCAGGCGAATTCCAATCGCAAATGAGGCGGCCCAGGCAAAGCAGCGACCGAGAAAGCTTCTTTTGGCGTTACGTTCCACCGCATGCCCCAGCAGCACCATCCGCGACCCGACCACAATCTCAATCTGCTGATAACGGTCGAATACACGGACAAAGTCCTCCACAGCATCCAAGGGAGTGGCTAGGTCCGCGTCCCAGAATCCGATCAGCTCCGCCCCGCCCTGCCAAGCGTGCAGCATCCCTTGCCTGACCGCTTCGGCTTTGCCGCCGTTTTGGGGCAGATCGACGACCTCGACCAGCCCGGGATCACATGCTGTTTCCAACCGATGCAGGACATCCAGGGTGCCATCTCGACTCCCATCATTGACGAAGATCAGTCGACAGCGCGGCGAGTCCACCAGAAACCGCCGATAGGCAAACGGATTGAGGCGTTGTTCTTCGTTGTAACAAGGCACGACGATCGCGACAGGGCGCATGGAATTCTCCGTGTTTCAAGCCGCTTGAGCGGGCTGTAAGTCGACGGTGTGTTCGCCAGTGATAGGCATCTCACCCGCGAGCGTTTCCATCAATGGCAGGGACAAATCGACATCCTCACCGCGAACGAGTCGATCTGCCCGAGACTGCAACTCGTCCATCGCCCGCTGGACCACGTCTCGGTAGGGGGCTAGCTGTTGGGGAATCAGCCCCTCGGGAATCCGAATTGGGGCTCCGCCCAGCACGATTCCTCGCGAAAATGGCAGCGGGATGACCAGGTCGGTCCACCGGCCCTGGGGTTTCCAGGACCACGCCGACGCGAAGGCCGTCGGGACAATCGGACGCCCGGAATGAGAGGCGAGGTAAACGATTCCGTCTTTCACCACTCGACGAGGGCCGCGGGGTCCATCCGTCGCAATCACCAAGTGTTTTCGCTCGGCGAGCGAGAACATCTGCCGGATCGCAGCTGCGCCGCCGCGGCTGCTGGAGCCGCGTACGGGCTGAATGCCGATGGCGTCGAGGACATCGGCCATCACGGTGCCGTCGTAGTTCTGACTGACGAGGGCGGCCACATTGACGGTCTTGCCGCAGAAGGCGGAGGCGAGAATTGCATCATGCCAGACGCAGAAGAGCGAACGGTGCTTCTCGTCGGGCTCGATATGCGGAGAGAAACCGGGCACAGCCTGGATCACCCGGACTCGGACGGTCAAGAACAGGCCCCGTGCGAAAAACGCCATCACGCGGGCGACGAGACGAATCAGTGTGCGATTGTGAAGCTTCACGGCTTCCGTTCCGTGCGGGTCGGGGGCGATGAGGAGGAGGTGATCCTTAGCACCGGGCCAAAGACCGGCGGAGGATACCTTGGCGATTGGGATTCACCCAATATCAGATTGGGGGATGAGGATTTGCCTTGCTTTCTGCCTTCAAAAGGACGCCATGCCCACAACGACACTTCGCCCGGGCCAGATTGAGACGTGCGACGGACTCGGAAGTCCGTCCTTTCTACACATCGACTTCGCGCTGGTGATTGCCACGAGATTGACCAGCGAAGTCAGAATTTAACGCAAAGACGCGAAGGCGCGGAGACGC
>JAYSUV010000012.1:0-21255 GCA_043718945.1 Planctomycetota bacterium
CTCGCGGACCTCGATCGACGTGCCGACCGGACAACCGCAGGGGACGAGCGGTTGCATTTCGCCGCCCTCGACACTGAGTTCGGTGCCGATGTCGGAGTCGCCCTGCCGCGAACGAATTCGCAGCCGCGAAATCTCCGCGATCGAGGCCAGCGCCTCACCGCGGAACCCCATCGACCGCACATGAAACAGATCATCCGCGCTCCGCAGCTTGCTCGTGGCGTGAGCTGCGACGGCGAGGGGGAGGTCGTCCGGGTGGATGCCTTCCCCATCGTCGACGATGCGGATCAGGTCCGCTCCCCCGCGCTGGATCTCGACCTCAATGCGGGTCGCCAGAGCGTCGATCGAGTTCTCCAGCAACTCCTTAATCACACTGGCCGGACGTTCGATCACCTCTCCAGCTGCGATCTTGTTGATCACGCTGGCGGAGAGCTGTTGAATTCGCGGGGCTGCATCCGTGGAGACCGACATGACATCCGTTCACCGTGGGAGTTTTGGTCCACCGACAGTGTACCTCTGATCCCAGACGAAGGGGAGTGAAGACTGCCATTCGTAATGACTCTGCATCCGGATTTGTGTGTGGTCAGCATCGAATTCGGCCTGCTCAGAGATTATTGCTTTTGACGCGTGATCAAGAGCAACGAAGGAATGAGGAGAAGCGCCCCCTGTTTATACTTCTCGCGGGAATAAATGAGTCATTTCGTAGGACGGACATCCTTGTCCGTCCTCGTAGAAACCTCAGGAAGCGACGGACGAGGACGTTCGTCGTACGTCTCAATCTCGCCCTCGTGAAGTATGATCATGTTCACACAAGGAGGCTGTGGCTGCCCAACCCAGCCTGACGCCTAGGCTCAGCTGGAGTTGCTGGTCTGTCTGAGCACGTTGTGGAATGCGTTGGCCAACTGGGATTTGTCGCTTAAAAAAGCCTGAATGCCGCTGAGCAGTTGCGGCCGGATGTCCAGCAGCTGCGGAAGAGAGGGTGAGTTGGACGCGCTCGCTGCGAAGGAGTGGACGGCGTCACAAGCTGGTGTTTATCGATGAATCGGCCATCCAGACGAGCATGGTGTCGTGGACGAGTGCCCGGCATGTCCGTCACATCGTCTGCTGGCCGGACTGACAGGGACCCAACCGGCCCCACGACTTCCCAAAATCCAACCCGTGGATGCCGATTCGCCATCTGCGGACGAATTGAGGTCGGGTAGAATCTACGGATCGCCGGATGGTGTGAGTGGGGAAGTCTCAAATTCGGACTACTCAACTCACCTCCCGGTGACAGTGAGGGAAAGACCATGCGATTCTGGATGGCTGTTACTTTTTGCGTCTTCCTGTGTCCCTCACAGGGATTCTCGCAGCTCCCCCCCAGTCGGACCGACACATTCGTCCCGCAAATGCGGACGGATGTCTTCATCCCGCAGATGTCGTTTTCCGCGTACGGCGGCAACTACGGCGGGCGTCATTGCCATGGCCCAGCACCCGCTCCGGGATACGGTTACGGATATGGGGGGTACTCTGGTCCGAGCTATGGGATTGGGTATTACAATCCCTCTCCGTTTGGCTTCGGCTATTCCAATTACTCCAGCGTCTACTATGGGGTGCCCGGTTTCAGTGTGGGCTACTCCGCCCCCTTGTTCGGGAACAACTACTACGGAGGAGGCTATGGCTACACCGGGTGGGGGGCTCCCATCTACTCGGCTCCACCGATCTACGTCAACTCGCAGCCAACTCTCCCCCAACTGCCCCAGTGGATGCTCGACGAGGCCAATGTCGACAATAATCGGGGCGAGAAGATCAAGCCCATCTCACAGACGCACCGCAGCTTGGTCCAGCCCTCAACTCCCGAGGCCCAGCTCAGGAGTGTCCGGTTGCAGGCTGCTGGAGATCGACTGTTTGTCAATCTGGACTATTTGGCTGCCGAGAAGAGTTATGCGAAGTCGGTCCAGGCCGCTCCGGATCGGCCCGAGCCGTATGTCCGACTCGCCGTGGCCAAGGCCGCACGGGGGGACTTCCGAACGGCGGTGGCTTTTCTGAAGCAGATGACGGATGTCGACCCGAATTATCCCGGTCGGGTAGACTCACTGGACCAGTTTTTCGGCCTGCAAAACGGTGTTTCCAAGTTACAACTCAAGCAGCGCGTGGCCGACTGGACCAAGGTGGATGTTCGCGATCCTGACCGGATTTTTCTCCTCGGGATTGTCCTGTTTTTGGATGGAGATGATCGGTATCGAACACTGCTTGATACGGCACTGAAGCTCGAGGGCGAGCAGCTGCATTTGCGAGCGTTCCTCGATGCCGCGCCCGCCCGGGACAAGTCGGTGCCTGCTCCCACCCCCGAGGAGATTGATGTCCTGACTCAACAGGCACCGGCTCCTGCCCAGCCACCACTCCTGCTGCCCACGCTGCCTGACCTCCCCGTCCCATAAGACTTCCGAAGGAGTGTGGTCGCTATTGTACGCAGGGTTTCGGAGCTCCACCCCAGGGATTCCAACGTGTGGAACGCAGGGAAATCACACGCCTGCCCAGAATGAGAGGCTACCGCTGGCCACTCTTTGTCCCGCTAGGGACACCCGACAATAGCCCACCGCTTCAGCGGTGGGACCACGAGTCGCTCGCCGTCCGCAGCCCCGACAGGGGCGACAGAATCTCGCACAATGACTTCGCATGAACCGCCGCGCGACCCCGGGCTTTCGCAGACTTCTGCCGTCCCTGGCGGGACTCGGCGGGTTGGTCGGGATCGCTTTCCCACCGTTGAAACGGTGGGCTATTGTTGGGTGTCCCTGGCGGGACAAAGACGGAAGTTTCCGCTGAAGTCACGAGCCTTGCAGCCGTGACCCGGCGAGGTGGAAGAGCTGCTCGCAGCCAGTGGTTTCTGCGTAGAATGGCGATTGCACTCCTTCCGAAGTCTTTTGTTCGCAAAAACCGGACGCTCAACTTACCGCAACACTCCGGCCCCTTCAGCGGTCATCCGGAATTGCTTGAGCCAGTTTTGCATGGCGGGTGACAACTTCGATTCGGGATAGCGAGCGGCCCCCAGCTGTCGAATGATTCTCTCTTGCAGGGGGGTCTTCGAATCGGTCTGCACATCCAGGTCGGTCGCTGAATTGGTGAGGTCGCCATACCAGTCTTCCTGGACAGCTGTGGCCACATTTTGAGGGAGCAACTGGAGCCGTTCCGTGTACTCAGCTTTGAGGTTCTTCTGGACTGAGGCGAATTGACTTTTGGTGGCCACAATCTCATCCAGCATCGTCCGGGGTCCGTTCGCTGCTGGTGGTCGTGTTGCCTTTGGTTGCTGAGCCACGGGTTGTGAGGGCGCGACCGCTGGCTGCCGCGAGGGCGTCGTTCGCGACGGCGTTGTGGCTTTCGGGCGAGTGACCGGAGTCACCTCGCCGCCGTCCAGTGTCTCCGCCGCCCAGTCGTCCAGCAACTGGACCAGTAGGCCGTCCTCGCCCTCATCGAGCAGCCGCTCTTGCAGCTGACGTTTGGATTGTGTGCCACCGGATTGCAAGGCGTCCGCGATATTCTGCTCGATACGGGCTTTGACCTGGGGGGTCACCGCTCGCAGTTCCGCTTCGATCAGGCGAGACGCCTTGCTGCCCACGGTCCTGCGAAGTTCCGTAAGCAGATCCGGGCTGATCTCTTCGGGATCAGAGGAGATTTGAGCCCCCGCCCCCTTCGGCTTGGAGCCGGAGAGCATGCCAAACGGGTCAAACGGTTCGGCTTGCCCCAACGAAGTGTCCTCGTCGAGAGGGGCGATCACATCCCCCATGTCGCCAGGGAGAACTTCCTCTGTCTCCTCATTCGGATCGTGAGCCACGAACCCTGTGGCGTCAAACATCTGGATGTACTTGTTGACCGCCCCGTTCAGCTTGTCGGGAACGAGTGGCTCAATCTGATGAATGATGCGAGCGGCAATGTGGGCTGCCTGGGAGTCCTTCAGCGAGTTGCGGGTCTTCTCAGAAAACGTGACGATCATGAAGGTCATGATCAGTACGAGTAAGGCTCCCTTGAGGAGACCAAACACCGCCCCCAGATGGCGGTTGTACTCCTTCATCTCCATCTTCTCGATCCACCCGTTCAACGTTCGGGCGAATCCAAAGGCTACCAGCGATGCCAGCATGTACGTGATGAACATCACGGCCCACTGGTTGGTCGGCTGAGGCAGATTGATATGGGGGCCGATGACCTTCGAGGCGCTCCCGGCAAACGTGATGCAGAGCATAATCCCGAGGATGCCCGCCAATTGCCAGACGAGACCGCGGGATGCTCCCCGGACCAGAAAGAACAACAGCACACACACGACCAGAACGTTGTACCACATCGTGAACCCCCTCCCTGGCAAGCGTCACCAGGCCCCGACTCGGGCCGTTTCCTGGACGCTGCAAATGCCCCTGCAGTTTAGCGGGGTACGGGAATTTGGGTAAAGACCGCTTTGGGAGTGTTCGCCGTCTGGCTGGCCATACGCACCCGCGCGGCGATCGAGTGGGGCACTTCGAGTCCGCTGGATGGCTCACATCGATTATGGTTTCTTCGAAGCTGCGGTGACCGGCTCCGTGAAATCGGTCTTCGCCTCTTCGAGCTTCAACTCCTTGATCCACGTATTGCGATACCGGACATCGTGCCCCTCGTCCTGCAGTTTCAAACCGCCGGGGGTGTCAGTGATTCCCAGACCGCCTTCGTTGCCGCCATCGATCCCCGAATTCGCGCCGCCCCAGACCTTGTTGATCTCGAACTCGGTGTGGGCCTTCTGCCCGTTGAAGTACATCGTCGCGCGGGCCTTTTCGGACCGCTTCCCGTCCTTGAACCGGGCGGCCCGAAACGTCACATCGTACGAGTTCCACTTCCCCAGCCCGTTATAGAAGGCGTACGGCGACTCGCTCTCGTTGATGATCGCCCCCAACCCGTGCGTGGTCTTGTCCCCATCGAGCACCTGGATCTCATGCCGGTTCTGGAGGTACACCCCGCTGTTGCCTCCGGCTTTCACGATCAGGAATTCGATGTGCAGCCGGAAGTCCCGGTACTCCTTCTTCGTCACGATGTCTGCGGCCCCGAACCGCCCACCCGCCGCAGCAGGGTCAGCTGTCTGAACGGCGTGACCGCCATCGACGGGGTCGTCGACAATCTTCCACTTAATGGGAAGCGAGGACTTGAATCCCGGCCCCTGCCAGTAGGTCCACTTGCCATCGAGTGTCTCGCGCGAACCATCGATCAGGACTTCCGCCCCGTCGATCGGTTTCGCCCCGACCCCCACATCGGCCCAGACCACTTGATCGATGGTCATCAAAGCGAAGAGAACCAAGAGGGGTCTGTTGAAGCAGAGTGACATAGGAGGGCTCCGGGGAATGTTCAGGTCAGCATATTCCGATGAGTCTACTCAAGCACCGCCTCATCGGCCAATGAGCCACAGCTGAGTGGTCAATCCAAGTGACAGTACACGACGGAACGACAGACTGGCAATCGTGAGCAAATGACGGTCTGACCCGACCACTCCGGCATGTTTGGACGATGTGATCATCAACGTCTGTACCTCGCCCGAATGATCGTGTTGAAGTTCATACCATCTGCTCGAGGTCCAAGGCACGAATCCAGAGACAACGAATGATTTGAGTCATCGCCAAGTTCGAGGAAACGGGTGGACCGAGGAATCAGGGACTTCCCCAGGAATCAATGGTCACTCCATTTTGGCTTCCGTCGAGGCCACGCAGAAGAGATGTTTCTCGCCACGGATCAGCAGGCAGTTCGTGGCCGGGACGGGTGAGCCGATGACTGACTCGGCCATGTTGTTCTCGGACAGGAGCTCGAACTTGTCGTTCGCGAAGCTCGCAACAAACACGGTGCCGTCCTCGCGCGGGGCGTACAGCTTGTCGCCCGCGATCAGTGGCGAGGCGTAGTAGTTCGCCCGGTTCTCGGGGAACTTGCCTTCCCAGACAGTCTTGCCATTGGCAGGGTCGATGCTGACGACTTCGCCGCGATCTCGCACGAGAATCACACGGCCCTTGTAGGCGACGGGAGTCGGGACGAACGTCCCCACATCGTCTCGCAGCCACACATGATTGGTCGGCGTCACGTCACCGCTGCCGGTCAGTCGAATCCCGTGCAGTCGGGGAATCCCTCGGTCATTGCGCCCATACGCGATCACCGCCATGTCTCCGACGATCACGGGCGTCGCGATGGCGGGCCACAGCTTGTTGCCATCTGGATTGAAGTTGCCGCATGACCAGGAGACCTGCCCATCACTCACGTTGTGAATGGTGAGATGCTCCGCGCCCCAGACCAGGATCGCTTCCTTCCCTTCATGCTGGATGACCAAGGGAGTGGCATAGCCATGATCGCATTCGGTCGGCGTCGTGTAGTTGCAAGCGACCTTCCACGCCATGTCGCCCGTCACTTTGTCGAAGGCGGCCAGCCACGACTCGCCCTGATGCATGCGAGCCATAATGACGTACTTCTCGGTCAGGACTGGCGAAGTGCCGTGGTCCCAATACAACGTGTCTTTGCCGAATCGCTCGACGAGGTCGGTCTTCCAGCGCACCTGGCCATCGAGTTCGACAGCTGCCAGCGTGCCGCTCTTGAAGAAGACAAACACGGCAGTTCCATCCGTGACCGGGGAGGCATTGCTGCCGGAACCGTTGCGATGCTTGCCGGCGTTCTCCTGGCCGAAGACCGCCCGCCACTTCTCGGCCCCGTGGATGTCGTAGCAGAGCAGGCCGTCATTCCCCTCCGCCGGGGAAGTCAGATAGATCATCTGGTTGAGCAGAATCGGCGTGGAACAGCCCTTGCCCGGCAACTCGGTGCGCCACAGATAGTTCTTGGCGTCGAACTTGACGGGATAGTTTCCTTGTTCCACGCTGCCATTCCCGAGCGGCCCGCGCCACGAACGCCAATCCGGGATCTCCGCAGCCGCGCTCAATCGCACAGTGACGAACACCAGCCAAGTCGTTGCCAAGAGAATTCGGAAGAGCATCGTTGTCGAATCCGCAAACAGGGGAGGAAGGACGTGTGACTGATCAGTATACAAAGCCAGCAGCTCCGTGACTCCGTGGTGTATTATCGACGGCGACATATTATTGTGAGTACACACAAAAGAGTGATGCGACGATCGATCATTCGTTGCGAAACGACGGCGCGGGACGATAGCATGGATACGTTGGAATCTCCCGACCGCATTCGGCATGGGAGGCGTTCCACCCCAGCCGTGAATGTTCAATAGGCAACTTCCCAACTTGTCCAAGAGGCATTTCCATGATGACGCCACTGCGATCCCACTACTCTTGGTGCTGTCTGTTCGGTTTGATGCTGTCCATCCAGGCAATGTGCGGTCCCCCCTCCGCATTCGCGGCATCCGACGACGAGTTGTTCACAGCTCTGGATGTCAATCAGGACGGCGTTCTGTCGGGTATCGAGGCGACGATGGCTCGTCAGTTCGATGTTGACAAGGACGGCGAGGTGACGAAGGACGAATATCTGGTGGGCAGTCTGCTGGCACGTCAACAGTTTCTGGCCCTGGACGACGATGCGTTGTTCAAAGAGCGAGACTCAAACGAGGACGACACGCTGTCCGGCAAAGAGGTCTCGGGCTTTCCGCAGTACGACGCGGACAACGATGGAGAAGTGTCGCGACAGGAGTTCGATACTGGTCGGGCGACCGATCGGGCACAGCAACCCGGCCCCAGCCCGGAAGAACTGGCTCGCCAGGCTCAGGAGAAGTTCCAACAACTGGACATCAACGTGGACGGACGACTCTCCGGAAAAGAGCTGGCCGGTTACGAGAAGCTCGACGCGAATGGCGACCGCCGGGTGAGTGAGAAAGAATTCCTGGCGGGCTTCGTGGCGGTGCCGACCGCAGAACCCGGCACGGCCGCCCCGCCGCCGGTCGTGTTCCTGGAGATGATACGGACATCCGATCCCACCGCATTCCTGAAGATGTCCGACCCTGAATTCGCACAGGATATCGATTCACCAGTTCTGGCGTTTGTACTCAAGGACTTGGCGAACTCGCTGGGGGCTTTCGATCCTGCGGCCCAGGAGGTTCCGAAACAAGAAGAACAAACGGTTGTCGAGGGTCAACCCCCTTACACGTCCTATACAGGCCCGTTGAAGTTCAAAGATGGCACGGCTGATGCCTCTCTGGTCGTGGCCCAGAACCGGATCATGGGGTTTCAGATTAAGTCCCCCGTTCTCGATACCGTGACCGATCGTCTGTATCAGGCCCTCATGGATGACAAGGTGATGGGGAAATCGACCGCTGATTTCTACACGCCACGTTGCGAAGCGTTCGTGCGTCTGGTTCTCAAAGGCGGAGACGAGAAAGCCTTCGCCACGTTTCACCCGGAAGTTCAGAAACAGGTCGGCCGGGAAGCGTTTCAAAACGTCTTCGAAACCTTCCGGACCAATTGCGGCAGCTTCAAAGGCTTTGAACTGGAGAGCATGCGTGTTGAATTTGACGCGAATATGAAGGGAGAGTCTTACCAGCTGGCGCATTTCGTCCGAGGGTCCAAAGAGAACTATATGGCGACCACGACATTTCAGTTCATCGGACTGAGGGCGCACTTCACGGGATTCGCGGTGAAGCCTGCCACGGAGGAGGAATCGAATCGGCCTCTCGCCCCCAGCAACGTGGGCGGCTTCACCTGGGTCAAGGTGCCTGCCGCGGCGGAGGGCATCACCTTTGAAATGCCCGGCCAGCCCGAGCGAACTCAAGATGAGCAAACAAAGCGAATCACCTACAACTTTGAACCGGCAGACAAACTGTCGATCTGGAATGTCTTCATTGATACCGCCGAGGACAACCTCGAAGAGAGGGCCAAGGAACTGTTTGATTATATGGAGAAGGCCGTCGTTACGAATACGGAAGGGGAGTTGGTCGACTCCGATGAAGCGAATGCCGGAAATCATCCGGGCCGGATTCATTGCGTGAAGACAAAGTCCGGTGTCTTCGTCGTCGAACGAATCGTGATTGTGGCTTCGAGGATCTATCACTTTCAGGTCACGACATCGGAGCAAGACAAGACGGCACGAGAAGCAGTCATCAACCACTTCTTTGATTCGGTGCAGGTTATGGAGACGGACGACGATGTTCCCGCCGCCCCGACTCCGCCGCCGTCCGTCGCACCTCCGGAACCGGATGGGGGATCACCGAAGCGTCCATTGCCTAAGCCACCACGAACAGAGTGATGTTCTCAACCTACGGTTGCGTGGGATCGTCGAGACGACCGCCGTTGCCGTATGCGGCCCCTCTAAGTGAGCGGCACGGCGCTAGCCGCCGGTTCCCTGGACCGCACTCCGACCAGACCTGTGGATCCCAGATGGTGGACGGTGAGATGAACCGGCGGCTAGCGCCGTGCCGCTCACGAGCCCGCGATCACAGTTTCCCTCGCCTCGGCAGCCAGAAAGAATGACCCGGCGACGCAGATCAGATCGCCGGGTTGGCTGGTTTGACGAGCCAGGTGGAGAGCCTCCGCGACCGTGTCGCGAGACTGGATCGGCGTGCGGGTCGTGGTCCTCGCGATCTCGACGAGTTCTTCAACCGGCCAGGCCCGGGGGTTGGTCGAATACTTCGTCAGGATCAGCTGATCGAATGCCGCCCCGGCGATGCCTAGCATGACGGCGGCTTCCTTGTCGCGTGAGGTGCCAAAGATCAGCGTCCGAGTCCCGGCAGGGATCGACAGAGCAGCCCGGCATAGCTCCCGCATTGAGGCATCGTTGTGAGCCGCGTCGAGCAGGATCAGCGGCGACTGCTGGGCGACCTCCAGTCGCAGCGGCCAGGCGACCTGTCCCAGACCGGCTCGCATTTGTTCCTCGGTGACACGGCCCAGCCGCTGCGATACGACCTCGACAGCTGCGATCGCCAGTGCAGCGTTGCGGGTCTGGAACTCCCCAGCGAGCGGGACATTCATCGAGCGATAGAGAGTCGAAGGTGTCCGCACATCGATCGTCCATTTCGCCGGGCCGATTCGTCCGGGCGTCGGGTGGCGGTGTTCGATGCGGATCTCGTGGCCGAGTTGGTGCAGTTCCGCTCCGCGCTCGCGGCAGACCTCGGCGATGACTTCGACAACCGATGGCTGATCGACCCCGATCAGACACGGCACGCTGGGCTTGACGATACCGGCCTTCTCGCGAGCGATTAACTCCAGCGTATCGCCCAGCAGCTTCATGTGATCGCGGCTGACGCTCGTGATCACTGTGACGAGTGGGAGACAGAGCGTGGTGGTATCCAGACGCCCACCGAGGCCGACTTCGAGGACCACGAGATCACACCCGGCGTCCTGAAACACCATCCAGGCGAGCGCTGTCGACAACTCGAAAAACGTCGGGCGAGTGTCGTCGCTTTGCTCCAAGTCGGCGGCCACTTTTTTCAGCCTCAACACGAGCGAGACGATCTTCTCTGGAGAAGGAAGCTGCCCGTTGACCGTCATCCGCTCCTCGAACCGAACCAGGTGTGGCGAGGTAAACAGCCCGACCGTATGGCCCGCCGCCTGCAACATCGCAGCCGTCATCACAGCGGTCGAGCCCTTGCCCTTGGTGCCGGTGATATGGACTGCGGGGATTGTCAGCTGGGGGTTGCCGAGCCGTTCGAGCAGTGTTGACATGCGCGGCAAATGAAAATCATCGGTCGAGTATTTCGAGGTCGGCACTCGCTCGTAATTGATCCGGCCAAAGAGGTATTCAACCGCCGCTTCGTAGGTCAGCTCGGGGGGGGACGATTCTGGCGGGGCGGGAGACGGGACGGCCATCCGGGGCGGGAACTCGTGGAGATTGATGGTGTGGCCGAAGACGATCAGTGATCGAAGGCCACCCAGTTTTATCCGCAGTTCAGGCGGGCATCAAACCCGAATCGTGTGGTGGACTTTCCGGATCGTACGCCGAGGCGTAGTATCCTTTCGGCGGCTGCGTGAAGCGTGGTGCGTCTCAGTCAATCAGAGGGTGTTGTGATGTCGATCAGTTCGATGGTGGTCTGTCTATCCGTGCTACTGGGGCTGCCCGTTGAGGCCATTCGATTGGATGGAAGTCCGCAGTCCGGCGAGCTGAAAAGCCTGACAAAGACGGTGTTGCAGATTGAGAGCCCGAGCGGCCCGGTCGAGATTCCGGTCGCTGAGCTGCAGGAGGTGCGGCTCACCTCCTCCAGCGGTAACCTCGCCCCGCTCGTGCTTCGACTGACCGATGAAGCCGTTCTGGCTGGGGAGACCGTGACGATCGAGGCGGGGAAGCTCACGCTCCTCAGTGCCGAATTGGGGACACTGACTCTCTCGACCGACAAAGTCCATAGCGTCTTGCTGGCACCGGTGGACGCAACTCAATCAGCGGCGTGGGAGGAGATACGGCTGAAGGTCTCGCAATCAGATCTGCTGATCGTTCGCAAGGGAGACAATCTCGACTTCGTCGGCGGCACGATTGGTTCTGTCGCAGCTGATGGAGTGACGCTGATCTCGCGCGGACGCGAGGTCAAAGTGCCTCGCGAGAAGATCGTGGGGATCGTCTATGCCACACACAAGATGGTCTCGGGCAGTCCAGTTTGCGAAGTGGTGACTGGCAATGGGTCGCGTCTGCGGGTGAAGGGGATTGAGATTCAGGAAGGGAAGGCTCGCCTGGACCTCTCTGCGGGGATTCCGCTGGAAGTTCCGGTCGAGGCGCTGCGATCACTCGATTTCGGATTGGGGCGTATCGTCCCGCTCCTGAAAGCCATGACTCGGCAAACGCTGCCGCCGGGTGTCTCCGAGTCCACGGTGGCCGTTCGTAGCCATGCGTATTCATCGAGTACGTTACAGAAAGTCCCGCTCAAGGTCGGGGGCAAGCCGTACTCCGAGGGGCTGCTGGTCCACCCGCAGACCAAGCTCGAATTCACACTGAATCGGCAGTACCGCAAGCTGCGGATGGTTGTGGGGATTGATGAGAACGCGACCGAGCGAGCTCACTTTGAGCCGGTGGTGTTGGTGAAGATTTTGGCCGACGGTAAACCACTGTGGGAACAGTCGGTCCGCTGGGACGCCGCTCCGACCAGCCTCGATCTCGATGTGGCGGACGTGAGAACGCTGGAGATCGTGACCACGACCGAAGACGGCAAGATCGGCCCGCTGCGGCATGTCGATTTCGCGGATGCGAAGTTGATTAAGTAGCGGAATGAGGATGCGAGTCTTTCGAAAGCCCAGGGGTTGCAACCCCTGGGCTTTGACGACGCACCAGCATCCACGGTTCGTCGAGTCCGACGAGCCACGCCGAAATCAGATACGTCGCTCCTCCTGCCAGACATTGCCCCCCGAGGATCGCCAGTCGGATTTTGAGACTGTCCCCCGGCCAGTGGATCGCTTGCAGGCTCAGCACTGTCGCGACCATGACCCCACAGCACACGAGAGTCTTCAGCAGCGTAGTCCGCGCCACGGGCCAATCGATCCCACCGCTCTGCCGGGCCAGTCGCGACATCGACCAGACCGCCTGCGCCATCGTCGCCAGCGAGGTGCCCCACGCGAGACCCGCCCCTTGCAGCGGATAGATCAGGATCGCACTCAGGATCAGATTCCACCCGACAGCCCACTTCCCAATCTGTACGGGCGAGCGCCGGTCCTGTAGGGCGTAGAACCCTCGATTGGCAATCAGCAGCAAGATAAACGCCCACGCCGCCGAGCCGTACGCCCGCACCATCCCAGCTGTCAGCGCGGCATCATGGACATCGAATCGTCCATGCTGAAACAGCGCCGACGAGAGCGGCCCGGCCACCAGCATCAGACCCGCACTGGCGGGCAATCCAATCGCCAGTGACAGTCGCAAGCCGAGGGTCAGGTCTGCACGAAACCCCGGCATGTCTCCATGTTCGGCATGACGAGTTAAGATCGGGAACAGCACGGTGCCCAGCGCGACGCCGAACACACCCAGCGGAAACTGATACATCCGCTGACCGAGGTACAGGGCCGAAGCAGTGCCGCTCTCCAGCACTGGAAGCCACGCGGGAGGGGCCGAGTCGCTCCACACTGGCAGTGATAGTCCCCACGCCAAAGCACTATCAACCAGCGAGTTCAGCTGAGACAGAGTTACTCCCGCGACCACGGGTATCATCGAGTGAAATACCCCTCGCACTTGCGGCAGGGCCTCCCGCCAGGTCGAGGACCAGCGATACCCGGATCTCTGCAAAACCCAGATGGGCACCAGCAACTGGATGAAACCCGCCCCGAGCAAGCTGACCGCAATCCCTCGGATTTGAAGTTCCTGGTCTTCACACAACCGAGGCACAACAGCGACAGCCCCCAGCCAAACGAGATTTAACAACACGGGAAGCGCGGCAGGCCAAAAGAACCGGTTCAATGACTGCAAGGCCGCGCACAACAGTGCAGTGAGACAGACCAGAATCACATACGGGGCAAACAACGCCAACAACTGGAGCAGCCGAGCGACATCCGCATTCAGGTCTATGCACAATAGCGTCAGACCGATTCCCAGTTCGCCCGCAATGACGATGCCGCTGAGCAACTGGCCAAGTTGCACAAACGTGGCTGAGGTCAGCTGGCGGGCGGCCTCGTGGCCCGACTGTTGTTGCTCGCGCAGGAAGGCCGGGAGAAAGGCCGCGGTGAGCGCCCCTTCGCCCAGGAGTTGACGGGCCAGGTTCGGCACGCGAAAAGCGACCGTGAAGGCATCGAGGATCGGCCCCGCGCCGAAGAGTGCCGCCATCGCGGTATCTCGCAATAAGCCGAGTACCCGACTGGCCAGTGTGCAGGCACCCACAATGCGTAGACCCGTAAAGAGGGTCGATCGCGGAGCGGGCGGGGGAGTTCCCTTCGGCACAGAATCAGACGGGAGTTGAGGAGCATCATGCGGCACGACGGTCACTCAACTCCCTGCTCGATCTTGGAAAACGGCGTCAGACTTCCGAAGTTTTCGGAAGTCTGGGGGCACAGTGATTGTCAACAACAGCACTAGAACTTCTGTCCCACCGCCAGGATCTCCGTCTCCTTCAGAAACTTCTCCTTGAGCAGCTTCACCGCCGGTTCCGTGACACGAGTTCCATCAAGATCGAGAACCTTGAGCGACTTCATGATCTTCAGCGAATTCAGGGACTCGTCCGTCAGTCCATTGATCTGGGCCAACCGCAGCTCTTCCAGATTCTTCAGTCGACTGACGATCTTCATGTTGTCATCGAAGAACGAATTTCCGGACAGGTCGAGTACCTGCAGTCGGTCGCACCCGTTCAGCCCCATGATCGTCGCCCCGGCCATCTCACAATGGCTCGCTCGCAGAATTTCCAGCTGGGGGAGTTTGTTCAGCTGATCCATACCGTAGTTGCCGAACTTGGACCCGCTGACCTGGAGTTCGCGAAGGTTCTTGAAGTGACCCTTCGTCGTGAGGAGTTGAAACCCCTTACCATAGATGTCGGGACAATTGGAGAGATTGAGGGTCTGCAGCCCATCGAGATCGGCCAGTGTGGCGAACACCAGGTCGGTCACCGGGCATGCGGTAATGGTCAACGACTCCAACTCCTTCAGCGAACTCAGGTGCTTCACGCCCGTGTCGTCGACACCTCGCAGATTGCCGAGAGTCAGCGAACGCAGTGTTTTCACCTCGGCCACCGAGACCAGACCGGCATTGGAGACCCGCGTCTCGGCCAAGTTCAACTCCGCCAGCTTCGAAAACGCGGCCAGATGCTTTAGCCCCTCGTCGCTGACACCGCTGCGGGACAGATCGAGCGTGGTGATGGCGTCGAGTCCCTCTTTCAATTCTGCCAACTGCTGAAGGTGCTCGTCTCGCTTCTCGGAATTCGGCAGCGCGAGAATAGCCTCCATGATCTCCTGCGGCGTCCTCACGACAGGAGCCGGAGTCACGGAGGGCGGGGCGATCGGTGGCGGGGGCACCGGAGCCGGCACAGTCTCCTCCGTCACCTTCTCCTTGTTCACGGAGTTGAGTGCGTCGCACCCGGAACTGGTCACCACAAGCATCAGGCACGAAACCGACGCCACCACTTTCAACCAAGAACGCCATTCAAGAATCACGATAACCCCTCCGATTCGGAGTGCATGAAGAATCGCCCGCGAATGCGGACAGCTGCTTAGATGATACCGGCCGTGACTAGAAGTGAAAGATCAGGTCGAACAGTTCCATCGCTGGGGTGTGTGAGTGATGCGTTTTGGCAAGCAAGGTTGGTGATAGCCGCAATGGTCTTGCGGCGGCTCTCGGGATCAGGCCAGCGGGCGGAATGAGTCTCCCCGCCACTGGGGCTCGCCCCCGTGGTTCCCGCGCTAGTGCGCTACGGTAGCTCACAAGCGCGGGAACCACCCCGGCGAGCGGGGTGGCGGGGAGATCATCTTCGCCTGCCTGTCTCACCAGCTGGATGACGCTCAATGGTACTTACTTAAGATCACTCGCCCGACGCGCCAGCGAGGGAAACCTAGGGAAAAGTCGCTTTCGCTCGCCCTCGCTGATGCTTCGGGTTGGTAAGGTAAGTCCCATTGGGCTGACGCTCGCCAGAATTTTGCGAAGCTGGCAAGCTCCGAACTTGAGGTGAAATCAGCGATCGGGAACAGGTTATTCAGAATGGTTGATCGTCACCCGGAATTTCGAGAAGAATGGGGCAGGTCCACGCACTCATCACGATTTTCCGAACCCGTCCCCTCGACGCGGAGCGGACTTCACTTCCGCCGGAAGAGTCCCCCGCGCTGGTCTTAATAATTTGCACATTCATAACCGTCGACACCTACTTTAGCTCGTTGGGCATTCTCCATGGATGGGGATCACACTTGGCGGGTGAACACTTCGGCATGGATGCCTACTCATGAAGCGATTTACGTTTGCGACGCTTGTACTTTTGTCGGCAGGTATCGGATTTGAATCAGCGATCGTTCCAGTCCGCGCCGAAGAGGAACTCTCCGAACGTCAGTCCGAAACCCAGCAATTGCTGGAGCGGCTCGAACGGGCCGAGGCTCAGATTCGGCAACTTCAGGGCCGAAACACAGAGGCACAGCCGGATCGCCCCGCGGTGACCGAAGAACTGGATGCGGTTCTCTTCGATGACACGTCAGAGCCAGACTCGCTCTCGGAACAGCTGCGAGCCATGCAGGCAGAGAATGAAGCGCTTCAGGCCGAGCAGAATGACTTGGGTAAGAAGTACGAAACACTGAGCAAGAGCCATGAGAAGTTGGCCAGCAATTATGACAAGTACACTGCGGGCATCGCGAAAGGACAGGGTGTCGTGATACCTGGAGACCCCAATGTCACCTTGAAGATTAACGCACGCATCCATGCCGACTACTGGGCATTCCCGGGCGCGAGCGCCGGAGCGGGTGCCCTTGAGGGAACCCCGGCTCTCCCGGTTGACCCACAGGATCGATTCGGGCTCCGACGGGTCCGCTTCCGGTTCGGCGGCGATATCAAGGACAACATGTTCTACCGCTTCGATCTGGAACTGGCGAACCCTCGCAACTTCGAATGGAGGGACGCTTACATCGGCTTCAAGAATCTACCCGGAAATCAGGAACTTGTGATTGGGCATCAGAAGCGTCCCTACGGGTGGGACACTCTCAACAGTTCGAACGCCAATATCTTCCTGGAACGCCCGTTGGTCCAGGACTTCATGAACCCGGACTATCGACGATTGGGGATCCAGATCAACGGCGTCTCGGATGAGCAAGACTGGAACTGGCAGTACGGGGTCTTCAATGGTGACTTCGTTCAGGACAGTGACTCCTTTTATGTGGGTAACCACTATCAATTAGAGGTCGCGGGACGACTGGCGAACACCTGGTGGTATGACGAGGAGTCTGGAGGGCGCGGCTGGGGTCACTGGGCCATCGCCGGAGCCGTCGCCCGCCCCGATGGGGATTCTCTGTTGAACAATACGGCTCGCTTTGCGACCCGCCCGGAAGGCCGAACAACAGATCGCTGGATGGACACGCGGGCCATCGCGGGTGCCCAGACCTACGAAATTCTGGCACTGGAAAACGCCTTCAATGCAGGCCCTTTCCACGCGGTGGGGGAAGTGATGAACATGTCCTTGCAGCGCAACGCAGGCGGCGATCTGAATTTCTGGGGTGCTTATGGGGAAGTGGCCTACATGCTGACCGGCGAGCATATGTCCTGGAACCGAAAGTCGGGCACACTCGACAACGTCAAGCCGTTCGAGAACTTCTTCCTGGTTGATCGCATGTCAGGCGGGACAGGGGCGGGCTGGGGGGCGTGGCAAGTGGCCGCACGCTACTCCTATCTTGATGCCAACAGCGGTGACATTCTGGCGGGAGTGGGGAACAGCGGAACGCTCGGACTGGTCTGGTATCTCAACCAGAACGCCAAGTTCCAGCTGAACTACATCCACGGGGTGATCGGAGACAGTCGAGACCTGAACATCGCCGGGGTCGGAGATGCCGAGTACGACATGATCGGGGCACGATGCCTGATCGGGTTCTAAGTCGTCACCATCGAATTTCGGGGGCTGACGCCGCTCGGCTCGCTGGCCCATACATCATCACACTGTTCCAAGGATAAATCCGATGACTCGCCTGCTCGTGTGCCTGACCGCGTTGGTTGTTCACTTAGGCTACTCTCACGCCGAAGCGGGACTCTTCCGCCATCGTGGCGGCTGCAAGCCCGCTTGCGAATGCGGTGTCGTCTGGGGCTGCTGCCCCAAGTACGACAAAGAAAAGATCGAGACGCACGGCTTCGAGGTCGAGTGCGAACACATCTGCGTCCCCAAGGTTCGTTTGCCCTGGGCCGATCCCTGCGATCCCCGCTGTGCGTTTGTCGTCGCCGTCAATCGACTGAAAAAAGAGACCCGAGACGACGGCGAAAAGTGTGTCCTGAAATGGGAGGCCAAACCCTTCTGTCGCCACTGCCACAAGCCCGCCTGCGGGATGTGCCCCGAGATGGGCTGCGCTCCGAGTGAGTGACAGTCCCCCGAGATCCCCAAATGTCGGCCACTTCCATTTCACGAGTGTTCGTCGTTCGATCTGGACGATACCTCATCAGCCACACAAACCGTCTTCATGGATGAAGACCTCTGAGGCGGATTGCTTCTTGTCGGACAGGGTGGTCAAACATGAGTTGGTATCAGCTGACTGCCGCTGCGGCATTGATGTCCATTCTGAGTCTAGCGACGGCTGAGGTCGTTGCTCAGGAGGAACTTCCTCCGTTTCAGGAAACCTCGGTCACCGACCGACTCGATGCACAACTCAAGGCATTGCAGCAAGAAGTCGAGCTCCTCAAGGCTCGCCCGGTTCCGGAAGCCAAGAAGCCCGTCGACCCCCTCGGCATGACGGCCAAGTGGAACAATGGGATCGAATTCGGCAGCAACAACAAGGCGTTCAAGATCCACGTCGGTGGGCGAACCCAGATTGACACCGTCTTCTGGGATAACGATCCCTCGTTCAATAATACGGGCGGCATCACGGACCAGGACGCCACGAACTTCCGACGTGGTCGTTTGCGGGTCGACGGCACGATGTACGAGATCATCGACTTCGCAGCTGAGTACGACTTTGTCAATCAGTTCAACGTGGTGGCGGGGTCACCGGTTCTGGAGAACAACTTCGCCGCAGTTCCGGCAGTCACGGATCTGTGGGTCAACTTTAAAGAGGTTCCCTACATTGGCAATCTGAAGGTCGGGAACTTCAAAGACCCGATCGGGATGGAGCACCTGACCAGTAGCCGCTATCTGGAATTCATGGAACGATCTCCCATTCAGGACCTCTTCACGGGGGCATTCAACAACGGATTTACGCCAGGAATCCAGGCTTGGGATACGTGGGACGAGGAGAACGGGACCTGGGCCACCGGGTTCTTCAAGAACAACACGAACATCTTCAGCAATGGCATGGGGGACGGCGAATACAACTGGACCAGCCGCGTGACCTACACGCCGATTTACGAAGACGAAGGCGAGACTTTGGTTCACCTGGGCGTTTCGGGCAGCATCCGCGAGCCCAACAACAACTTCGATCCGACCCGCGAGTCTCTCCGCTATCGGTCCCGACCGTCCCTGCGGAACGGGGCTCCCAGTGGGCTGAATCCCAACTTCGTCGATACCGGAAACTTCTTCACCACACAGCAGGACATGCTGGGGCTGGAATTGGCGGGGAACTACGGATCGTTTTCCTTCCAGTCGGAACTCATGAACTCGTGGACACAGAACACGGTCCCCACGTTCGGGCCGCTCACGGGTGTCAACGTCGGCACCGGTTACGTGAACACTTGGTATGTCGAGGGGCTGTACTTCCTGACGGGGGAACACCGCGAGTACGAGCGAAAGGCGGGCGTGTTCGGTCGCGTGAAACCCCACGACAACTTTCACTGGTCAAATGGCATTGGTGCCTGGCAAATCGGTGCCCGCTATACCCGCACCGACCTCAATGATACGGGCATCAACGGAGGTCAGCTGCAAGACGTAACACTGGGCCTGAACTGGTTCCTGAATCCGAACATGAAGATCCAGACGAACTACGTCTGGTCGGAAGGGGTGGCTCCCACGATCGGGCCAGCTCGTGGCCTCAATGGGACTGCACATGGAGTCGGCACTCGACTCGCGATCGACTTTTAAGAAAGCCGGAATCATATTCCATCGAGAGCAGCAGGCGCGATCCAGCTTCGATGTGTCCTCGCTTCATCATGCAACATCTCATGGGTACGCCGAGCGTTTACACTCGCAGATTTTGGAGCCGGGTCGCTCGGTGAAGATTAGGGTTCTTGAATCCTGCGGTGAACATGACACACGAATCAGGGCGGACAAAAAACGCCACGGGGCATTCCCGTGGCGTTCGTGTTTCAGTCCGGCGTTCGTCCCTGCTGGCAGCAACCGCAGCGACTACTTGAACCGGCTCGCTTGCCCGGCCTGGCCGAAGGCGATCATGCGGGCCATGACGACGCCCTTCATCGCATCGCGGGCGGGCTTCAGGTATTCGCGAGGATCGAACGCCTTGGGCTTTTCCGCGAAGACCTTGCGGATCGCGCCGGTGATGGCCAAGCGGCAGTCGGTATCGACGTTGATCTTGCGGACGCCATTCTTGATGCCGCGCTGGATTTCTTCCACGGGCACGCCGTAGGTTTCTTCCATCTGGCCGCCGTACTTGCGAATGACTTCCAGAAGCGATTCCGGCACCGAGGAGCTGCCGTGCATGACGAGGTGCGTGTTGGGCAGGCGGCGGTGAATCTCTTCGATCAGCGTCATCTTCAGGACTTCGCCGGTCGGCTTCTTACTGAACTTGTAGGCCCCATGGCTGGTGCCAATCGCGACAGCCAAGGCATCGACCTTAGTCTCAGCGACGAACCGTTCGGCTTCATCGGGGTCGGTTAGGTGCGAGCTGTCCATACCGCTGGAGGCAGCTGCAGTGCCGTGGCTGTCCTTGTCACCGGGTTCCTTTTCGAGGTCGGCGTCATGGTCGTGCTTGGCACCCTTGGCCGGAGCCTCGGGAGCGTGACCGACCTGACCCAGGCAACCGATTTCGCCTTCGACCGACACACCCATCGAGTGAGCGACCGCCACGACTTCCTTCGTGACGCGCACGTTGTAGTCGAACGAGCCGGGGGTCGCGGCATCTTCCATCAGCGAGCCGTCCATCATCACCGAGGTGAATCCATACTTGATCGCGCTGAAGCAGGTGGCCGGGCTGTTGCCGTGGTCCTGATGCATGACGATCGGAATCTGCGGATAGAGCTCAACCGCTGCCAGCATCAGATGACGCAGGTAGTTGTCCTGCGAATAGGAGCGGGCTCCACGGGAGGCCTGGACGATTACGGGCGAATTGGTTTCCTTTGCCGCTTCCATGATCGACTGGATCTGCTCCATGTTGTTGACGTTAAAGGCACCCACGCCGTAGTTGTTCTCGGCGGCATGATCGAGCACAGCTCGCAGGGGAACCAATGGCATCTCAAAACTCCTGAATTTGGTGGGGCTGAACGAGCCGAAATGAGTCGGAATTCGATCAGTGGGTCCGGTGGGAAAGCGGTCTTCGAGCGAACGGCGATCGCGCGCCCGCATTTTAGGGGGAGGAAAACGGGAAAGCCATTCAGACATCCCAAGAAGCAACCGACGCATCAATCTACGCTAACGCACGCCCGTTTCGCTGCGACGCGAAGTCCTCAAAGCAAAGCACTTCTGCGTCACCGCCGCGCATCAAATCACGACAGCGAGCGGCTGGACGTCAGTCCGCCGTGCCCGGGTGACGTGGTGTCGCTCACTGACCGTTGTGCCGTCGGAGTACGTCGCCCCGGCACGGGCATGGCCCCCCCAATGGCACTGATCATCAGGGTGAGGGCTTGTTTTGTCGCCTTTTTCTCCGAAAAAGGACGTCCTTTTTCGGA
>JAYSUV010000111.1:0-18031 GCA_043718945.1 Planctomycetota bacterium
TTGTCGTGCATCAGATGTCAACGCCCACTCCGAAGGAGAGCCCGTGCTATCCCCAAAGCCCCGGTAGTCGAAGATGAGTACATCGAAACCAGTCTCAGCGACTTCGCGAAGGTCGTCGATCCGCTCATGGCGATTCCCAGCATTGCCAGGAAAGTAAATGACCAGTGGGGCATCGCTCGTTGTGCCTCCTGCTTGCCTGTTCCGGATGTGCCAACCGTTGAGAACGTGACCATCCGCCGACTCGAGGGAGACATCCTTTGCGAAATCATGGCCCAGCCGGAGGTGTGACACAGTCAATGGCCCGGCGACTGTCGGGTGGTATACCAATCGCCGCTGAAAGAGAGCGAAAATGACGGTCACGGAAAGGTAAGGGACACACAGATAGATACACACGAACCGCCCGACGCGCTTCCGCCAACTATGCGAAGTCTTTGGCTGGGGATGGGGCGTGTCGATCACGATTTATCGCCATGGGGATTCGATCGTGACGTCAGTGGTTCCATAGCCACTTACTCGGCGACTGCATCTTCCAGGATTGTATGCACGACAGCCTCCGCCATCAGTTCTTTTAAGACCACTTTCCCGATCGCTTCCTTCTTGTCTTTCACGATCCGGTCGTGGAGTTCCTTCTGGACCTCATTAAACGGGATGATGCGAGCCTCGTGCCGACCGGTGACCATCACGATCAGGCAGGCCGTCTTGGTCGGAATGACTTCGCTGACCTGGTTGATTTCCAGGCTCATGAGTGTCTCTTTCACATCCGCGTCAGCCAGGCTGCTCGGCTGTGTCCAGTCGCGATGTCCCCCCTTAGAAGAGAGCGGGCTATCGGACTTGTCGTGGGCGGCATCGTCGAACGTGATCGCCCCGCTCTGGATTTGCTGGAGCAGCTTCTGGGCAGCCGCTTCGGCTTCGTCCACTCCCCCGTGAGCGTCATAGTCGATGTCAATCTGCTGCCACTTAATCTCCTCAGCCTCAGTGAAGGATTTGACATCTTCCTCGTAGCGAGCCAGCATTTCTTCGCGCGAGGCAGTCGGCTCCGAACCCATTTTTGACCGCATGAACTGCCCCGCCAGTTGGCGGTCACCGAACTGCTTGCGCAGCGTGACGATGGAGACTCCCTGGGCCTGCAGGATGCCCTCCAGCTCAGTCGGGGAGCCCGCTCCGGTCACCTTCATCAGGCGATCCACTTCGGCCTCAAAGAACGTGTCCATCTGGGCTTCGACCGATGTCAGCTGTTCGGGTTTCATCGTCTGCTTGATGGAATCGACCATCAGCGTCTGTTCAATCACATCGGGGAGATCTTTCTTGATCAACTCGAATTGGGCTTTGCGCAGTTGTTCAGGCTTGAGTTTCTGTTTAGCTTCGGCCAATTGAGGGGCATAGCGGTCGAGAACGTCGTGGGCCAGAATCGGCTCGCCGTTCACTTCCGCGATCACATCCGTCATGGCGAGCGGTTGCGTCTCGGCGTAAGCCACTTGTTCGATCGACACATCCTGAGCCCGAACCGACTTGCCCTTAGTTGACTTGGCACTGCGGGAGTTCTCCGCAACTTCAGAGACAGGGATGCGAGGTGGCACTGGCCCAATGACCGGGCTAGCCACCTTATACGAACGCCCGTTGCACCCAGCAGCGATGAGCAGGGCGAGGAGCGGGATGGCAATGGCGGAGCGGCGAGAGTTCATCGATCGCATCCATGCGGATCGAGGGCGGGGCAAGAGACGGGGAGGATTTATAGGCCGAAACTCGATTTCTCGGCAACAGAGTTCTCGGCCAATCGGGGTGATCGGCCCCCCATCCGCTCCATATCACTATTTTCCGAGGAAACTGACCTAGGGTCGGCAGGATCTGCTGGTTGAACACATAGTGACTGAGAGGCCGGATAACTCATGTGTTCTTGACTGAGCAATTCAGTGGTCGAGGATTTCATTCACGCGGAGATCCGAGGAAATCCAATCCGAAGGACTCTCATCAAGTCTCTCGATTGTTGGAACTCCTCCGATCTCAATCCATCTGATTCGAAAGGTCTTCCATTGGGAATTGATCCTGTGATCGTACTCCCAGTTCTCAACCCAACGACCAGATTTATCGATCTGCTCATACTTATTGCGAACATGATCTGGGCTGCCAACCTGACCGAGCACTTCCAATGCTTTGAGATTGGGGGTTAGGGTTAGCAAGCGATCTCTTCGATCAAGTATCTCGTCGGGAATGGGAAACCGCACTTTCACTTCGTCATACCATGCTACCTCTTCACCTGTCTCCTCCTCCGAGTCTCCGTACTGGACGAAGTGATACGGGGCATAACCAGCCGGTTTTTCGTCAATGCATCGAAGAGCGTGATTCAGTATTGGACGCCACATTTGGCCCTCCAACCACCAATCGCTGCCCATCGCGGTTGTTCCAGTTTGGTAACTGACGTAGTCGATCTCACTGAGAACTCTTAACAGTCGAGTGGCTTCTTGAACTCGATGAACACCTATGAGATGGATGGCGGTTACGGTGTCTCCCACCAAGGCCCCGATCTCTGCCCTGTCGACGCGGTGTTCATTCTGACTCTCAACCAGCATCCGGATGGCAGGTAGATTTTTTTCAACTCGGTGAAGGTGATCAACGGCCCACCTTGACTCCGCCTGCATCAGGGGGACATTTAGGTGAGCACAATCAGATTCAGTCACGATTCTGCTTTCATCCAAATCGATGATCAGTGGATGTCCTTGATAGGGACGCCAGATGAAGTAGTATTTCCCCTGATGACCCAAAAAGTAACGATGAGAGTGCCCGGCCCAATAGCAGCCAGCGGTCGTCCACGAAAGTGTTGCGGCACGCCAGATCGCGATCTTACCATCCAAGTCTTCTGGCCTCTGACCCTTTCTCAATGATTCGTCATTGTACTCGCTTACAACTTCAACTCTCAAGGAAATATGACCGTAAGGGTTGACGACAATTACCTCTGGATGAAATCCGTGAGTCCGAAGGACTGACCACCCGTCGTTGGATACGACCAACTCGGCAGGAGAGTCTTCATGTTTTGATTGCCATCTCTCCCAGACAACTGACTCGTCGCCCAGAGGCATCCGTTGAATGAGCCGATAACAAAAATCCGACTGGTGTTGTCGGTACTTGAATGCGAATTCGTTGTCGTCTGGAATTGATCCATCGCGATGAGGAACCTCACCGTTGTGAGGTGAACGGGCTTCGAGCTTGTATCGACCGTTCTCAGAAACGGCTTCTTCGTCCGGGTAGAAAACTGCAGTCATTGGATAAATCCTGTGTGGTTCACCAATTGCCCTAAGGACGGAGCACCGACTTTAGGTACTCGATCGTATCGGGTCCATTCATGTCCATGCGAGGCAGCAGTAGATACGCCACGCCGGGATCGACCATCCGCAGGTCGTTCCCGACTCGCCGCTGCAAGGCTCGGATCTGTTTTTCGTCCTTGTAGCCGAGCACCGCGAACCGGCCCTCCTCCATCCGGATGCCGGTTATGCCCCACGCAAACGCCATCAGTTGCAGCTCTTTCAGCTCGACCAGTTGCTCCGTTTCTGGCGGGAGCGGGCCGAAGCGATCGCGGATTTCTCCGGCAACTTCCGCCAGTTCCTCGCTGGTGGCCGCGACTGAGAGCCGCCGGTAGACATCGATCTTCTGGCGGCCGGGGGGGACGAAACTGTTGGGGAGGAATGCCGTGACAGCGAGGTCGACATCGACGTGCGGCAGTTCGCGCTCGGGCATCAGCTTTTGGCGGCGGACGGCGTTTTCGAGCAAGTGACAATACAGTTCGTAGCCGACGGTCGAGATGTGGCCGCTCTGCTCGGTGCCGAGGATGTTCCCGGCGCCGCGGATTTCGAGGTCGCGCATGGCGATCTTAAATCCGGCCCCGAGTTCGCTGAACTCCTCGATCGCCTTGAGTCGCCGCGCGGCCACGCTGGTCAGGGACTTCTTGTCATCGAGGATCAGGTAGCAGTACGCCCGGTTCTTGTGCCGCCCGACCCGGCCGCGCAGCTGATGCAGGTCGGCGAGGCCGTACTTGTCGGCCTCGTTGATGAACATCGTGTTGGCGGTCGGGATGTCGAGGCCGCTTTCGATAATGGTGGTGGCGATCAGCACATCGGCCTGGGCTTTGACGAACGCATACATGTTCTGTTCGAGGTCGTGCTCCCCCATCTGGCCGTGGACGATGGCGATGCGGGCCTCGGGGACGATGTTCTGAATGCGGTCGGCCAGCGACTCGATGTCCATCACGCGGGTGTGGACGAAGTACACCTGCCCTCCGCGATTCAGCTCGCGCATCACCGCCTGCTTGATGAGCTGGTCATCCCAGCGCACGATCCGCGTTTCGATTGCCATCCGGTCCTGCGGCGGTGTGGTCAGGTTCGAGATGTCTCGAATCCCGAGCAGTGACAAATGCAGCGTACGCGGAATCGGCGTCGCGCTCAGCGTCATCACATCCACCGCCAGTCGCAGCCGCTTGAGCATCTCCTTATGTGCGACCCCGAAGCGTTGCTCTTCGTCGATCACGAGTAACCCGAGGTCTTTGAAGCGAACATCTGGTTGCACCAGCCGGTGCGTGCCGATCACGATGTCGACGGCCCCGGCCTCCATCTTCCGCAGGATCTCTTTCTGCTCGCTCTTGGTGCGGAACCGCGAGAGGACTTCAACCGAGATCGGGAACTCCGCGAAGCGATTGCAGAAGGTGCGGTAGTGCTGCTCGGCCAGGACGGTCGTGGGCACGAGGATCGCTACTTGCCTTCCGGCGTCGACGACCTTGAACGCGGCGCGGATCGCCACCTCGGTCTTGCCGAACCCGACATCGCCGCAGATCAGCCGGTCCATTGGGCGCGGTTTTTCGAGGTCGACCTTCGCGTCGTCAATCGCCCGCACTTGGTCATCAGTCTCGGTATACGGGAACGCTGCCTCGAACTCCTGCTGCATCCGCGTGTCCGGCGGGCAGGCGATGCCGGGGATCATCTCCCGCTGAGCCTGCAACCGCAGCATGTCGCTCGCCATGTCGGCGACAGCTGCGGCGACTTTCTTCTTGTTCGACGCCCAGGCGGTCCCGCCGATCTTCGAGAGCGTGGGGCTGGACTTGGTGGCCCCGACATACTTCTGCACGAGGTTAATCAGCGAGGCTGGGACGAAGATCTTCACCCCATCGCGGAACTCCAGGACGAGATGCTCCTCCTGGCCCCCCTCGCGATCCAGCACCTGCATCCCTCGAAACCGCCCGATGCCATGCGAGATATGGACGATCAGGTCGCCTTCTTTGAGGTCCAGGAAGCTGTCGATCGCCCGCGATTCGAGCCGCCGCTTGCGGGCAGCAGTGCGGCGGATTTCGACGCGGTCGAACAGCTCGTTGTCGCTGATGACGACGACTTGTTCGGCGACCAAGCGATACCCGTGCGTCACCGATCCGACCACTAGCGACACGCGCGGCACCAACTCCGGCACGCTCTGATCGAGCAACTCCCGCAGCCGCTGGCGTTCCCCCTCGTTGTGGCAGGCGATGACGACCGACTCATCGCGCCCGACGATCCCGGCGAGTTCCTTCAGCACCTCCGACTTTGGCCCGGCGAGCCGTTCGAGCGACTCGACTTGCAGATGACACGTCGTCTCCGCACTGGCTCCCATCAAGGCCGACAGCGTCACCGATGGATGCTGCGTCGTCCGAGCCAGGACCGTTTCAACCCGATACAACCCCTGCGGTTCATCGAGCCGTTGGAGGTAATGCCGCCCCTCTTCGACGAGGTCGCTCAGCTCCGACAACACCACCCAGCAGTTCGACGCCAGCCGGTCAACGAAGCATTCGCCGTCGTCTTGTAGGACGGCCCCCTCTCGTGGGACGGGCACATTTGCCCGTCCGTCTTCTGGCTCGCTGGCAGACAGGAATGTCTGCCCCACTCCATTGGGGGGAGCAGACATTCCTGTTTGTTTCATCTTCCTCTCCCCGCTCTCCTCTGACGGCACACTGCCAATCGCCGTGATCGTCGTTTCGGCCAGCGTATCGACCTTCCGCTGCGTCTCGACATCAAATGTGCGGATCGAGTCGACATCGTCGCCGAACAGCTCGATCCGCACCGGGTCAATCGCCTCGGGAGTGAAGATGTCGATGATCCCGCCGTGGATCGAAAACTCCCCCGCCCGCTCAATCGTCGGCGTCCGCTCGAACCCGCGCTCGACCAGCCAGCCCAGGAACTCTTCCGTCGCCAGCGTCTGCCCCACTCGGATCGTGCGCGTCCCGGCGGTCAGTGTCTTCCGCGAAGGGACCGGGTGGAGCAAGGCCGCCATGCTCGCCACGATCACTCTCGGCGGGTTCGGCCCCTCCAACTCCTGCAACATCCGCAGCCGCGCCCCATAGATCGGGTCGGCGACTGACCGGTCCTTGGGTAGCGACTCCCACGCCGGAAACACCACCGGCGGTGGATCGAGAAACGGCAGCAGATCGGCTGCAAAGTCATCGACATCACTAATGCGAGGCAAAACAATCAACACCTGCCCCGGTGCCTCTTTCACGACCGCCGCCGTCGCCAGCGCGCAGCTTGACCCCCACGCGCCGTCGATCGTCCCGCTGTGCCCGGCCTGCATCGCCCGAGTCACAGCTACAAACGTATCAACGCGCCGTAAGCGGTCGACCAACTCTGCCAACACCTGGATCGACATCACTCTCTACGATCCGCCCTTCTGGTTGAATCGAGGGAAGATAGCGGGAAGTTCCCCGTAGCAGAAGTCGTGAGACTTCTGCTGTCAGTCAGCCCGCTGCGCCAGCAAGGGTTTCCGGCACGCGGCCCTTGCTGGCGCAGCGGGCTGGATCTTCGAGAGTGATCAGCCCAGAGTCTCCCATCGGCGTGGCGAGCGGCGAGCAGACCACGGCCTTCGCAACGCCGTGCCACGCGTCCGCAGGAAGCAATCGACAGGCGGCTTGATCACCCATCCCCCATTTGCAGACCGATCTACTTCAGACGGTTGTCGGGTTACCCCAGAGGAAGAACGATTACCACGGCAGAAGTGGGGCTTCGTGAGTGCGGTGTATTGACGCACAACTCAACGCTCCGCATCGAAGATTTCGCGTCGCGGTTCAACGCGGCGTTAGCTCATCAGTTCGCGAATCGGGGTCGGATCGCTGACGAGATGCGTCGGTCGGCCAAGCGGGGTGTAGAGGATTTGATCGGGGTCGATGCCGAGTTTGGTATAGACTGTCGAGACGAAATTCTCGGGCGACAGCACGCGGTCCACAGCTGAGTAGCCCGCGCGGTCGGTGGCTCCGACGATGGTCCCGCCGGGTGTTCCCGCTCCGGCCATCATCACGCTCATCGCGTTGGCCCAGTGGTCGCGACCTGCGCCGGGGTTGATCTTGGGCGTGCGGCCGAACTCGCCGAGGACCAGCACCAGCGTGCTGTCGAGCATGCCGCGTTGCTCCAGATCCTCGATCAACGTGGCGATCGAATTCTCAAACTTTGGTAACCGGTTCCGCAGAGCGTTAAACAGGTCGCCGTGGTGGTCCCAGCCGCCTTCATTCAGCGTAATGAACGGAACGCCCGCTTCTACCAACCGACGAGCCAGCAGCACGCGCTGGCCGAATGAATCGCGGCCATAGCGGTCGCGCGTGGCGGCGTCTTCGGCATGGATGTCGAACGCCTTTTGTGCGAGTGGCGAGGAGACGAGGTCGTAGCCCTGCTGGTAATACTCATCGAGCGTCACCGCCGGGTCAGCTGCGGATTTGTCGGGGATGCGGGGCAGGCGGTCGATCTGGGTGCGGAGTTCGCGGCGATGGGCAAAACGGTCATCCTTGATCGCGGAGGGTAGGGCGACATCGCGGACGCGGAAGCCCCCACTGTTGGGGTCATCGGGTACGACGAAGGGAGCGTACTGTGCGCCGAGAAAATTCGGCCCACCGGAGCGCGTCATGGACGGCATGGAGAAGTAAGCAGGCAATCCGTCTTGATTCCCCCGGACGTAGGACGTCACCGCCCCCATACTGGGATGAAAGCTGACAAACGCACCGCAGCCGACCGGGATGCGCGGCGGAGCGCCGGTCATCATGTAGTGGTTACCCGCCCCGTGGTTTCCCTGCTCATGGCGGATCGAGCGGATGACGGCGAACTTGTCCGAGATACTCGCCAGCCGGGTCATGTGTTCCGAGAACTGGACGCCGGGGACCTTGGTCGCAATCGCGTTGAACTCGCCACGGACCTCGCTGGGGGAGTCGGGCTTGGGGTCGAAAGTCTCGTAATGCGTCGGGCCGCCGTCCAGCCAGATCAGAATGCAGCTCTTCGCCTTCGCCCCCGCAGCGACCGCATCGCCCGCGAACGCCCGCATCTGGAGCAGCTGGGAAAAGCTCGCTCCGACGAACCCCGCAATGCCGAGTTGTAGGCAAGAGCGGCGCGAGAGGCCGTTGCAGTTCGCGTATGTCATCATGATTCGCTCTCGTTGGTTGCGTTCAAAGCCCCGGGGTTGCAACCCCGGGGCTTTCATGTGGCGTGTTCAATCCTTGAACACGAACTCCGGTGTGTTCAACAGTGCCCACAGCAGGTCTTCGCCGGCTCCGCGCCGATTGGCGATCTTCTCGAACAGTTCCACGCCGATGCGGGTCTCCTCGGCATCGGGCAGGCGGCTGTAGCAGGCGAGGTACAGCTCCTCGACGATCTCCGGCGGAGTGAGCGTGCTCTCGGACAAGGTATGCGGCAGGCTGCCATCGCTCATCAGTTTGCTAGCGATCTGATTCGAGTTCATCAGGTGCAGGGCCTGGACCACGGTGGTGTCACTGGTCCGCTCGCACGGAGGATCTTGATTCGGGTCAGGTCGGCCAAACGTATCGAGGGACAGTGAGTCGATGCGATGCGTCCAGATCTCTTTGGAGAGAGAACCGGGGGCCATCGCCTCGAAATTGTCGGGCTGCCTGGAGAGACGGGAGACCGAGTCAACGAGTACCTCCCCCCGCAGTCGCTGACGATAATGCCGGGAGAAGTTGCGGGTATCCGCGATGTTGCGTTCGGTCGGAACGGAGCTGAGTCCGTACGCCGACGAGGTCGCGATGCGGCGGATCAGCTGCTTCACGTTGAAGCCATTGTCCGCAAAGTCTTGTCCCAGAGCGGCGAGCAGCGCGGGATTCGAGGCGGGATTGGTGGCCCGCAGATCGTCGACCGGTTCGACGAGCCCGCGTCCCATCAGATCGGCCCACACGCGGTTCGACATCGTCTGAGCGAAGAAGGGATTCTCTTTCGAGGTGATCCAAGCGGCCAGCGAGACGCGCGGGTCGCTGCCTTCGGAGATCGCGGGAGCGGTGCCGAACAGAGGCTTCGGCGGCAGCACTTCGCCCGTGATGGGGTGTGTGACTTGCCCACTGGTGCCCGTGAAGATGAACTCCTCCGAACCCGAGATTGGGGCCGAGATGCCGGTCCCCTTGCGACCGATCTTGGCGAAGTACGCTCCGAAGCTGTAGTAGTCGGCCTGGCTGTAGGACTCGAACGGGTGCTGGTGGCACTTGGCACACTCCAGCCGAATCCCGAGGAACAGCTGGCTGGTGATGGTGGTCAGCTCGTCGGGCTGACGGCGATCTCGATAATAAGTGGTATTGCCGTTGCGGAAGGTGCTGCCCTGAGCGGTCAGCAACTCGCGGACGAACTGGTCGTACGGCTTATTCTTGCGGAAGTTGTCGCGAATCCACAGATCATAATTCCGCGTGGCCTTGATCCCGACATGGTACGGGTTGGGACGCAGTAGATCGGCCCACTTGTTGGCCCAATGCTCGGCGTACTCGGGTCGGGCGAGGAGTTCGTCAACGAGCCGGTCCCGTTTGTCGGCAGAGGCATCGTTGAGGAATCGCCGGGCCTCGTCCACCGTCGGCAACTGGCCGATGATGTCGACATAGACCCGCCGCAGATACTTCTCGTCGGAAGCCAAGGCGGACGGAGTCACACGCAGCCGCTCCCAGCCGGAAGCGACATGGTCATCGATAAAGTTCCGCCGTGGGAATGCCGCGACCAAGGCCGGGTCGAACTCGCCGGTCAGCGGGACGGCGACGCGGTGGACGGCGAAACGTCCCTGATAGCGAGCCATGATGGCCGCCTCCCCCATGATCCCGGTGGCGGTGGTCAAGCCGCGCGGGTCGACTCCAATGACGCCCGCTTCGTTGCTTTGATACGTCGAGAGTGCCGTCACGTCCCGTGTCGTACCATTGGTGTAATGAGCAGTCACAGCCAGTTGTTGCGAGGCGTCACCGGTCATGATCCGGCCAGAGGGTTCGACGGTCACGTTGGTGAGGGCTGGGGATTCAGGCTGGCGACGGGGAGTGCCAGCTGTGATCCAATCTCGCAGTAACTGATACTCCGGCCCCGTTGTTGCCAGTCGCACGCCGCCACCATGTGGCACCTGCCCGGCAGGTTTGCGGAGCAGCAGGCTAGCCTCCGGATTACTGGGAACCAAGCGTCGACCGCGAGCCTCCTTGGTGAGAGAGTCAAAATCGAAGTCTGAATCGAAACCGAGCAACGACAGTTGGAACCCGTTCTGCCCGCGCGCCTTCCCGTGACAGGGGCCCGTGTTGCAGCCCGAGTGGTTGAGAATCGGCTGGATGTCGCGCTGGAAGTCGATCGGGCGGGGAGCGAGGTCGCCGACCTCCACGAGTTGGGTGGTGCGTTGGTCGCCGACCTGAACCGAGATATTCGCCCGTCCCGTGCCAGTCGCCGTGACGACTCCGCGATCATCAACAGTCGCGATCCCCGGATTGTCGGAGGAGTAGCTGGCCGCGCGGGTCTCGTCCTGAATCTGTCCGATTGCCTCCCGAGAGACGAGCAGCTGTTGTCTCTGCCGGTCGGCGTTCAGCGTCACCGACTCGGGCCAGATGTGCAGACCGTCAGCGGCCTGAGCGAGATCGCCGCCCAGCAGAATGATCACCAAAAATGCGAGGGACCAGCGAATGGGCAAGGCCTTTCGGGAGCGGACGAGCGCAGGGGCTGTCAGGCGGCAGGTGGGCGAAACGGTGGGATCGACAACACATTAGTTTAGCTTGATCGGTTCAGCGGGGGCAATCTCGTTGGGGAAAGTACGAGAGAATTACGGGATGCGGGTTGAAACCGAGTCGTGCGAGTCACTCGACTCAGTTCAGCGTTTAGCCGCGACGCGGAGTCTTCGCAGCGGAGCGCGCCGCACGCAAGACTCCGCGTCGCGGCTCAGCGGGGGTTTATTGCGAGACTCGCGTTACGGCTCTTCGGTGCCCAGAACGACCAGACTGGATATCGTCGTGAGTGTTCCGGCGAGCAGCCACCAGGTCGGCGGCTCGTGGAACATGAGGACACCCATCAGTCCGCCCATGGCGGCCTGGCTCGCGTTGATGAGGTTCACCCGCACCACGGGCAGGTGACGCAGTGCCTCGGACACAGCGAAGAACCCGATGGCGTTCAAGATCCCCGCTGTCAATAAGGAAGCATAGCCCCCTCGGTCCAGCACCAATGTGAGCGGCCCCCAGCCTTGATGAGCAATCGCGATGAGGACCGGGCACATTCCGACCGTGGCTGAGTAGCCCAGTACAACCGAGATCGGAATGCCGTGCCGGATCGAGCGTCTCACCACCACCCCCGAGATCGCAAAGCCAATCCCGCTCCCCAAGGCCGCAGCTGCGCCGAGGGCGGCGTCCTTCCAGCTCATCTGCGAGGACGCCGAAGCGGCGCGAGTGCCTTGGCTGAGCAACACCACTGCCAGCATCAGCAGCCCCATCGCGACCACCATGCGAGGGCGAATTGGGTCGCGCAAGACGATCCGTCCGAGGACGGCACTGGCGGAGATCAGCGACGCGAAGCAGAGCGGCACCGACAGTGCCAAGCCGGCCCGGCTGAGCCCGTACTGGAACAGCACGTTGCCGCAGAATTGCATCAGCAACCCATTGGCGATCAGCGTGAGCAGGATGCCGCGCGGCGGCACGACTGAGACGCCGCGCCGCGCGAGGCCGAACATCAAAACACAGCCCGCGACCGCAGTCGGCATGACCTTCCACGAGGCGACCCACATGGCCCAATCGAGGTCGGTCCGCACCGCGACTTGCCGCAAACCGACGTTGGTGAAGCTATAGCAAAGAGCGGCAAAGCTGCCGAGCAGCAGGCCCTGGAAAGCCGGGGGATAGGCCGCCCAGCGCTCGCGCCAGCTCGGCGGGAGAGGCTCGGCGGTTCCCGAACCCGGGGTATCGGTCATGCGTTCGCCTTGGTGAAATATAGGAGGCGGGCCGAACCTCCGCAGCGATCACGACCGAGCAGCGAGCGAGTCACTAGAAAAAGTCTCCGTCGAACTGGAGATCGTCTTCCGTCAGCATCTCCATCCCCTTTTGTTTGAGGACGGTGATCGCCTGGTCGATGTTGTCCGCGTGGATGGCCACTGCGCGGCGGCCTCCCCGAACCTGCGGGATGCTGTAGATGTAATGCACGTTGATTTCGGCACTCATCAGCGTTTGCAGAACTTCCGTGTACGGTTGGCTGGTTTCCGGCAGCTGGACCCCGATAATATCGGTCTCGGTGAACGAGTGGCCGCCCAGAGTCAGCACCTCGCGGGCGTGGTCGACGTGGTCGACTAGCAGACGGGCGACGGCGAAATCGACCGAGTCGACGACACTCAAACTGGCCACTCGCAGGTCGTGCCGTTCCAGCTTCCGCAGCAGTTCATGCAACTTGCCGACGCGGTTGGCCATGAAGACGCAGAACTGATGCAGGCAGGGCCACTCCTGGCCGCGCATCGTTTGCGGTTCGTTGGTGTTTTCGTCATCGTCGATGAATCCGTCTGGCATCCGTTCCCCTCCCGAGGCTTCCGTGGTAGCTTCCGCTCACTTGTGTTGGTGGGTCGAGAGATGCCTTGCAGCATCACTTTGGCGTACCCACAGCGATGTTCGACTCTCGGAACTCACGACCCGCAGTGTAGGGCATGGAGAATCCGAGGGTCAAACTGAGTTTCCGAATTGGACCGCCAGACTCCGGGGGGCAGACGCCGCCCGGCTCGCCAGAAGACCAACAATGATCCGCACGTTTCTGTTCGACATGGGCAATGTTCTCACTCGGTTCTCGCACGCCACGATGTGCCAGCAGATTGGACAGCTGTGCGATTTGAGCGGCGAGGCGACTCACACGTTGCTGATCGATTCGGGTCTGCAATGGGAGTTCGAGCGAGGTCGGATCACCGAGGAGGAGTTCCGGGACCAGCTGTCGGCTCTGGTGGGGAAGCCGCTCGACCTCGATGAGTTGCTGCGGGCCTCGTCGGATATCTTTGATCCGATCGTGGAGATGAAGCCGATCATTCGGAGCTTGAAAGAGCAAGGGTTTCGGCTGGTGCTGTTGTCCAACACGACGGTGTCGCACTTCGACTGGATCCAGGGGCGGTACGACTTTCTGCTCCCGTTCGATCATTGCATCGTGTCGTTCGAGGCCGGGGCCATGAAGCCCGATCCGCCGATCTACGAGGCAGCGCTGCAGGCGATCCACTGCGACCCCGGCGAGGCGTTCTACACCGACGACATTCCCGAGTACGTGGTGAAGGGGCGCGAGTACGGGTTCCAGGCGGAAGTATTCACCGGCCCGGAGGATTTGCTGCGGCACTTGGCCGCACGCGGGATTCGAGTGTAGCGGGAGAGAACGCTCTCCGTGAGGCACGTTTCCGACGTGCCCGTCACTTGGTGTGCGACGAGATTCTCAGAGGAGAGATTCGCCGCCACCAGAATCATCGGCAGCACGTCGGGCAGTGAAGATTCGGCAGGGAGTGTCGCTGCGCTCAGCTCAGGAGACGTGGGTGGCGGGGTCAGAAGGCTTTGCGAATGGCCCCGGCGAGGGTGAACGCAGCCGGGGGAATCGATCGAGAGAACGAGTGTCTGACTCTGCCAAGGTGAGCCATTCGAGCCAGCCGTCGGAGATCAGACAGTCAACTGCCTCCCGAGTCGGGGCCATCCGCAAAGCCTCCTGACCCCGCCACCCAACGCTCGCTGTCGAGATGTTCGCCGGGTCGGGCTGGCCTCTCGTCTGCGACCCCGGTTAGGATTCGATCTTCCGCATTGGGACTTGTTGCCTAGTCTGACCTCAGTGCGAGACGAGGGAGAGCGGCATGTCGAAAGCCTGGTACTACGAAGTCATGGGATCGGAACTCGGGCCGATCAGTTCCGCTGACCTGATCGACAAAGCCAAGCGCGGGCAGATCCAGCCCGACACGCGGGTCCGCTCGGGTTCCGAGGGGAAGTGGCAATTCGCCGAGCGAGTGAAGGGGCTGTTCCCGGCTCTCATCGTGCCGGTGAAGCCGGTGAAGCCGGTGGTGGCGGAGTTCGCGCCGCCGCCAGTCCCGCGATCAGAGACGATCCCGTTGGCGGGTAGTCGGGACCACACCGGGGACGACGATAGGATCTACCACTTCACCGGGGACTCGTCTCAAAACCCGAAATCTCTATTCCCCTCAAAGGTAGCTCCCGAGACGGAAGAGTACGACTTCTTCCAGTTCATCGGTTTCAGCCAGGCCATCACGCACCAATTACATGAGGTGCTGCTGGCCTATGCCCGATCCCACCAGCTGAGCCTGACCCAAGTTACCCGGCGGGCCCTCGCGGAGTTTCTGGGACGCAAGGACTTGGCGGAAGAGGCTCCCATCCCAGCGCCCCCCCCGGCCCAGGCTAACACCGGGCCGTAAATCGCACGCTCTGTGAGCGGCACGGCGCTAGCCGCCGGTTCCCCTCACCGTGGTTCGTCAAGGAGCCACATACCGGCGGGACAACGGTCAGGGGAACCGGCGGCTAGCGCCGTGCCGCTCACAGGGCACCCTCGCCAAACACGGTCCGGTTGATCCAGTCATTCCGGAACACGCGCTGCGGATCGAGAGACCGGCACATCTCGCGAAACTCGGGCAGATGGGGATAGAGATTGACGACCTGCTCAGGCGTCAGTGGACAATACTTTCCCCAGTGCGGGCGGCCAGCAAACATCGCCGACAGGCAGTTCGACAGGCAGTGTGCAAATCGGAAGAACCCCTCACGCTGCGTCGGATGGGCGTAACTCGTGAAGCTGATGGCGTAATACGGTTCGTCATCGCTGCTGGCCATGGAAAGGAGCGTGTCGTCTGCCAAGACCTTGCGGATGCAGACCAGATAGTTGTAGATGAACAGCCCTGCCCCGGATTCGAGTTCCGCGAGCAATCCGAGCGATGACAAGCGGCTACGGGTGGTTTCGCTCAAGGCGTCTTTCTCACCCGCGAAATGCCTCAACAACTCCTGCGTGAAGGCGAGCGACTCGGGCAGGACGGTGCGCTTCACGAACACTTCGATCTCGATATGCCGAAACAACTCATGTTCCATGACGAGCAGCTTGTCGGACTGGTCGACGACCTTCCAGCCGCGAATGACCGTCCAAGGGAGCAGATGCCGGAAGAAGGTCCGGATCGCCCAGCGGCTGCGGAGAACTCGCTCTGTCAGCAAGACCACAAGGTGCATCCCGATGTCGAAAGTCAGAAAGCAATACACCCCATACAGCCACGCGAGAGTGCTACGAGGGGCGTTCACTTCCCGCCGATGCTGCCCCAGATAGTTCCAGGCCCACGGCACCAGATAGAACTGTTGCAGGGGCGTGTCAGCCTCGGCTCGCAAGGCATCCTCTAGTGTGGCATGACGAGCGAGACACTCTTCCACGTTGTACAGCGGCCGCGCCCAGAACCCGACGCTGAGAATCACTCCGACCGAACCCAGCGAGCAGCGTGCCGCCCACAGTTCCGGTCCCGCGTTGATCGTGCGAATCACGGGTTCGCCAGAGACCGGGTCGTAGATCGCGATCCGCACTTCGTCCATGTAATGCGACAAGCTGTGCTTGCCTGAACCGTGAGTCCCGGTGGAGATGGCTCCGGCGATGGCCTGCTCGGTGATCAATCCCAGTGAGGGCGTCGTGAGCCCCTGCTGTTCCAAGTCCGCCAGCAGCTTCTTGATCTGGCAACCGGCTCCGGCACGAGCCCAGACGCGGTCCTGCCGCTGCTCGGTGTCGACCTGATTGAGGTGCCGCAGGTCCAGCAGCACCTCATCACTGCGGGCGACCTCGCTCCACGAGTGCAAGCGACCGACGACTTTGATCCGCTGTCCCCGATGACGGGAGAGGATCTCCAGGACTTCCGCTTCGGAGTGAGGCGTGTATTGGTGCGTGGGATGAAAGGTGAGGTTGCCACCGAAGTTCTGGATCATGATGAGTGCCTTGTTAAAGTATGATTTGAGGGTTGGCGTCCCGTCTTTCATCGACTTGAGTGCAGGCGACACCACTGAAGAATAAATTGAGCACATGGCCCCATCCCGGAGGGATGAAAGCGATTAGCCGGTGGTCGAGCGCAGCGACACCACCGGACTTGACGGTACGAGTTGATGACTATCCCGGCAGGGATTGCAGCCATTCGTTGACATGCGGGACTCCCGGAATTGCCTTGACGCGACGATGAGATCGGACAATGAATCAAAAGTGGCTTCTATCCCTCCGGGATAGAGCTCGTCTCACGTGGGGCTTCCGGTGGTGTCGCTGCGCTCGACCACCGGCTATTGGCTGGAATCCCTTCGGGATAGGCGGGACAACGCTTGGCCCTCAACCCTCCACATTCCCCCTCAATTCACCACGTTCCTCGCTGGCTTGCCGAGCAGTACTCCTCGGCAGTTCTGGCTCCCTTTGATCCGCATGTCATCGAGTCCCTCCTCCGCGTAGAAGGCCGAGTGGGGGTTGAGGATGATGCGGTCGTGGGCGAGTGTGCCGGGGGTCCGCCAAGCGGTGATGAGCGGATCATTCTCGGCGGGCGGTTCGACTTCGAGGACATCAATCGCCGCTCCGCGCAGGTGTTCCGATTCGATCGCCGCCTGCACTGCATAGACATCGACGCAGCCGCCCCGCGCGGTGTTCACGAGGTACGCTCCCTTGGGCAGCATGGCGATCGTTTTGGCGTTGAGGATGTGTTGCGTCTCAGCCGTGCGGGGGCAGTGGACACTGACCGCAGTCACGCGAGGCAGCATCTCTTCCAGTGTGTCGCAGCGGGTGATGCCGATGGCCTTGTCCGTCCCGTCCGCAGCGTAGGGATCGTAGAACAAGACGTTCAGTCCCAACGCCTTGGCACGCAAAGCGGTCGCGGTGCCGATGCGGCCCAGGCCGATCAGCCCAATCGTCTGGCCGCGCAGCCGGTGCAGCGGGCGGACCTGCTCGTAAATCCATGAGCCCTGCTCGTGTTGCAGGCGACTGTTCATGTAGTGAACGCCACGCATCAGCGTCAGCAGCATGGCGATGGCCGAATCGGCGACCTCTTCGGTCCCATAGTCGGGGACGTTCGCCACCGCGATCCCCCGCTCCCGCGCAGCCGCCCGGTCGACGTTGTCGAACCCGACCCCGCAGCGAACGATCAGCTTGCACTTCTTGAGGCTGTCGATCGTCTGGCGGGTGAGCGAGATGAAGTGGTAGAGCATGATTGCATCCGCCTCTTCGATCTGGCCGACAAGGTCCGCTTCGCTGAAAGCATTGAGCGCGACCACGTCGGCGATGTCTCCCAGAATCCGCGCCTCGTGCGTGAGCGGCGGATGGATGAAATCGGTGACAACGACAAGCGGACGCGACATGGCGGGTGGCTCCAGAGCGGTGGGACTCGCGGATCCAGACAAGAGGCTCCGCTGCTGCAGCCTCGGAGGTCTCTGCCGCTGCGTCAAGGGATCCCTTCTTTCCGCCTTGATCAATCACGGGAGAATTGAGAGTGGAGTGACATTGTCACTTGTCGGGAGATGGGCACCACCCTGCGACGAGAGGGCCCCTCCGAGAAACCATCGCCGGTGCGGCGGGCGAGATCCACCTAGCGAGCGTCCGGAGTCAGCTGGATGGTTCGACCACGTCACCCCGACAGCTCAGTTTCGGACCGGTCGAGTGATCAGCCCAGCGACTCAATCTGAGTGGCCAACAGCGAGGAGACCACGGCCATCCGCAAAGCCTCCTGAGGCCTTACCCTTACCCACATTTCTTTCGTGCATCATGTCCTCTGAGGCACAGGATGAGTTTATCGAGGCCGCGCCAGAGGGTTTGCCAGCCGGGCT
>JAYSUV010000112.1:0-17984 GCA_043718945.1 Planctomycetota bacterium
TCAAGCTCAGCAACAAGAGGAACCGCTCCCAGGATGACAATTCCTCGGGTGTCTGGAAGTGGGTGTTGGGCGGCTGTGGAGTCATGGCGGCCCTGATGGTTCTCGTCTGCGGAGGGCTGGTGATGCTGGGGCGGAATGCCGCTCAGCAAGCCGTCGAAGGCACCCTGGAACAGCGCCGCGAGCGAGAGGCTTTCATCGCCGCGGCCAACAGCCTGAACATTCCCGACGCGGGTCCGACGACCACCCTCTATCCCGTGGGGCAATACCCGCTACCCGCCTTTCCGGAGTTGGGGGCTGGAACCCCTGTGCCGGGATCGAATGTGTTGGTGCAAAGCCTGGTGCTGCAACCACCGCCGGAGAAGATCCTGCAACCCGCCTTCAGCATGCAGATGCGGGTCTACATGCCACCCGGCGAGCATGCCCCGGGATCGCTGCCGCTGGTGCTGGTGGCTCCGGCCGGGTCGCCATTGTTCACGGGGAACGGGCTCGATGATCCGACCTACCACGACGAGACGCTGCCATACGCCGAGGCCGGAGCGGTGGTCATCATGTTCGCGCTGGATGGGGGGATTATCGATCTCGACACCGCGACGGATACTCAATTGAGCTTGGCTTACGACCGCTTTCGCAAAGCAGCTGCGGGAACGGTGAACGCGCGGGTTGCTCTGGAGTTTGCTCTCGCCAAGATTCCCGTTGTCGATCCGCAGAAGATCGTGGTGGCGGGTCACAGTTCGGCGGGAACGCTGGCGATGCTGTGGGCCGCACATGAGCCTCGGCTGGCAGCGGCAATCGCCTACTGCCCGTGTACCGATGTCCCGACTCGACTGACCGATTTCGTCGCCCAGGTGAGTGGCAATCCGTTGTTCCCGGACGTCAGCAACTTTGCACAGAAGTCCTCGCCCCGGACGCACGCCGCCCAGATCCAATGCCCGGTGTTCCTGTTCCACTCCTTCGATGATTCGAACTGTCCGTACGCGGAGTCAGTCCAGTTCCAGGCTCTGTTGAAATCCTCCGCCAAGGATGTGACCCTCTCAGAGCCCCCAGCATTCGGCGACCACTATCAACCGATGCTCGACGAGGGAATTCCGCGAGCGATTGTGTGGCTCCGGTCGCGCGGAGTTCTGCGGTAGTGAAGTCGCCAGATGGCTGTTTAGCGAGCGGCCAGCGGAAACTTCCCGTAGCCCGGACCCCTAGGTCTGGGCGGAACGGACCTAGGGGTCCGTTCTACTGGTAAAGCCTTAGTTGGACAGTGCCACTTGTGGCCGCAAGTGTGGAAAAACACCAGGGTGGCGGGGGAATTGCGCGAGCGATTGTGTGGCTCCGGTCGCGCAGAGTTTTCCGGTAGTGAAGTCGCCAGATGGCTGCTGGGGTAATGGTCAATGGAGGGACCAGCTGTTTCGTCGGCAGGTCAATATTGAGTGGCTCTATGCTGATCCCGATGGCGATTAAAGCGACCTGAGAGTCGTTTTAATTCCGGTCTTGACACACGAAAAGACCAGCCGCAAGCTGTCATTCAGATGGCACCCGTCCGACGCCCCCACGGGGCAGCCACTCGATAGCACAAGGCCAGTGACACGGCCAACGCCGTGGAACGCCGCCCTGAGTCATGAGTCCCAGCCGACGATCAAGCCCTGAAAGGGCGGCACAATTGGGGGTGTCTCGGAGTCTCGCCCTTTCAGGGCTGTGCTCATTCGCATCAGCTTCGCCCCAGGGCGGCGCTACACGACTTTGTCGTTTCGCTCTGCCTTGGGCTACCGCGTTAGTGATGTGCCGCTCATTGACTACTTCCCGACTAGCGCTTTCGCAAACGTCTCCAGCTGAAACCCCACGTAAAGAGTCTTCCCTTGGCGGATCGTCGGAGCCCGCAGGTTCCCCGTCGGGCCGATCACCAGAGCCTGCAGCTCCTCGACAGTCTTGGGGTCTTTCTTGAGATCGAACTCGTACCCCTTGGTCCCCTTGCTGACGACCAGCTTGGTGCATTGACCGACGAGCGCGAGCGCCTCGTGTACTCCCAGCTTGGTCTTGTTCGCCGAGACCACTTCCTGGGCGGTGATCTCCAAAGAGGCCAGCAGCGCGTCCATCTTCTGGCAAGTGAGGCATCCCTTGCGGTGGTAGTACCAATCGACAGTGCTGGCCATGGGTGATTCTCTCGGAGAGTGAGGGTCGGTGATTGGCGAATGATAGAACGGATTCGCCCAGCGACTAGAGCGTGGGGAGAATTGTATGACAGACATCCTTGTCTGACGTAGGGGGCAGGTGTGCGCATCAGAAAAGTCGGCATCCGTGAGATTCTGCTCCCTCTCCCCCACGATCGGCATGACTTTCGGAGAGGACTCCGCTGTGGGGGAGAGGGCTGGGGTGAGGGGGCCACATCGCTCGCTATCAGCCCCTCACCCTGGCCCTCTCCCCACAGCCACCTCCTTGCTGAAAGTCACGCAGACAGTGGGGAGAGGGGGCAGGAAAATGCCTCTGCCGACTATTCTGATGCACACACGCCGTCGGACGAGGATGCCCGTCGTACTCGGCGTTTTAGTGCGATTCAGCGGTCGTAAACTGCGGGCACTTGCTACACTACCCCCGCGCTCTTGTCTCGAAAGGAATCCGACATGCCACCTGTTTCCCTGGCCATTCTCTGGCATCAACATCAGCCGTACTACCCGGATGATGTGACCGGGGAAACACTGATGCCGTGGGTGCGGTTTCATGCGACCAAGGACTACATCGGGATGGCCCTCCATATTAAGGAGGTTCCCGAGTTCCGCTGCTCGATCAATCTGGTTCCGAGTCTGCTCGTGCAGATTGAGCGGTACGTCGCGGGGGGCAGCGACCGGCATCTGGATGTCTCGCGAATGCCAGCCGACGGGCTCAGCGCCCACGATGCCCGCTATCTGGTCGACAACTTCTTCGCCGCGAATCTGGAATCGATGATTCGCCCGTTCCCGCGCTATCTGGAGCTGCATCGCAAGCGTTTCACTCATCCCACGGGGGCCGATGCCGCCCTGTCCCGCATGTCGTCTCAAGACCTGCGCGACTTGCAGGTCTGGCACAATCTGTCGTGGTTTCACGAGTTGCTGTTCGAGCAGGATGCCGAGCTGCGGGAGTTTCGCGAGAAGGCCCGCGACTACACCGAGACGGAAAAGCACTGGCTCCTGACCCGGCAGCGCGAGGTCATCGCCCAGGTCATTCCGCTGCACAAAGAACTCCAGGACAGCGGCCAGGTCGAGCTGACCACGACCCCCTTCTACCACCCGATTCTGCCGCTGTTGTGGGACAAGCGGTCCGCGCGGCAGGCGATGCCGAATTGCCAATTGCCCGCCGCTCTCGACAGCTATGCCGAGGACGCCGTTCGGCACATCAACACGGCTGTCGAACTGCATCAGAGGTTGTTTGGGCGAAAGCCGCGCGGGATGTGGCCGTCGGAGGGGTCGGTCTCCGCCGACATTCTGCCCGCCATCATCGACGCCGGTATTCAGTGGATCGCCACCGACGAAGGGATCCTCTCGCGCTCGCTCGATGGGGCCATTCATCGCGACAACCACAAGCGAATCAACCGCCCCGATCTGCTCTATCGTCCCTGGCGATGGGAGCATCAGGGCAAATCACTTCAACTGATCTTCCGCGATCTCGGCCTGAGCGACTTCATCGGGTTTGAGGCCCAGCGCCAGGATCCGGTCTCGGCCGCTCACCACATGCTGAATGCGTGTGCCGAGGTCGGTCGCTCCATCCGGAGAGACAAGAGCGACACCCCTGTGATCGTCCCGGTGATCCTCGACGGCGAGAACTGCTGGGAACACTATCGCGATGGCGGAGTGGTCTTCCTGCGGACGCTCTACCGCGAGGCAGTCCGACATGCCGACGTGAAGCCGATGCGGATCTGTGACCATTTGGAGGCCGCCCCCGCACCCGAGCGGTTGCACAAGCTGCACGCGGGCAGTTGGATCAATTCGGACTTCTACATTTGGATCGGCCATGCGGAGGACCGGCAGGCGTGGGACGTGCTGCATCTGGCCCGCGAGTTCCTCAAGAAGCAGGTAACCAGCGGCAAGTTCCACGAGGTCACGCTGAACAAAGCGTGGCGAGAACTCGACATTGCCGAGGGGAGCGATTGGTGCTGGTGGTACGGCGACGACCGCAACTCCGGGCAGGATGACTTGTTCGATCAGCTGTTCCGGCGGCATCTGCAGAACGTCTATCGACTGCTCGGGGAGTCGCCACCCAACATCCTGCTGAGGCCGATCTGCCGCATTCATAAGGCGAGCATCCATACCCAGCCGAAGCGTCTTCTCAATGTGAAACCTGATGGTCGTCGTCGGTACTTCGAGTGGATGTCCGCGGGGCATTTCATCGCCGGGTCGGAGCGCGGCACCATGGCCCGCGTCACCCAGGGAACCATCCGGGATCTGCTCTTCGGGTTCGACCGGAAGTCTCTCCACATTCGCATCGATACCGCTGGGAAAGCCCGCGAGACCCTGCAACCGGGCCAGGAACTCCGCGTGCGATTCCTGGAGCCGGACGGTCATGAGGTGCGGGTCAAGATGCCGGAGTCGGGTCCGCCGGAACTGACACTGTTGCGAGGCGGCACTCCCGAAAAGTCGGGAGCGGTCGCAGCTGTGGACGACATCGCTGTCGCCTCCATCCCACTGGCCGATCTGGGTCTGACGACGGGGCAAGGGATCCACTTCTACGTGGAGCTATTCGAGGATCGCGACAGCCTGGACCGGGTTCCGTCGGAAGGAATGATCGAGCTGATCGTGCCCCCGGAGGATTTCGACATTCGCAACTGGCAGGTGTGATTCGCCCGGGTTCTGGCGAGGTGAATTACGTCGCACTACCCTTTCACTCGGTAGCCAATGGTTTGCAGCGTGTGGCGGACTCGGTCGAGCTGTTCCCCCTGGATCTCGATTTCGTTGTCCTTCAGAGTGCCACCCGCACCGCAGTGGGTCTTGAGTTTCGCCAGTAGGCCGGGCAGGTCGTTCCACTCCGAGAGCAGACCACGCACCACGGTGACACGTTTGCCGTTCTTGCGTTTCTCGATCTGGATCGAGGCGGTCTGCTTCTCGGGGGCCACACGCACCGGCTCGGGTGGCGGGCACTGGCACTCGGACTCCAGCTTCCCGCAGCGCTCGCACTCGGGTGGGCGGTCGAACGGGGTGCCTTCGAAAAGTCGCACGGGGGGTTCCTTCTGTGTGTTGTGGGGCACGTTTCCTACGTGCCTGTGTCTTGCCATTCTCAAGTTTCTCAGGCACGCAGGAAACGTGCCCCACGACCAACGTCAGTCAACCGACGCCAGCGGCATGCGGAACGTCTCGGCCACGGCGGGGTGAGTGACTCGCCCCTGGTAGAGGTTCACCGCATCCCGCAGACCCGGCTTCTGGCGAATGGCCGACGAGAGATCCTGACTCGCCAGCAGCATGACATACGGCAGCGTCACGTTGCACAGCGCATACGTGCTGGTCCGCCCCACCGCTCCGGGCATGTTGGTCACGCAGTAGTGGACGATCCCACCGACCACGTATGTCGGCTCCGAGTGTGTCGTCGGCCGGCTGGTCTCACAGCAGCCGCCCTGATCGATGCAGACATCAATAATCACCGCACCCGGCTTCATGAGCTTCAAATCTTCCGCAGTCACTAGGTTCGGGGCCTTGGCTCCCGGAATCAGCACCGACCCAATCACCAGATCTGCCAGTCGTAGCTGCTCACGGATGTTGTGGCGATCGCTGAAGACCGTGTTGACATTGGGAGGCATGATGTCCTCCAGATACCTCAATCGGTCGACGCTGATATCCATCAGGCAGACGTTGGCTTGGAACCCGGCTGCGATGCGCGCGGCGTTCTTGCCGACGACTCCGCCGCCGAGAATCAGGATATGCGCGGGAGCCACACCGGGGACGCCGCCCAGCAGAATGCCGCGTCCCTCTTGCGGTCGTTCAAGGAACTTGGCGCCCTCCTGAATACTCATCCGCCCTGCCACTTCGCTCATCGGCGTGAGCAGCGGGAGATCGCCTTGAGTTCCTTTCAACGTCTCGTAGGCAATCGCCGTGGCCCCCGTCTCGCACAGTGCCCGCGTCAACTCCTCATCCGCTGCCAGATGCAGATACGTGAACAGCATCTGCCCCGGACGGAATAGGGCGATCTCGGCGGGCTGCGGCTCCTTGACCTTTACGATCAGGGCCGCTTCGTGGAAGACCGCAGCTGCGTCGGACACAATCTCGGCGCCGTGGATCGCGTACTGCTCATCGGGAATGCCGCTACCGATCCCAGCCCCGCGCTCGATCAGGACACGATGCCCGCGGCGGGTCAGCTCCTCGACCCCGACGGGCAGCATGGCCACCCGGTACTCGTCCGATTTCACCTCGCGCGGGACGCCGACAATCATAGGAATCTCCGGAACTTTGATGAGCTGGCTGGGCGCTGTGGAGTGGGCCAATCGCATGACACAGGGCGGCGATCTCCCGTCTGATTACCCGATGCGGCTGGTCGGTTCAAGAGCAATGGGTGTTGCAGCCACGTAGGTGATGTCGCTTCGCGACTCGCATTCCGCAGGCAGAACGAATCTGTTACGGAAGCTCCCCCTGATCCCAACAATTGTTCTTCTGAGGGAGTCTCAGTCGCGGAGCGACATGAGCTACGACTGGCGATGTCGAAAGTCACGACGTGGAGCGTCGTGCGACAATGGCGAACTTCTCGGCTGGCCGGTGTACTTTGGTTCGTCGGCGGGTCTATAATGAGGTGTTGATGCCTCGCGCGGGTTGTTTGACACCCTCCTGACCCGCCATTTTCGGCTCCTGGCCGCTCTTCCCGGAACCCCAACGTGAAATTCCGCCCTGTTTTTGCTGCCGGAACTCTGGTTCTGCTCAGCTGTTGCAGTCTCTGGTTGGTGGGTTGTAAACCCGCTGAGGGGATTCATCAGGTCCGCGTTCCGGCGGAGGACTCCGAGCGCCGGGGCACCAAGCCGACGCTGCCAGCGGCAACGGACGAGGGACCAGAATCGGGCGGTCTCAAATACGAGACCCCGGCGGGCTGGACGGTGAAAGCCAACGGACCGATGCGATTAGCTTCACTCGACATCATGGATGGCCAGCAGAAGTGCGATGTCAGTCTCATCCGCCTCGGTCCCGATCAGCCGGTGCTGGAGAATGTCAATCGTTGGCGAGGGCAGATCAAGCTTGGCCCGGCCACGGAGGGTGAACTGCAACTCAAGCCGATTCAGTGCGGTGGCCATGATGGCCAACTGGTGCAACTGGTCGGAGAGGTCGAAACGATTCTGGGAGTCATCGTGCCTCAACCGGATGCGACATGGTTCGTGAAGTTGCAGGGGCCGAATGCCTTGGCGCTTCGTGAGCTGGAAAAGTTCGTCGCGTTTACCGAGTCGATTGAACTGCCGTAAGTGGGAGAGGCTTCCAGCCTGTCATCTCCACCACGTAGCAGTCGCAGAAAAAGACAGGCAGGATGCCTCTCCCACGACGCAGACAGTCAGGATGCCTCTCCCCACTTCACACCTCCCGGAACTCCCGGTATGTCGACCCAAGAACTCCCCACCCGGTCCCGCCCCGAGTACGACGCCCCGTCGGGACTCTGGACGACCGTCAAGTACATTCTGCAGCCACTGTCGTCGCTGAAGCTGACGGTGGTGCTGCTGGCGATGTCGGCGTTCATCGTACTGGCCGGGACACTGGCCCAGGTGAATGCGGATGTCTGGGAGGCGGTGCGGATGTACTTCCGCATCGACATGGGCGAACTGATGCAGTCCCGCTCGATCGGGGATGTGCTTCGCAACCTGTTCGTTCGGATCGACTGCCAGATTTTCGCCCCGCCCGCTTTCTTCCCGTCACAACCCAATCTGAAGCCGTGGGTGGCCTTCTGGTTCCCGCGCGGGTGGACCATCGGCGCGGTCATGCTGGCGAACCTGTTCTCGGCCCATCTCGTGCGGTTCAAGATGCAGGCCAAGGGTTCGAGCCTAATCGCCGGAATCGGAGTGATCCTGCTGGGGGCTGCTCTGACGTGGGCCGTGATTGTCACCTCCGCAACCGCGGACGGAGTCCAGACAGACACCCTGGTCGCCTATGACCGGGTCTGGCAGCTGATGGGGCTGTCGATCTTGGCCATTTCCGGCTGCTTAGTGTTCGTTGGCCTGAGCGATGGGAACAAACCTGTTGAGCGTGCTCTGTATTTAGTCTCGGCAATACTCGCTGGGGCTGTCAGTGCTGGGGTGCTGCTGGTGCCTCCGCTGGAAGATCCGAGCATGCGGATTCTCTATCAGCTGCTCAAGGGGACCATCTGCGGAGTGGTACTCCTGTCGGGATGCTGGCTGGTGTTCCGTAAGCGGGCGGGGATTGTCCTGCTGCACTCTGGAATCGGCATGCTGATGGTGTATGAGATTCTGGTCGGGCTCAACGCGGGGACGATGGAAGCCAGCATGTCGATTGAAGAGGGTGATACCGCTGTCTACACCACTGACATTCGCAGCACTGAACTCGTCGTCGCCGATCTCAATGACGCCCAAGAAGACATCGAAACGATTATCCCCGGTACACGACTGAAGACCGGTGAGAAGTACGAAGACGAGAAACTGCCGTTCATCGTGGAGTTGCTGACGTACTACCCGAACTCGACTCTGTACAACAAGGCGGGGAAGTTCAATCTCTCTCGACCCGGGCAACCTGCCGAGGAACCCAAAGAAGCCGACCTGTCCACCATTGGTCGCGGCAAGACGTTCCGAATTACGCCACTGGACCCGAGCGTTGGAACCGACACCAACCAACGTGCCGACACTCCCTCCGGATATGTGCGTCTGCTCGACCGGGAGAGTGGCCAAGAGATCGGGACATACCTGGCCACGACCGTGCTTTCGGCGTTCGGGATGCCGGGCTCGGAACCTCTTCTGTACAACGGGAAGAAGTACGAACTGGAACTCCGGTTTCGTCGTACCTACACGCCGTTTCACGTCAAGCTGCATGATGTGCAGCAGAACAATTACGTGGCCACGAATACTCCCCGCGACTATCGATCGATCATTACGCTGGTCGACAAGAGTCGCGAGAAGCCCGTCACGATTGACGAGTTTCATGTGTGGATGAATAACCCACTGCGTTATGGGGGGTATACCTTTTACCAGAGCGGAGTCGGCCCAGCCGATGAAACGGGACGCCAGTCGACGACGCTGCAAGTCGTCGAGAACGAAGGCTGGACCATCCCCTACCTGGCGTGCATGATCACAGCTGTGGGGATGCTGTTCCAGTTTGTCCTCGTGCTGACGCGATTCCTGGGTAAGGTGTCACGACCGGCACTGAATCAGACAGGTGCGAATGACATCCCCGTGGATCGGTTTTGGCCGACCGTCGCTGCCGGAGGAGCCCTGGTCTTGTTCTTGTGCTGCCTGTACCCCGCCGCCAAGACGCCGAAAGCCCCCGAGGGATTCGACTTCGCGTCCTTCGGGAAGATTCCGATCTTCTACGAAGGCCGCCCGCAACCGATCGACAGCTTGGCTCGAAACTCGCTGTTGTCGATGAATGACCGCGAGACGTACACCGAAGACAAGCAGACCTATCCGGCGATCCGCTGGTTTTTGGATGTCATCACCGATTCTCCGGACGCGGAGAAACATCCTGTCTTCCAGATTGAGAACTTGGACCTCCAGAAGGCTCTGGGACTCGAACGACGCGAGAGGTTTCGCTACGCCTACGCTGAGTTCAAAGACAAGCTGGAATCCATGAACGAGGAGATCGGTCAACTCTCGGAAACGAAGACCGAGAACCTGAATCTCTATCAGCGTAAGCTGGTGCAACTGGCCCGAAAGTCCGTCTCAGTCAGGAAGTTACAATTCTCCTTTGCTCAAATTCCCGGCAACCTATTGCCAGAGATTCCGACACCCGAAGAACTCGAAAAGAATCCGCGACTGGCTATCGAGTGGATGGATGAGACTCAAGCCTTGCTGGATCGACTGGAAGGCGCTGTCCGTGAACGCGGTGCTCCCATCGTCGTTCCCGTCCACATGGGACCAGAAGCCAAGTCCTTTGGAAAGCTCGTCAAACGCGAATGGGTCACGTTTCCCACGGGTAGTGCGCTCGCAGCGCTTGACGCTCGACGTTCTGAGTCCGACACCACTCCGGAAGGTCTGTGGCGCGAAATGTTCGCCGCCTACCGGGCGGGAAACGCGAAGGACTTCAATCGTCATGTATCGGCTTATCTGGCGATCCTGGATCAATCGACTGCTGAGCAGCGGGCTGTGGATGGCGCGGATGTCGAACTCAATACGACAGCGACCAGTTTCGAGCACTACTTCAATCGGGTCGGTCCATTTAACCTCGCCTCATTCATGTATGTCGGAGCGTTCGTGCTGGTCGCTCTCGGCTGGGTCTTGTCGGGGTTCGGGGGAATGAGAGCCCTGCACACCGGGGCCTTCGTGTTCGCCCTGCTGACGTTTGGATTGCATGCCGCAGCCATCGTCGGTCGCATCTACATTTCCGGTCGGCCACCCGTGACGAACCTCTTCTCCGCAGCTGTGTTCATCGGCTGTGCAGCGGCGGCGTTCTCGCTGGTGATGGAGTTGTTCTTCAAGAAGGGGATTGGGACGACGCTGGCCTGTGTGGTGGGGTTCCTGAGTTTGCGTGTGGCCGGCGGATTGAGTACCGACGGGGATACGCTGGCCGTGTTGCAAGCCGTCCTCGACACCCAGTTCTGGTTGGCGACACATGTGGTCACGATCACGCTGGGGTACGCCACGACCTATGTCTGCGGATTCATCGGGGTGATCTACATTCTTGGCGGTCTGTTGACGCCGGCCTTCTCGGACAAGGACCGGCAAAAACTCACCGCGATGATGTACGGCACGTTGTGCTTTGCGATCTTCTTCAGCTTCGTCGGCACGGTGCTGGGTGGATTGTGGGCCGATGATTCGTGGGGTCGATTCTGGGGCTGGGATCCCAAGGAGAACGGGGCCCTGATCATCGTGATCTGGAATGCGATGATCCTCCACGCTCGCTGGGGCGGGATGATCAAGGAACGTGGATTGGCTGCACTGTGCGTCCTCGGCAACATCGTGGTCAGCTGGTCGTTCTTTGGTGTGAACGAACTGGGCGTGGGATTGCACGCTTACGGTCTGACCGAAGGCCGCATGAAGATGTTGTCTCTGTTTGCCGTGTCTCAACTGGTGATTGCTGGATTGGCTCTGATCCCCAAGTCGGCGTGGTGGAGCGTCCGGGCGAACGCCGACGACCCGAATCGCGTGCCGTTGCAGATTGACCCGATGGCGTAGTGTCTCGTCGTAGCGACCTTCGCCAGAAGGTGGGCGAAATGTCTCGGCGTTCGTCGCTAGCGCGAGACTTCACTGACAACCATCTCTGCCCGTCAGATATCCTAGCGGGGAGGAGGAGATTTGATGTGAACGAGAGTCTCTTAATAAATACTGTTCATCAAATACTGTTCGTCAAGACATTCTTCGAGAGAGGTGTCTGGAACACAGGTTTCTGCAACTCCTGTCATACCCCCTCTCGAAGGTCCAGCTCGCATACGGGCACGTCGAAAACGTGCCCCACGACAGAGTGCTACTTCCGATATCCCAGCGAGACCATCACATCGAACAGTTCCTCGAACGTGATGAACCGGCGGTGATGGGCGAGTTTGTACACGTCAATCGCAGCTGCGAGTTCGTTGACCTCGGGACGACCGGCTTCGCGGGAGTCCTGGAACTGACGGCGTTCGCGACCAGCAGGTGAGTCCGCACCGGACTGGCGGCGGTCGACGAAAGTGCGCTCGGTGTGGGACGGCTGTTGTTCGATGGTGGCTTGCATTATTCTGCCTTCGCGTGTGCGGAGAATGGTCTCTGAACACTAGGTCGCCCCCACCGGGACGCAAACCGTTTTCGGCTCTTGCAGTGTTTCACTGCGGAACCGTGGGGGCGATCCCGAATGAACTGACGGTTGTTCCGAATCTGCGGTGCCGAGCGGTTTCGGCCACAGTCGACACTCTTTGGCTTCAGGATGCTCCGCTGCGCAAAGCCTTCGCGTCGCAGCTAAACCTCACCTTCCGGTTCGAAGTCTTCAATGCAACGCATCACGATACTTGGCAGCGGGGCGTGGTCGACGGCATGTGCGGTGCTGCTAGCCTCGCAATCGGGACTGAGCGTGACGCTCTGGGGGCGCGACGCCGAACATACCGCTGACATGTCGCGGACCCGAGAGAATGTGCGACTGCTCCCCGGAGTGCTGATCCCGGAGGCTGTGCGAATCACGCACGACGCCGAAGCCGCCTGCCGCGAGGCGGACTGCTACGTCGTCGGCATTCCGACCCAGTTTCTCCGCGAAGCCCTCACTCAGCTGGGACCGCACCTGGAGCCGAGTGTGCCGGTCGTAAGCCTCGTGAAGGGGATCGAGAATCAGACGCTCTTGCGGCCCAGCCAGATCCTCGAAGCCGAACTCCCCGGACGGCATGTTGTCGCTCTCAGTGGTCCAAGTCACGCGGAAGAGGTCGCCCGCCGCATGCCCTCCAGTGTGGTCGTCGCCGGGCATGACCTCGCGCTGCTGAAGCAGATTCAACAGCTGTTCACGACCGACCGGTTTCGGGTCTATACGAACACTGACATCGCGGGCGTCGAGTTGGGTGGAGCCCTCAAGAATGTCATTGCGATCGCCGCTGGGATCTGCGACGGGTTGGGGTATGGCGACAATGCGAAGGCCGCTCTGATGACGCGCGGGATCGTCGAGATGACCCGTTTCGGCGTCCATAACGGAGCCCAAGAGAAAACGTTCGCGGGCCTGGCGGGACTGGGGGATTTGATGACCACTTGCTTCAGCCCGCATGGTCGCAACCGTAACGTCGGGTTTCGACTGGGGAGGGGAGAAACGCTCTCCGAGATCCTCGGCAGCATGGCCGCCGTGGCCGAAGGGGTGAATACCTCGCGCAGCGTCTGCGACCTCGCCCGCCAGATCGGGATTGAGATGCCGATCACGCAGCAGGTCTTTCGCGTGCTGTTCGAGGGACTTTCCCCGCGCGAGGCGACCGATGCGCTAATGCGCCGGCCCGTGCGGGATGAGTAGTCGTCAGTCGGGCCAGGGTAATGATCGTGCGACAACATGCTTGATGTCATCCGCTGCACACCACAACCTCTCCCCTTCGGATTGTGACGATTCTGCCGAAAAAGCCTGACGTACCGTTCGTGATCCGCCGATGAAGTAATGGTCATCGCAGCGAACCGACGCTTGGGGAAGTGGGGCGGAGCTGGGAGATACGGATCGGCAACTTTCGCCGACACCTTCGGGGTGTTAGGTGGGAAATGCGGACCACTTCAGCGAGTCGAACGTCCCCCTCCACATCAGGAGGGAGAGCGGGGCTCGCCGTGTTTGGGAAGGGAGACTTCGTCATGGGGAAGCGTGTTCTGTGGGCCGCACTCGGTCTGCTGGTCGTCGGTTTTGTCCAGAGCGCAGCTGCTCCAGTGGCGGAGGCTGCTCCTCCGGGACAGCCTTCCAACTGGAATCGTTTTTATCACTACCCTTACGTCTACTATCCTCACAATTTGCAGGCACCGGTCACTTACGACCACATGTACTATCGGTATCCCGCCCAGCGGCAGATCCCGGTTTACAACACGGGCTGGCATAACTTCTACCCCAGTAAGCACCCCTATCACAAGGGTCATCACATGACACTGGACGTGTTCTAGGCCGATGGAGATCGCAGCGGATCAAGCTCGCACGACGGGGGAAACTCGGCGTGGCCAGCTGAGGTGATTCGCGCTGGATTCGATCTGTCGACGAAGAGCAATGTCCAGGCAGAGTGTGCTGAGGCACCCTGTTTATTTTGCACGAGGTCCGCAGCTGCGGACCTCAACTCCGGGGGCGATATCCCGAACTGGTCTCGAAGGCGGGATTGGTCTATGTGTGACGCGAAACAGCCTGTCCCTTCGGCGCGAAGGGGCGGGCTGTTTTCGTTTCGGGCCAGCGGTCCTGGGAAGGTTCCCGTAGCCTGGACCCCCAGGTCCGGGCGGAACGGACCTGGGGGTCCGTTCTACAATTCCGTATTTCCGACCACTCGCCTTATCGGGTGGGAAGCAGCGGAGGCAACCCGACGCGCTGGCAGTGCGAAAGTAACGGGCATTCCGGACAACACGGGCGGCGGGCGATGCAGATTCTCCGCCCGTGATGAATGAGGCGATGCGAGAACTGAATCCACTCCGACGGAGGAAGTAACTTCTGAAGATCGACCTCAATCTTCACCGGGTCGACATTTTTCGTGAGCCCGAGCAACCCCGTGATTCTCCGGACGTGAGTGTCGACGACGACTCCACTTGAGATTCCGAACGCGGTTCCCAAGACGACGTTCGCGGTCTTCCGGCCCACACCCGGCAACTTCACCAGCTCATCGAGAGTGCGGGGAATCTCACCCCCATGTACCTCGACCAGCATCCGGGCCATACCACGAATGTTGTTGGACTTCGCTCGGAAAAATCCGAGTGACTGAATGATCTCCTCCACGTCGGCCTGCGTGGCTTCTGCCAGCGTGGCGGGAGTGGGGTACTGCCGGAACAACTCGGGTGTCACCGAATTGACCCGCTCGTCCGTACACTGGGCGGATAAAATCGTCGCGACCAACAGCTGGAACGCTGATGTGTGCAGCAGCGCACACTCGGCATGGCCGTACGTCTTTTCCAACAGTCGGGCGACATGCAGTGCTTGTTGCTTTCGGACATCGTTTCGGGAGGACACACACAGCTCCTGGATTTCGGTCCCCCAATCGAGAACGATTCTGGACAATCGAATTTCCTGCTCCGTAGAATCGCGATTCGGAAGAGTTCTTCCAAGGGACTTGGCGAAATGCCTGTCGGATGCCGCCAGGTGACTTGTGCGGAGTCGACGCACGAGGGCATCTCTCAGTCAGGTCACACCGCAACTTCATGAACGAGACTCCCACCTCTGAACCGTTCCACACGGCCACGCTCGGCGAGGCTGTGCGACTATTCAATGAGCGGGAGTATTTCGCCTGCCATGATGTGCTGGAGGAGTTGTGGGGCGAGTCGCTGGGCGATGACCGCGACTTTTTCCAAGGGTTGTTGCACGCGGCGGTGAGCCTGTACCACCTCTCGGAGGGCAATCCCACCGGGGCCCGCAAGATGCACACCTCTTCATTGCGTTACCTCGCGAACTCCGGCAGTTGCTTTCGAGGTGTCAATCTCGATCAGCTGCGGACGGAATTACGAGTCTGTTTCGAACCACTTCTCGCTGGAATCCCGACTGGGATGACAACTCCCCTGGCCGAGACGTTTCCGCTTATCCGTTGGAATCCCCATGATGAATGAGCCCAGCGGGTTGATGGAAGACCTCTCCGGATTTCGCGGAGTGGCTCCGCTGTTTCCGCTGCCGGACTTTGTCCTGTTTCCACAGGTCACTCAGCCGTTGCATATCTTCGAGCCACGCTATCGCCAGATGATCGCCGACGTTCTCGCGGGAGACCGACTGCTCGCGCTGGGGACGCTGAAGCCCCAATGGGATCAGCTCTACGAGACGAAGACCGCGCCGGTCTTCACGGATGTCTGCCTGGGCCGGGTCATGCTGGACCGGGAGCTCGAGGACGGCAAGTACATCATCATCATTCGCGGACTGTGCCGCGCTCGAATCCGGGCCGAGAAGCTGACCACGACTCCCTACCGACAAGTGGAACTCGAACTGCGTTACGACAAATACTCCGACTCACCGGAAATCCAGCGAGCCAATCGCCGGGCCGAACTTCTGGAAGCACTCGTGGCCACCTTGCCAGACCTCGAGAAGAGCCGGGAAACCACCGAGGCCGCCCTCCGGGATTTGCCGCTGGGAGTGCTGGCCGATTTGATCGCCAGTTCACTGAAGATCCCCACTCAGACGTTGGTCTCACTCCTGGCCGAGAGCCATGTCGACCTGCGAACGGATCTGTTACTCGATCTGCTGCGAGCCCAGAAACGCGCGCAGCAGAACCGGGAATCGACACGCAAATTCCCGCCGGACTTCAGTGCCAACTAGTGGCTGTTGCGGCGGGGTGGCGGGGTGGCCCAGACATCGCTTTGGATGTCTGGGTGACGTAGGAACAAGAGGGATTGAAAGGCGAGCGTCCTCTCCGTAACCTCTTGTTGTTGCACAACCCAGACGCTCAAAGCAGCGTCTGGGCCACCCTGCCGAAACTAAAAACATCGCTTGACATTCTCAGTGAGCTTTAGTACGGTAGTGTATATGGATGGTTGATGATTGCTTCACTCATAAATGGAAGTCCAAATGTTCGCTCTTCGCTCTTCGCTCTTCGCTCTGCTTGTAGTCCTGACATCCAGTCATGTCTTTGCACAGGCTCCTCCTCCAGCACCTCCTCCAGCACCGCCTCCAGCACCTCTGATTTATGACTTGACTGCCACCGCACCGCAGCAATTCGACCCAGTTGTGGAAGTGTATGAATGCTTTCTTGCAATAAATGGGCAAACCAATGCAACGCTGGTCCCAGATGGAGGTAATACGGTCACGTTGACTCCGACGTTTACCACTATGACGCCCCCTCCCCCAATGCCTGCAACTCAAACGTACAGTAAACACGTCGGGGCTGTGCAAATCAACAACCCAGCCCCGAATAGATATTATTGGGTTAAGGCCTTCTACTACGATAACAGCGGAAACGGAGTCAGGAATGAAGTCACCGTCACTCAAACAAAACGACCGTAGCGGCTTCACCGTTGTCGAAACACTGGTTTCGATCGCCGTCATCGGTTTGCTGATCGCCATTTTGCTGCCTGCCGTGCAATCGTCACGGCAGGCGGCTGCGAGAATCACATGCCAGAGTCGACTGCGCCAGGTGGTACTCGCTGCCCACATGTACGAGGAAGCCTTCAAGGTCTTTCCCCAGGCGGACAGGCCATACATCGCACTGTTGCCGTTCTTGGAGCAATCGGCCCTGCATCAGAAAATGGTGGTGTACGAACCAGTCTGGCCCAATGTCGTGACGTACCTCTGCCCCAGCGATCCTCGTGGGGATGTGTCCCTGGGACGAGTCAGCTACTTCATCAACGATGGGTCGGGGTGGGCGGCGCGCTTGCCCCCCGATTACAACATCGTGCAACTCGACGGTTCACGCCCGAGTTTTTTCTCGCGTTCCCGAATCTCGGATTTCACCGACGGGACTTCCCAGACAGCGTTCTATTCCGAACGGAAGATCGAGCTTTATGACTATACGAATAGGGTGACCGAGCCGATGGCGCAAGCGGAGCCGAATCGCCATATGTGGTACGTCGATCGGCACTATCCGATGCCGAACGAGCTTGAACAATTCCGGCAGGCGTGCCGCATGAGACGCACGAATGCGACGCCCCATATTACTATGCAGGCTCAGTTCATGCTCCAGCAGGGAGTGGGCTACAACCACGCTCTCACACCCAATTCACCAGGCTGCCATAACAACACCAGTGCTGATTTTGACACAGCCGACATCTTCTACAGTCTGCGTCCCGCCACGAGTTATCACCCGGGCGTCGTCAGCGTGGCATTTGTAGATGGACATGTGCGATTTGTTTCAGACAACGTCGATTCTGCGGTGTGGACAGCCATCTCAACTCGAAAGGGAGCGGACAATGTCGGTGATTTCTAGGGGGGCGTTTCGTGTCTCGGCGACAGCCACCGCAGACGAACTCGTCTGTTCCAGGCGGAGTGTCCTAATCGCATTGATGGCCGGGATTCCACTGGCTGTCTGGGGATGTCACAAACCGATCGAGGTGCCTTTCTCGACGAAGATCGCACAGGATCTCCCCGTGACGGTGAAATGGACGGTCAACGGTGAGACTGTCAACGATGCCACAACGGTGTTCAAGGGCTCGCCTGGGGCGGCAATTCTCGTGACGGGAGAGTTGCTGGCGAAGACGGGAACATCCTTCGCTCGATATCCGAGAGGGACGTTCATCGCTGGGGGATTTGAGATGCCGCCGCTGGCGATGCCCAAGAATTCCGAAAAGCCGTATCACGACAAGCCGGATGATCTGCATCTCT
>JAYSUV010000113.1:0-5839 GCA_043718945.1 Planctomycetota bacterium
CCCATTCCCTTCAAAATCACTCGTCCCCGATTCGGAGTCTGAATTCCATTATCGTCGTCAACCATAACTTCTGTTGATCCACACTCCAGGCACTTCGGCTGTGAATGGCGATTCGTTCTCCATTGAATCTCAAGCTTAGCCTGACGCAGATGCTCTTCAAACACACTTTGGTCCCGTTCGAGAATCTCAGGTGGAACTGGCATGTTTAGATCTCTTGAAAGCTCGTCACGTCGTTTGTGTATTTCCGAGCACCATTAATTGATCTGGGAGTTCGGGTTAAGCAACTCATCGAGATAGTTTTCCAAATCGCTCAGAGAGGGCATCGGTTCAACACCTACGATGCCCTGACAGTGAACACACCATGCTGGCGCTATCAGGAATTCGAGCTTCGAGCCATCCTCGAAGATGTAGTAGTAGCCAGCGACTCCATACCAGTCGACTTTCTCTCCGGTCTCTTCGAAGTGAATCTCGTACCATACTGGCATGATGCATTCTCCTACTCAAACTGCGACTTCCGTCTGAGCAAATGATGGTAATGCTGCGCGAAGCGGTGGGCTTCATCCCGGACGAACTGCAGCAGCCGCAGCCCGAACGAGTGGCGGCTCAGTTTGTAGGACTCGGACTCGCCGGGGAGGAAGACTTCTTCCTGTTGCTTGGCCAGGGAGATGGTGAACGGGGGCTTAATGTCGAGGGCAGAGAAGGTTTCCATGACAGCGTTGAGCTGGCCCTTGCCACCGTCGATGAGCAGAATATCGGGGAACGGTTCGCCCTCTTGTTGCAGGCGGCGAAAGCGGCGGCTGACGATCTCGCGCATGCTGGCGTAGTCGTCGACCCCTTCGACCGACTTGATGCGAAACCGTTTATAACCCTGTTTAAACGGAAGTCCGTCGATGAACTGCACCAGGCTGGCCACGGTCTCGCCGCCTTGCAGGTGGGCGATGTCCATCCCCTCGATTCGGCGGGGCACCTTGTCGAGACCGAACACCTTCTTCAGTCCTTGTAGCCCGCGCTTGGGGTCGACGTAGAACGCCTCCGGTTGCAGATTATTTTCCAGAGCACTCTTCATGCTCACATCGACATTCTCCAAAGCCTTGATCGCATCCCGCAGCTTCCCCGCCCGCTCGAATCGCAGCTCCTTCGACGCGGCTAGCATCTCCTTGTGGAGTTCATCCAGCAGCGAGGCCGACTTGCCGTCCAGGAACATCGTCAACCGCCGGATGTCCTGCTTATAATCTTCCTTGCTGATTCGCAGATTGCATGGAGCGGTACATTGATTGATGCTCGCCAGCAGACACGGGCGGAACCACCGCCAGCGCTGGTCCCCCTCCTCGATGTCGAGCCCGCAGTTGCGGAACTTAAAGACCTTTTGCAGCACCACAATCGTCGCCCGCAGCCGCTTCGCATTCGTAAACGGCCCGTACAGCTTGACCCCGCTGCTGGCCGGTTTGCGAGTGAACTCGACGCGAGGGAAGTCCTCATTCGTGGTGATTTGCAGGTAGGGAAAGGTCTTGTCGTCTTTGAGTTCCTGATTGTACTTCGGCTGGATGTCTTTGATCAGCCGCGATTCGAGCAGCAGAGCGTCGACCTCGGTATGCGTCTGGATGAAGTCGAGGTCGGCGATCTCGGGGACCAGATTTGCTGTTCGTTGGTCGACCGCAGCTGTGGAGGAAAAATAACTCCCCGCGCGGTTCCGCAGGTTGACGGCCTTGCCCACGTAGATGACGCGGCCCTGGGCGTCCTTCATGAGGTACACACCGGGAGCGTCCGGGAAGGTTTTGACCTTCTCGCGCGGGGTGAGGGGAGTGGGGGAGGAGCTTTCAGCCATCAGCTTTCAGCGATCAGCCAGAGTGGGGGAGGCAACGAGATTCCATTGATGATAGGTGAAACGGTGAAGTGTCGACATCTCCGACCGTAGCTCACGTCGCTCCGCGATTGAGATTCCGACCTCTGGAGACGTTCGGGCTTCTCGTGTTACTCAGTTGAGAGTGAGCGTTTTCTAATAACGGAATGCGAGTCGCGGAGCGGCATCGCCTACGACGAAGGACGGACGGGCAAATGTGCCCGTCCCACGGTCCGGCAGTTCCTTGACGGCATTCCCGGCCACTCTCTCTACCCCCCACCCCCGGCCAGCGTATATCCTCCCGGTCATCGTCCTCTGTTCCGCTTCGGCGAGGTTTGCGTTGGCCAAAGATTCGCGTCCCAATCCCAGTTCCAGTCCGAGCCAGCCAGCTCAGGAACTCGATGAGTCTTCCGCAGCTGTGCGGTGGGCCGGACTGTTGATCATTCTGCTCGGGATGTCGATGGCGACATCGCGTCTGCTTTCGACGGGTCCGCTGAACAGTGCGAACGACCGGTCGCGGTGGTGTACGGTCTGGTCGCTGGCGGAGAAAGGGACTTACCTGATTGATGAGTCGCGGTTGAAGATCGACCCGGTCTCGAAGCAGAGCTGGAACACGATCGACCTCGTCAAGCACGAGGAGCACTTCTACTCGACCAAGCCACCACTGCTGCCATGGCTGGTGACCCAGCTGTACAAGGGGCTCAGGCTGGCGACCGGTTGGACGCTCGACACGCATCTGCTGAGTGTGACGCGCATCCTGCTGTTCCTGATTAACATTGTGCCGATGACGATCGCGCTGGTGCTGTGGCGGGGGATGATCGCCGAGCGGACCAGTGATCCGTTTGCCCAGCTATGCGCGATGGTGCTGCTGTCGGGGGGCACCCTGCTCTCTCCGTTTCTGTCGGTGTTCAACAATCATACGGTCGCGGCGACGAGTTTGATGATCGCCATCTGGGCGGTCGACCGGATTCACCGCGAGGTCAACGGCAAGTGGGAGTTCGCCCTGGCCGGGGTGGCCTTTGGGTTTTGTGTCTGCAATGAACTGCCTTCGGCGGCGCTCGTGGGCCTCGTGTTTCTGTTGCTGTGGAGTCATGTTCCGCGACCGATGTGGGCCTTGATGGTGGTGGCCTTTCTAGTGCCGATTGCGATGTTCTTCTGGACGAACTACGACGCCAGCGGTGGGCTGCGGCCGTTCTATTCGTACTACGGCAGCGACAAGTACCGATTCATCCACGAGGGAGTCCCCAGCTACTGGATGGACCCGAGAGGGGTCGACGCCAACCGGGACGGGTTCGGGATCTATCTGCTGCATTGCACGATTGGGCATCACGGGTGGTTCTCACTGACTCCGGCGTTTCTGTGGTCGCTGGTCGCCTGGGCCGTGCCGAAGTACCGCGAGTCGGGGGACGAGAAGAGTCGCTGGCCGTTCCTGATTGGGGCGGTGTCGTTCATCGTCTTCGCGTTCTATCTGCTAAAGACGGAGAACTACAACTACGGCGGCGGCAGCGTGGCTCTCCGCTGGATGCAGTGGCTGGCCCCGGCGTGGGTGTTGGTGATGCTGCCCGCGATCGAGGGGCTGGGTAAGAACCGTTACGGGCGTGTTGCGGTACTGGCGACGCTGGCCATTTCAGTCGTGTTTGCGTGGTGCCCGAGTGATGGCCCGTGGAAGCAGTCGGCGCTGTTCACCTTCATGGAGAAGGCGGGCTGGCTGAGCCAATACACTGACCCGAAGCCCAAACTCCCCCGCCCGGTCCACAGCTGGATTTATACTCTGCCAGACGGGATGCAGGCTGATCCCGACTATTGGGTGGAGCTTACGACCGATTATGCGACCCAGCAGGGGCGGGAGACGCTGCGGATCAGCGATGGGGGTCCCGCCGGGTCAGCGGGGATGCCGCTCAGGCGGATCAATTTTGCCTGGAACGGCGGTCTGCAAAGAGAAACGATCTTGATCAATCGGGGTTCGTTCCTCGCTGGCAAGCCGGTCGCGGAATGTGTGGTGGTCGGTCCGGAAACCATTCGGTCGGAGAGAGACGCTATTCGACTGATCAGCGGGCTGCCTGGGGCGTCCACCTATATCAGTTCGGCGATTCGCCACCTTCCGACATCCATCCAGAAGGATGCCATCAAGTGCCTATATGCCTATGCCTATGTTCAAGAGAAGCCAGCCAGTGGCCAGCCGAGTCGTCATTACACTCGGAACGTCTGGTTCAGCGAGGAGATCCCGTTTGGTATCGCGCAGATGGACATCCAAATCCGCACGACCGTGTCTGACACTCCACATGCCGGGCAGAAGTTTTGGATCACGAAGGTTGGCAAGCTACTGGAGGTAGGGAGTCGGGAGTAGGGAGTCGGGAGTCGTATTCCTGTTTGAGGGAAGCTCGATTTGGAATACGCTATCCTATGAGTCAGAGTCCGAGTGGGCCCTGTGAGTTGAATTGTCGCGGGCTTTCGCCATCTGCAATCCAAGAGGACAGACACATGTCATCTCGTCCCCCAGTGGTCGAAATCATCGACGACGCAATGGCCGACATGCTGCGCGGGAAGACAGAGGTCGAGCGGTTGCAGATTGCAGGCCGGATGTGGCGCTCCGCACGGGTGATGTTGCGAGCGGCCATTCGCTCTGAACATCCCGAGTGGGACGCCCAGCAGCTCAATCGAGAAATCGCGTGTCGTATCAGCCACGGATTGGTCTCCCATGAATGCGAGTGAGCTTCAGCCTTACGAACTGATGCAAGTCGTGGCCGACTTCCTGGAGGGGCTGGGGGTCACCTATCGCGTGGTCGGATCGATGGCCAGCATGATGTATGGGGAACCGCGATTTACGAACGATATTGATATTCTGGCTGACCTGAAGCCTGACGGAGTGGCTCCTCTGTGTGCCGCTTTTCTGCCCCCGGATTACGACGTCTCGGAGTCGGCAGCCCGTGAGGCGACTCTGCGCAGACGCCAGTTCAACATCCTGCACATTCCCTCGGGATTGAAGGTCGACCTCATCATTCCTCCGGACAGCGAGTTTGCTCGCTCGGAACTTTCGCGAGGCCGCCGCCTGACCAGCGAGGGGGAATTCTCCGTATGGTTTGGATCGCCGGAGGATGTGCTGCTCAGTAAACTCGTATTTTATCGGAGCGGTGGTTCCGAGAAGCACCTGAGAGACATGGCCAGCATGCTGAAGATTCAAGGGGATCGTATCGATCGCATATATATTGAGCATTGGGCTGCTCAACTCGGTGTGCAGACTGAATGGCAACTCGTCTGTGACCAGATTCGTGCCGGAGGCGGCCATTAGCGCGTCCGATCAGTCACACTCGGCACTCGTTCGGGGAGTTCGCTTCGGGCTGGCAGGACTGAGCTTGCTCGGTGCTGTGGCTACCACATTGCTGGCTGGGCTTGCGTGGCTCATCCCGCCCGAAGTGGTTCAATCGTGGGCTGCCGAGCGAGCCAATCCAGCCGACGCTTATGCTCAGTTCGAAGCCCTCGGCATGGCCGAAGCAGGTCAATGGTCTGCGCGCTGGATTGGGCTGGGGCTGGCCGGGCTGGGCCTCATGCTCTGGCGCCAGCGGGCGCGAGTGGCTCCGTGGATCGAGGGAGCGGTGCTGGGCTTCTGGCGAGTGACCGAGGGGACCGCTGCGACTCCATCGGGTGAGCCAGCCCGTCCCCAGTTGTCGCTGGCGGTCACAACTCTCAAGCGTGTCGCGATTCTGGCTGCTCTCATTCTGTCGGTCGGCCACTGGGGGCTGGCCATTCGGAAGCGGTTTCGAGACTGGCCCTACTACCGGCTGAATGACGGGGACCAAGTCCTTCCGAACATCAGTGACTCGAACCGCGAGGTGATTCGCTACTTGCAACGGGCGACACCCGACCACTGCCGCATCCTCGTGGTCAGCGACCAGAAGCTGTTCTTCCTGTCGTACTACCTGCGACCCAGGACTCTCTACCACCGGATGCACCCCTCAGCGGAACATCTCATTCCCCACGCGAACCAAGCCCGGCAACTGG
>JAYSUV010000114.1:0-17912 GCA_043718945.1 Planctomycetota bacterium
CGGAGCAGCCTGAAGGCTGGACTCCCACTCCCCACTCCGGATACGCCTGTTCATCTGCAATTTTGAGAGATCGATTGACCCTGCGTCGCACTTGGCTAGCATGGATGCAGAAGCGACTCCCGGAATAGAGGCCACCCCATGTCACTATCGAAAAAACCGAGAATCATTCTGGATGGTGATGTCACCATCGTGGAATTTGGCGAGGACATGCAGCACCTCGGCGAGGATGTGATCCCCGCCGTCTCGCGCGTCGTCCATGATGCGGGAGAAGCCACCGTTCCCAAGGTGTTGCTCGATCTGAAATACGTGCAGTTTTTCGGCTCGTCATTCATCGAGATCCTGTACCGGCTGTGGCAGCAGATGCAAACTCGCGACGGTCGATTCGTCATCTGCGGATTGCATTTTTACTGCCTGGAAGTGTTGCAGGTCACGAACCTCGACAAGCTGTGGATGATTGTTCCTGATCGCGAGGCGGGTCTGGCGATCCTCCGCGAGGATCCGGCGATGAACGACACGATCAAGGTTTAGTCACCCGCCTCCTGCTTGCCGAGACGGTGCCCTTTGGCCGCGACCCGTACCCGCCGCGACTCGCCGTCTGCCGCCGCTGATCCCGCCCTGTCGCGGGATTGGTCAACGGTCTGGTTAGCGGGACTCCTCGGGGCCAGATTCTTTCTGCCGACCGAGTCAGCTGCAGAGGGTGATACGCTCTGGCTGGTGCTGCTGACGCTCGGGTACTGTGCCGCGCAGCATTGGCTGCGCTGGCGAAACGGGGAGGGCCCGCGTCGTCCCGATCGGGTCGATGCCGCCGTAATCGTGCTGGTGGCCGCTCAGCTGGTTTCCTCCGGGGCGATTGTCCTGGGATCGGGTCAGAAGCGGGCGGCGATCAATGTCGCGTGGGAGTGGATGGCCTCGCTGCTGTTATGGTTTGAGTTTCGCAAACGGTTCGAGAGCGGGCACGGCGGCACCTTGATCCGGACCGTGCTGGCGATCAGTGTGGTCCTCGCCGGGTACGGCATCTGGCAGAACCAAGTCTGGTTCAAGGAGAACGCCCAACTCGTCACGGAATGGGAAACGCTGCATCAGCATGAGACGACCCTCACCTCTGAGGAGTCGCAGCGGATGCGGGAGATTGCGACCTCGCTCGGTCGGGATTTTCAATCGGTGCAGGGCGGTGCTCAGCGGATGCTGATTGATCGGATTCGCAGCAGCACAGAGCCGATGGGTTGCTTCGCTTTAGCGAACTCACTGGCGGGAGTGCTGGCGGTGGGGGTCTGGTTGGCACTGGCCAGCGGGCTGACACTGTCACGGTCAATCGGGCGCGGCGAAGCCGATTCACACCCCGGATGGGTGCAGGGCTGGGGCCTGCGCTTGATGACAGTGGCCGTGTATGGGTTGCTGGTTCTGTGCCTGGTCATGACGAAGAGCCGTACGGCGTTCTTGGGGGTCTTACTGGCGGGTGGAGCCTTCTGGTTTGTTGGCAAGACCGGTCGGTGGTTCCGCCAGGGAATGATCGCCGCGATCACTGTCGCCCTCGCCGGGTTCGTCCTGTTGTCGCTCGCGCTGATGCTGGGACTGATCGATACACAGGTCATCTCCGAAGCCCCGAAGTCCCTCAAGTACCGCCTCGAATACTGGGCCGCCACGTCCCAGCTGATCCTCGACCACATCTGGTTGGGAGTGGGGCCGGGGAACTTCCGACCGAACTACCTGCACTACAAATTGGCGGGAGCGAGCGAGGAGATTCTCGACCCTCACAATCTGCTGTTGGATGTGTGGGCGAATGCGGGAGTCGTCGCCTGGGCCGGGTTGATGGCACTGCTCATCTGGGGAGTGCGAGCCGGATGGCGGGCGGTCATGACTGAGGCGGACTCAAAAACGACTGATCGCCCACTTCCCCAGCTGAGGTGGTCCGAGGGAGTGCTCTGCGCGCTGGCCGGTCCGGCGATTGTCGTTGCCCAGCAGATCGCCTTTGGAGCAGGGGCGGATGGCCGGTTGTGGGTCTTCCTGATCGCGTGCCCCTTCGTGGGGGGCTGGCTGACCTCGCTGTCGTCGGGGTTTCGCGTGGCCCCGATCTGGGCGGCGTGGCTGGCGTTGACACTGCATCTGTGCGGTGCGGGAGGGATCGCGATGCCCGCGATCTTTCAAACATGGGCACTGCTGCTCGCGTGTCTGGTGACCTCTCCGCAACGGATGCGGGCCGAGCCGACAGCAACACCGGAACCCCGCGATGTCTCCCCACTCGCGCTGCCGGTTTCGCTGGCACTGGCGATCGGATGCGGAGTGCTGGGGCTGGTGTGCCTGCGGACCTCGCTCGTCCCCAATACTCTCTGCCGGGCCGAGATCTCGCTGGCCCTCGACACCATGGCACAGTCCCGCAATTCCGGCTTGGTGAGCCGGCAACTCATCGCAGCTGCCGAGATCGACCCGCTCAATCCCGAGCCGTGGGTCTGGCTGCTTCAGCTGCGTGTCTCGGAGTCGGAGTCCGGTGAGTTCACCGAGGCCGCGTTGGACGCGGGCCGAGAAGCGATCCTCCGGAACCCGGAGAATCCACTGACCTACGAGTTGCTCGGTGACCTAATGGCCCAAGCAAAAGCCGTCTCGCCGGAGTCTCTCTCAGCGGCGATCTTGAGGTATCGCGAGGCGGCCCAGCGTTATCCGAACTCGGTCCGCATTCGCGCGTCGCTGGCATTGGCGTTGCACCGAGCCGGTCATCGAGCAGACGCCACCAAAGAGTCAGCGCGGGCCTTGGGACTCGATGATCTCAATCAAGCTGCTGGACATGCCGACAAAGTGCTGCCGCCTGAGACGCGGAAGTCCCTGGAAGAGGTCCAGAGCAGTCAGTCACCGTAACAGGTGGTCCGACACTCACCCCTGCCGGTCGAGGTGACAGCAATTCGCCGGTGATTCAGCACCTGGTCACTCAGGGTCACATGGCACATGCCATTCACGCCCTCTGGCATCCCTTCCGGGATGCGATATCGTGAGTCGGGATTGCAAACCGGTGGTGTCGCTGACGCTCAACCACCGGCTAATTTCTATGACCCCTGCCGGGGTCGTGGTCTTCAGTTCACCTAGACTCGCGAACTCTGGCAGTCACTGGCTTACCGACCGTTCGTGGCCTGACCAGTGGAAGAGCCAACTCCTGCTCCAGTGGTCTGAAGAACTTCGCGGCCACGACCCGTGTAGAAGTCGGACAGCTGGATCACAGCGGGGCCGAGCAGGAACAGGTACACGGCGGGGAGCAGGCAGAGCACGGTCGGGAACAGAAGTTTGAACGTGGCGGAGTTGGCCTTTTGGTCGGACCGCTGACGCATCGTTTCTCGCATGCTGTCCGAGTAGTCGACCAGAGCATCACTCATACTGGTGCCCATGCGGTCGGTCTGGATAATGAGCGAGGTGAAGGAGTGAACTTCCGGCACGTCGACCCGCTGGCTGAAGCCGGTCAGGGCCTGATCCATTGAGCCGATGCGGGACTGTTCGGTGACGATCTTCAGTTCCTTGGCCAATGCGGGGTAGACGGGTTCCAGGTCGCCGCCGACACGGCCCAGCGCCTTGGGAACGGTCATCCCCTGGCTGACGCACATATTGAGCAGGTCGAGCATATCGGGCATGCCGTTGCTGATCTCTTGGAGTCTCGCACCCGCCTTATTGCGGACGATGAGGGTCGGCAGTGCCCAGCCCACGAGTGGCAGAAACACGATTCCAGCAATCAGCAACGGCTCCAGGCGAGCTGGTCCGAAGACCAGCATCAGTCCACAGAAGATGATCGGCAGAAAGATGCCCAGGTAGCGGATCGAGGCCAGATTGTGCCAAGCATTGCGGCCATAATACCCAGCATTTTGGAGGGTACGGGTCAGCTCGCGCCGACGGTCATCTGACTCCGGCAGCATCGAGGAGAGAGTGGTCGTGACCGGCCCGAAGACCAGATCGCTGCCATCACCCAGAACTGCATCTTCAATCGGAAGTGTGGCGGCGTCTGCTTTCGCCTTCTGGGCCTGACCACCAGCAGTCACATACCCGGCAGAGTCCCAGATGGCCGAACCAGCGGGCTTGTTGCCGAAAATGCGGGAGCGGCTCCCCTCCGGCGTGAGGCGACTCGCGGACTCATCGTCGTGAATCGAAGCGATGGAATCACGAGTGACACGGACTGGCGGGGGAGGAGTCACAGCTGCGGGAGCGGTGGGCATCGCTGCGACCGGTGGAATTGGCGGCGGCTGAAGCGGAGAGGGCACCGACTTCGCAGCGACCGAGCGCTGAATGACACTGGACGACTCCGACCGACGGCGGATCGTGGGGTCTGCCTGACGGGAACGCCAAGCCTTGTAGATGATCCGGATGATCAAGATCACCGACAGCAGAATCATCACGGTCATGAAAGGAAAGTTGTTCATCGCCGGGTCCGTCAGTCTGAAATGATTGCGATGGGGGAATGAACTGTGGGGGAGGTCGAAGTGTTACGACTGCTTGCTCGAAGCCAAGACTCGCATCACCCACAGCGAACCGATGATTTGCAGAATGATCGCGAGGACGGTCAACCGGCTCGCCCAGGTCGAGTTCATCAGGTTCTGCAGGTAGTCGGGATCACGGAAGATGAAGAACGCCAGGATCGCCGGAGGCAAGGTGATCATCATGATCGCCACGGCTCGACTGGCCGCTGTGGCCGCTGCGAGTCGGCCTTGGAACTGGATGCGGTCTCGAATGGTGGCGGACAGACGATGCAGCACATGCACCAGGTCACCGCCCGTTTCCCGGTGGACACCTAGGGCAGTCGCCAGCACGCTGGTGCTGACCAGTCCGGTACGAATCGGCAGTTCTTCCAGAGCTTGAGACAGCGGCAACCCGAAGGCCACGCGGTCGGCACAGCGACGCAGTTCTGTTCCCAATGGAGCCGGAGTGTCGTTGGCCACGACTTGGAGACAGGCTTCGAGGCTGCGACCGGTCTTGGCCGCGCGGGAGAGTTCGTCAATCATCGGCGGCATCTGGTTCATCATCACGCTTTGACGACGGCTGCGCATGAGGACCGCGATGACGACCGGAGCAATGAACCCGATGAAGGAGGCAATGGCCGTCGTAATCGGATTCTCTTGCAGGACGAACACCAGTCCGCCGAGTGCCACACCGGTACAGAGACTGAGGGCCAGCACCATGCTGGGCGAGAGCCCAATGCCGGACTGAATCATCAGCAGGTCGAACCACGAGTTAATGCGGTTGCCGACATCATTCGAATCACCGGTCGAGTAGGTCTCCTGCTCGCGCAGAATGCCTCCGAACTCGGGATGAGGAGTAATCAGGTCGCTGGCCATGTCTGCCTCGGGACATCAGTCCGTGGGGGATGTATCGTGGGATAGGCTTCCAGCCTGTCATCATCAGTGGTCGACAGGCTGGAAGCCTATCCCACTCGGATTGTCTCAGGAGAAGATCGAAGTCGCCTCGAAGCCCGACTTCAGTTCGCGAGCTGCGAACAGTTTCGGGTTCACATCGATCCCACGAGCGGCGATGCGGCGGACACATTGTGGCTCGTAACCGGTGGCGTAGAACGACCCGAGCATGCGGCCCGCAGCGTCCACACCGGCCATGCGGTAGACGAAGATGTCTTCGATGTCGAACTCACCGTTCGTGACCCCGGTCAGCTCGGAGATGCGGATCACCTTGCGTTCGCCGTTGGCGAGACGGGCCACATGCAGGAAGATCTGGATGGCCGAGGCGATGTATTGACGAGCCACGCGAGTGGGGAGTTCCGCTCCGGAGAGGGCGATCATCAGTTCGAGCCGTTGCAGGGCGTCACGGGTGTCGTTGGCGTGGACGGTACTCATCGAGCCGTCGTGACCGGTGTTCATGGCTTGCAGCATGTCGAGCACTTCACCCCCGCGAGCTTCGCCGACGATGATCCGGTCGGGTCGCATCCGCAGGGAGTTTCGCAGCAGGTCACGCGGGGAGATCATCCCCTTGCCTTCCACGTTCGACACACGGGTTTCGAGGCCGACCACATCTGCCTGTTGCAGCTGGAGTTCGGCGGTTTCTTCGATCGTGATCACGCGTTCGGTGGCGGGGATGAACCGGCTCAGGTTGTTGAGCATGGTCGTCTTCCCGGCACCCGTACCGCCCGAGAGCAGGACGTTCATGCGGCCACGGACGCACTGGATCAGGAACTCGGCCATTTCGGGAGCGAGCGTGCCCATCCGCACCATGTCTTCGAACTGCATGATCTTGGACTTGAACCGGCGAATCGACAGCGTCGGTCCGCGCAGAGCCAGCGGGGGAATGACGGCATGCAGTCGCGATCCATCCGGCAGCTTGGCATCGACCATCGGCGAGGTCTCGTCGATCCGGCGACCCGCCTGGCCGACGAGCCGCTGAATGAAGTGCAGCAGATGGGCGTCATCTGCGAACTTCACATCGGTCCGCTCCAGCAGACCGTTCCGCTCGACGAACACCGTGTCGTGCCCGTTGACCAGCACGTCGCTGATCTCGGGATCATCCATCAGTTCCTGGATGGGGCCGAAGCCGTAGATTTCATCCATCAGCTCCTGCACCATCAGGTCGCGATCGCGACCTTGCAGGTTGGCTTCGGGACGGGCACACAGGTGGGTGGCCAGTCCTTTGAGCTGCTTGCGAAATTCGTCATCGCCCAGCTCGCCCGACTTCGACATGTCGATCGAGTCGACAATCTGGCGGTGCAGCTTGGTCTTGAGTTGTTGAAAGGTTCGACGGTTATCGACGCCCATGGCAGGTGGTCCTGTCAAACGATCAGAGGAAGTTCATCGCCCGCACCTGCGAAGGTTCGAACGACCACTGGTTAGTGGCTGAGGAACAGTTTGTAGATGTACGGGTTGGTCTTCTCACTGCTGTCACCGCTCATCCAAGCGGCATCGTGCGTGGTGAGCAGAGCTGTGCGAGTGGCGATCACGGCGGGCTGAACAGTGATGTGCAGCGACTGTCCGCCCGCGTCTTCGATGGAGAGGACACGAATCCCCACCAAGTTGACAATGGCGGCGTGGCCCAGTGTGTGCGAGGTGATTTGGTGATTGGTGTACAAACCGCAGATGCGGCTCTGGCCGACCAGTTGCTGGAGTTCGTCCTGCACTGGACCGACCAAACTGGCGTCGGCGTCGAGTGTCTGTGGGCCTTGGTCGGTGCGGAACTCTTCTCCAAAGTTCTTCAGGTGTTTGACGGTCCAACCGGTCTTGACTTGGCTGGCGACTTGGGACTCGTGCAATCCGTTGCCGATGTTGATCGTGAGTAGGTTGACCTTGGCGGCATCGTCCTTGTCCGCACTCGGCGAGGCGGTGTGCAAGAGGATCTCGGGAATCCCATCGGGGCCAGCTGTGACTGATCCAGTTGCGGCGTCGTAGCCGTACCGATCGGGGCCGAACCGCATCTCGATCTGACGCTGCCACGTATCAGGGCGACGGGGGTCAACATGGGTGTGGAGGATGGCCAGCGGCAATGCGGGCACGGGGGAGTTGTCGCTGGGCTGCACACCAATGATGCGATTGTCGACACTGGCTTCGGCGAAGGCTTGGGCATCGCCGGAGGAGCGACCCGATGCTGTTCGAATCAGGAGGGCGACCGGGTTCCCTCGGCTTCTCAGTCTGGCTGCCTTCACCACACACGTCGTGGGTCGTTCTGTATCCGCGACGAAGATCGACTCTCCGGTTTCCGGGGACATCTCGATCGTGCCGACCTGAACATCTCCCTGCTCTCCACTCTGAAGTTCAACCGGAGCTCCCACGGAAAAATTCTTCTGCGCGATGGCGATCGCTGCCTCTCGCGCTGGAGTGGCCAGATCAATCGACTTCGGATTGAGCCGGGCATCGCTGGCCAGTTGCCCCGCTCCCGCAAGTGCGGCCGCCTCAGCTGCGGCTTGCAGTTCGACTTGAGCGGCATCGAGCCACAGCCGGTCGAAGACCAGGGCCAGGCAGGCACCGACCACCAGCACGGCCATTGCGACGAACATGACGATGCTGCCACGCCGGGTGCGTGTGGGCGAAGTCAATCGGAGTGTTCGCAATGACAACACAGAAAATCTCTGCATCTCGAAGGGTGTCTGCTCGGGTTCGGAACCATTCCGAACCGCTTCACTCATCACATGTCAGCACCGACAGACCAACCGCCGATCTGGAGTTCGGCGGGGTCTGTTCGATACGTATCCACTAGGGGTTGCCTTCGGGAGGACCACCCGCTCCGGCTGCAGCAGCTCCGCCAAAGCCTGCCGCTGAGTCACCCACGGCTCCTTGCGGCACAGAGTAGAACCCGTTGCCGTTGCCGCCACCATAATCATCTCGATTGCGATCTACCGGAATTGGTGGCGGAGTGTTGTAGCCGCCGTAACCAAAGTCCCCGCCGCCATTGCCATAGCCATTGCCATAGCCATTGGCATACGCGGGACGGTTGTAGTCGAAGCGTTCGATGGCGTAGCGATCACTCCGCTGGCCGTCCTTGAAGGTCTGCAAGCGGCGGCTGGCTCCGGAGAACAACTCCGTCACAGTCGGTCGCTTGTCGTCGTTCTTCTTTTCTTCGGGAGTCTTCAGGCCCAGGATCTCATCGAAGTAGGCCCGGTCCTGATCGCGGAGGGCGAACTGGTTCTCGGCCTTGCCATCCGGCGTGTAGGTGAGAGTCATCTGTCCCTTCTGGCTGGCCAGCCGCAGGATGTTGGCGTGATCCGGGGTCATCTCCAGGGTGACGGTGTTCGCGCCGCGGCTGCCGACGATGGTGCCGGACGCATCCGCGTTCATCGCGATCACATGCACTCCCTTGAACAGGGTCATGATCATGCCGCCGTTCTTGGCGATATCGCGGTAGTGAGCCGGGACGAAAAGAATGTCCACATAGTTGCCCGCTTTCACCAGTCCGTCGACCGCCGCTGTGCCATCGGAGAGGGAGATCGTGACCGCTCGCATGCCCTTGCTGATATCCAGGGGCGGGCCCTCGTTCGGAGGGTAGAGATCGAGGGTGCTGATGGCGGTCGCAGCCTTGATCTTCGTCTTGACGACTCGACCAATCAGCACGCGATCGCTCTTAACGATGTCGGGAGTGATCTTCGACTGGAACCGGTTGCCGATTGCCAGGTGTGCAGCGGTGATCTTGGTGCCCGGCTCGAGGTCAGCCACGGCCATCGGCACGTTAATGAGTTTATCGACGGACGGTTTTTCATCGCGGGCCAGCAGCTTTTTGCCGACATAGGCCAGCACGAGGCCGCCGACAATCAGTAGCATCAGCAGAGTGAGTGTGGCGGGTGACAGACGTTTCACTTCAAGGTCTCCAGAAGGTTCCAGACGTGTGTGTGGAGGTGGCAAATGGTGACGATCCGTCGTCGGAGTTCATTCATTCCTTTGCCATACGTGTTTCGCAGAGCAGTTCGCGGTCTTTGAGGCTGTAGCCGATCATCCACAGCAGATCGGGCGAGGCGACTGCCATCGGGACCTCAACGGCCACGCTGACTTCGTCCCCGGACTTCGTGCCCAGATCGGCGGTCACTCGGGCATGGGGAGCAAGTCGCCCGCCGAGTGAAGACAGCACTTCGGCCTCGATCGATTCGGTCGTGGCTCCGTACAGCCTCGCCGCTCGGGCTCCCGCGCGGCTGGCTTCGACCACGTCACCGCGGGCAAAGAACAACAGGGAGAATTCGAGCAATCCGAACAACAAGACCGTCAGAATCGGGAGTGTGAGCAACAGCTCTGCACTCAGGATGCCGCGCCGCGTTGTCCGAGGTAAGCTGGTAGATCGTAGCATCACGCCGCCTCCACAGTCTGGGCCGGGACCGGAGCCGGTGCGACGGGTTGGTCGAGAGTTGGAAGCTTCCAGGCCATGACGATCCAGGTGGCCACGCAGACCGGAATGGCGTAGGCCATGATGCGTCGGCGTTTCTTCTCGTCGGCGGTCTCGGCTTTAGGCTTGCCCTCAGAAGTCTTTGCCTTGGCGAGGTACTCGGTTTTCATGCCGCGCACTCCCTTGGTGAAGACACTCCAGACGATGATGACCAGTGTTCCGGCAATGACCGTGGCCGTACTGGAGATCAGCACGAGCAGTGTCAGTCTGTAGCCCAGCCAGACACTCAGAGCGCCCATGAGTTTGACATCTCCCCCGCCCCCGCCTCCCACGATCCAGAGCAGGAACAGCACGCCGAACCCGACGAGAAAGCCACCCGCCGCATTCCCAATTCCGGGCCAGCCGTGGAACACCCCCTGATACACCCAGCCCGCGAAGAACACGGGGAGCGTCAGCTTGTTGGGAATTCGGTGCTGTCGGTAATCCCAGATCGCGGCAATCGCAGTGAACAGGCCCACCACGACCACGAGAATCCAGGATGCAAGGCTTAACTGCGGCATGAAATCCTCATCCCTCTCGGGCAATCGAAACAATCCATCAAGTCTATGATGCAACCCTAACACACGTTGTCGAATGAGGCGGAGCATGATGCAGAAACGTTACATGTTTCCCAGCACGCATTGTTCACCCTGACGATTACGCCAGAAGAGGCAGCCTGTCTAATCGGATCAACATTCGCCAGATTCCGGCGGGGGAATTCATACGACTCCAATAATCCGCATAATCGTCATGGCATGGCCGTGCGAACACCGATAGGCGATGTCGCTCCGCGACTCGCATTCCGTTCTAGCGATAACCGTCATACTTCGGTTCCGATAGCAGACGCCGGAACTCGGGGCACGCTCCGCTTCGAAGACTTCGCGTCGCGGCTAAACGGGGGTGGCCCTGAGAACTGAATCGGCCAGTGTCACGAACCGCTCCACCCGCTTCGCAATCACCGCGATACTTCGCTCCCAGAAGTCCGGCTTCCGCAGGTCATACCCCAGCGACGACTGCACCGCGTCCTCGGTCAACTGGCAGCCGGTCGCGATCAGGAATGTGCGGTAGCGTTCCGGGAACTTCGGGTCTCCCTCCGCAGCCATCGAGTACAGCCCGTTCGACAGCAGATACCCAAACGTATACGGAAAGTTATAGAACGGCCAGCCACTGATATAGAAGTGCAGCTTCGAGATCCAGAACCCCGGATACCAGCCGTCGTCTGCCAAGGCATTCAGATACGTCTCCTTCTGGGCGGCTAGCGTCATCTCCGACAACTGGGCCGCAGAGAGTTCCCCCTTGGCCCGCGCGATGTGGAACCGGTCCTCGAACACGAACCGGCTGTGAATGTTCATCAGGAACGCCACTGAGTCGCCGAGCATCTGGTCGAGCATGCCGAGTTCCTCGTTCACCGAAGATGCGGCGGCGAGGCGTTTCTCACCGACAACGGCCTCCGCAAAGGTCGAGGCGGTTTCGGCGAGGTTCATCGGGTAGTCCTGAAGCAGGAACGGCTGCTCTCTCAAGACCCACGAGTGGTACGCGTGGCCGAGTTCGTGGGCCAGCGTCGACATGCTGTCGGCGGTGCCGGTGTAGGTCATGAACACGCGGGTCTGCTGCTTGGTCGGTATGCCGGTGCAGAACGCTCCCTGGCGTTTGCCGCCCCGGTTCTCGGCCTCGACCCACTTTTCGCGGAAGGCGTGCTTGGCGAAGGCGCCGAAGTCGGGGCTGAATTGCGAGAAGGTCTCGCTCACCAGATCGACCGCCTCGGGATAGCTCAACTCCGATTGCGGCTTCTCCCCCAGCGAGGTCGGCAGCGGGGCATAGATGTCGTAGTACGCCAACTTCGGCAGCCCCAACAGCTTGGCCTTCCGATCCAGGTACGGGAGTAAGCACGCCCGCTGGTCATCGACCGTCCCCCACATCGCATCCAGCGTGCCGCGCGACATGCGGTTCAACCGCAGCGGGGCCGCGAGGTGATCGACGCCCAGCCGCTTGTACTTGGTGAGCCGCGCCCCCGACAGGTGATTGAGAGCATCAGCACACGTATCCGCCAGCCCGGCCCACGCCTTATCGAAGGCATAGAAGTTGTTTTGCCGCACCGAGCGCTCGGGCATGTCGAACTGGATCTGGCCGGGGGACTTTTTCACGACCTGCCCGCGTTCCATGACCTCGATCTTGAGTTCCCCCGACAGTCGGTCGTAGAGCCGCGACCACGCCTGGGCTCCGTCCACAGCGAGTTCGTTAGCGAGTTGCTCCTGGTCCTTCGAGAGTCGCAGTGCGGCGTTGCGGCGGCACTCTTCCAGGACGAACCGCAGCGTCTTCAGCTGCGCGTCATCCGCGATAAATTTGTCGAAGGCCGTCTCGTCGACACCGACGAAGGCGAGTTCAACATTTGCCAAAGCCTTTTGCCGCAACGGTGTCAGTGCGGAGAGCGCCCCCTCGATCCGCTGGAACTCCTTGTTCTCGGCATCCACGGCCGCATGGCACCCGAGGAACGCATTGAGATCCTCCTGTCTTGCCAGGATCGATGACAGCTGGTCAGTGAATAGCCCCCAGACCTGCGCTGCTCCGTTCGCGGTGACCGCTGGCAGCGAGTCGGACGCATCGGCCAGCTGGGTGAGGTCGGCCTTGAACAGCTCCAGCTGAGCCGCGAATTCTGGCGTCTGCGGGTTCGGGAGGATCGAATCAAGATCCCAGTTCAGGGAGTAGAGCGTCGGGTCAGTCATGGGGTGATCCTGTTCGCGAGCCCGCCAGGCGGTTGGGAGTTCGGCCTTACGAAGGGCACTATACCTTCGTAGATGTTGTCTTCCACCAGCGAGGGGTATTCGCCAAATGGCGTTCGCGTCCCATCCTGGAGGGATGTCAGAGATTAGCCGGTGGTTGAGCGAAGCGACACCACCGGTCGCTGATTGTCCGCACAATGCCTTGCATCCTGGAGGGATGCGAGAAGACTCGACTTGCGGGCGATTCGAAGGGAGGGCGAAGCGCCTGCCGAGCCGCGAGCTAGTGGACACGTCCTCTCGCCAGAGCGGCTCAGCAGGTACCTCGCCCCAGTGCTGTGAACATGATTGGACTGTAGGCGATGTCGCTCCGCGACTCGCATTTCGCCAGCCGATACACGTCTCCCCCGAGGCCCGCAGGGGTCATCTGGCGGACGAAATCTCAGTCGCGGAGCGACATGAGCTACGGTCAGAGACGCCACGCTGGCTGTGGGGCACGTCTCCTGCGTGCCGTCACTCGGCGAAGCGAGCCGCCTGCCCTCTGGCTTGAATCCAGTACGGAAGGAATGGCCGCAAGAAACTCAAAAAACGCAAAAGGGGGGAGGCTCTGACTTTTGCGTTTCTTGAGTTTTTTGCGGCCTCCACTCTTCGACCACGCCGTCTGGAACTGCTCCACCGAGCAGTCCTTCGCACTTTTACATGGCGATCTGGTGACGACGGGCACGTCGAAAACGTGCCCCACAACGATCGCCATCATGTTCACAGCACTGGCCTCCTCCTCCCGGACCGGTTGCAACGTCACGGGTCGCCCCTCTGCCATCCCTTCAGGATGGAGAGTTTCTTGGGGATTCAGCATCCGGTGGTGTCGCTCTGCTCAACCACCGGCTAATTTCTATGACCCCTACTGGGGTCGTGCTGACGATTGTGAAACAACACGGCGGTCGGAAGACCTGTCATCCGGCCGACATTCGGCGTCTCTTGAAGGTGCTGGGCGATGAAGACAACGCATGAGTATCGCGGTTACGTGTTCACCGTGACCTATGAGGCCCGCGATCCTGCCTATGTCGTGGACTTCCCGGATATCCCCGACATCATCACCAGCGGGCAAGCCTTGGACGAAGCGTTCCGGAATGCGTGCGAGGCGCTCGACCTGCACTTGGAAAGCTTACACAAGCTGGGCCAGCGGAGCCCCACTGCCCGCTATCGGCTGGTGGTCGAGGCCGTGAAGTGAAAGTTGATGCTTCATGCGGACAGCTGTCAGGTATTCCGGCGTCGCCACATTCGCCAGAACGTGGGCGAATTGGCTGCATGCCCGCCCTCTGGCGAGGGGCAGCTACGGCTCCTTTCGGGCCGCGTGATGTCGAGGACAACCGTGTCTCTGGGCGACGACCAGTGGCCGCCATGCATCAACCGCCCTCGCCCGTTTCGCTGCAACGCGAAGTCTTCGAAGTGGAGCCAGTCTCACACGTTTTCGTAGGCATCCAGGAATTCGGATCGGGAAATACCGGATTGCGTCAGAATGGTTCGCATAGTCGACCCCTTCAGGCGGCGATGATTCGGAATCGTCATGGGCGTCTGCGTTCCGTCATCGTTCTGCCGGGACAAGGCAATATGGTTTCCCGAGCGGACGACCTGAAATCCGAGCCGGGACATCGCGGCGAGGACACGATCCAGGGGTGCATCCACCGGAAATCGGGGCATCAGACTGTGACCCCGGTCTCCGTAATGAATGCCTCCAGAACTCGCTCATCTTCATCGAAGACATCGGGGCCAAATGTCTCCAAGTGGAACGCGATCGCGGACGTGACATCCGTCACAGCTTCCTCGTAAGTGTCACCTTCACCGACAACGACGCCCTTCATTCCCAATGGATAGGCGACGTAACCGTCCGAGTGCTGCTCGACGATCAGTTTCAAGCTCTTGCGCATGAGGAATCCCTCGCTCCGAATAACGTCTCCCACGTCGCTGGTTGTTAACGATTCTACCAGCTACCGGATCGCCTGTCTTCCTCTCGTTCTCTCGGCGGACTGGGAACCAGGGGAAAGACACCCGTTCAAGCCCACGATTATCGGCTAGGCGGAGTGATTCGAGTCCCCCGACTGCCGGTGTACGGGTTGGTGTTGGGTTTCGTGGACCAGTTGTTGTGGAAGCTGCGGTCGGCGGTGGATCGGTAGTGCGAGGGCACATGCGTGCCGTTGCTGCGTCGGTAGCCTGACACGTAATTGGAACTCGGTTTTGATTTGATCACCTTGTAGGAAGGACTGCTGGCATGCACTTCGTTTGATGGCAGCGAAACTGCAGCGAGTGCGAAACAGGCAAGGGCGAGAAACTTTTGCATGGTCATCTCCAACTGGGCGGACAGGGGGTTGATGGAGAGGGCATGTGGCGGGTGCGCCCGTCAGACTCAACTCCGGTTGAATCCCCCTCTACTTGTATCCGTCAGTCGTTCACAATTCGGAGTACGGTTTTTGGGGCGAATTCCGAAATCAAGCGCCTCTCGCCCTTTCCTTTGAACCCAAGCTCCGACAGGAAGTGAGGAGAAACTCAGCCCGTCTGTCATGAGTCCGCCGCCCGCACAGAGAACGACAGCGAGCGGACGGACGTCAGTCCCCCGTGCCAGGGCGACTCGACCGAACCAGACGGGGCGGAAGGGCACTTAAGCGACGATCTGCATGGCGGATTGACATCCGCAGCTCGCTGTCGAAAGTTGAAGTACAGGCTTCAGCCCTGCTCCACCATGCGCCAAAGGCAGCCTGAAGGCCGGACTACAACGGGGGAGGGCCGGTAGCTACGGCAAACTCTTCCCATACTGCCCCGCCATCACAACCCTCCCGGTCTCTGGGAATCGCTTGTCACTCACTCCTCGGTGTAATCGGTAGCGGCTTCCCGGACGGCGCGAATTCTTGGCTCATACTCAGCCGATCAAGTTGACACGGCCAGAACGGTCAGGTGCTACCGGTGTCGACTGATTGTGAAATCTTTTGGAAGAACATGGCTGAATCACTTGATTTCTGTCACCGAGGTGACAGAATTTGGGTGAGATGGCAAGGCTTGGCAGGCGGAGAAGTCTCAGATGTTGCTGGATCAACGACGCGGCAACATACGGGAATTCATCGAAACCAAGGGGTTTGTCAGTCTTCAGGAGATCGCCGAGTCAGTCGGAGTCAGTGAAAGCACGGTGCGGCGGGATCTGGAGTATCTTGACCGGACCGGTCAGATTCGCCGGACACGCGGGGGGGCTGCGGGGGTTGGTGAAGGATTGCCTGCCTTTGACGAGCGCGAGAACCAGGCCCTCAGCGAGAAACAGCGGGTCGGGAAGAAGGTGGCCGAGCTGATCCAGCCCGGCGAGACGATTCTTCTCGACGGGGGGACGACGACCCTGCATGTGGCGAGGCACCTCGCGGGCAAAGGGGTGCAGGTCGTCACGAACTCGATGCCGATCATCAATCACTTGATGTCGGTGGCGGGAATCGAGTTGGTGGTGTTGGGGGGGTACTTGTACCCGCGAACGGGGGTGGTCCTGGGGCCGCTGACGGTCGACGCCCTGGCCAACTTGAAGGTGCGGCGGCTGATCTTCAGCGTCGGGGGGATTACCGAAGCGGGTCTGTTCAACCAGAACTCGCTGCTGGTGGAAACCCAGAAGCAGATGCTCGACGCCGCTGACGAAGTGATCCTGGCCACCGACAGCAGCAAGTTCGGCCACTCCGAACTGGTGCACCTCTGCCCGCTCAACCGGGTTCACAAACTGGTCGTCGACAGCGGCCTGAGCGACGAGTGGCGAGCCGTGGCCGAGAAGCACGGGATTGAAGTCGTAATTGCTGAGTAGTTGTCAGTCAACAGTTTTCAGTATTCAGTCAGAGGCAGGGTGTCCTTCTGACTGAGAACTGAGAACTGAGAACTGAGAACTGAGAACTGATGACTGATGACTGATGACTTCCCACTGACAACTGACAACTGACAACTGAGAACTTCTCAACAATGTCCATCACCCGCACTGATGTCGAACGCATCGTCCGCGATGTCCTGACTCGGCAGATGACCGGCAGCCCAGCGGCTCCGGCCACCAAGCCGCATCCGCTCGTCGTGAACATCTCGGCCCGGCATTGCCACCTGACCCAAGAGCATGTCGAAGTGCTGTTCGGCAAGGGGTATCAACTCAAGGTGAAGAAGTGGCTCTACCAAGAGGGCTACTTCGCCGCCGAAGAGACCGTCGCCATCGTCGGCCCGCGTCGCCGGATGCTGCCCGAGGTCCGCATTCTTGGCCCGTGCCGAGGTGACACGCAAGTTGAACTTGCTTTCACGGACTCCATCTCGCTGGGCCTCGACATCCCCGTCCGCATCAGCGGTGATGTCAAAGGCTCAGCTGCCGCTCTCCTCGTCGGTCCGGCCGGGAGCCTGGAGCTGAACCAAGGCGTGATCCGCGCGATGCGTCACGTCCACATGAGCCCGACCGAGATGGCCTTCTACGGCGTGAAGAACGGCGACGCGATGCACCTCCGCATCGAGTCCCCAAGCTGCACGACGGTCCTGGAGAACCTGAAGGTCCGCGGCGGGGACGACAAGATCAAGCTGGAAGTCCACCTCGACACGGACGAAGGCAACGCGGTGGACCTCGAACATGCGACGAAGGTCGAACTCATCAAAGCGGTGCCGTGTGCGTGCCATGCTCACTGACTGAACAACGACGTAGCAGAAGTCGTAAGACTTCTGCCGTCATGCCTCACTCGGCAGAAGTCTGACGACTTCTGCTACGAACTTACCCCCCCAACCCCCTGGAGACCTGAAGAAATGGCCAAAATGGAAGCCCTGGGCATGATCGAGACTAAAGGTCTCATCGCCCTCATCGAAGCGTCGGACGCTGCCCTCAAGGCGGCGAACGTCCAATTCCTCAGCTGGGAAAAGATCGGCAGCGGTCTGGTCACCGGCTTCTTCGTCGGTGACGTGGCGGCTGTCAAAGCCGCCGTCGACGCCGGTGCCAGCGCTGCTGGAAAGCTCGGCGATGTCGTCAGCGTGCAGGTGATTCCTCGCCCGCACGATGAACTCGTCATGGTGATTCCGAAGCCCAAAGGCTCCGCCGCCAGCAGTTCGCCCGCATAGTGTCCAGTGAGCGGCACGGCGCTAGCCGCCGGTAACGCACACTGGAAGAACCGAGGGCTAGCGCCCTGTCGCTCACAGAAGGGCACGTCGAGCCTGCTCGACGGCTCGCATCACTCACTCCGCTGCTGGCCATCCGCCAGAAGCCATTCGCCAAAGGCCATCCCATGAACGATGCTATCGGTCTCGTTGAAACCAAGGGCATGATCGCGCAGATCGAAGCTGCCGACGCCATGCTCAAAGCTGCGAACGTCACTCTGGTCAAGCAGATCCAGATCGGCGGCGCGTACATCA
>JAYSUV010000115.1:0-5833 GCA_043718945.1 Planctomycetota bacterium
AGATTCGGCCCCTTGTGGCGATTGCAGTCGGGACAGGCCAGCGCCAAATTATCGAGAGAGTCGTCAGTGATGTGCTGTTGTGCCTCGATATGCTCGACATTAAACGTGAAGTAGGGAGCAGCTGACTGCGGAAGTCGACAATACTCACATCGATCGAGAGCGCGGATAAATACGAATTGGCGCGTGTCCGCATCCATGCCTCATCCCGCCTGAAGCAGGCGACGGGCACGAGCTTGGATGATCGTCATGAAGTGAAATGCCGCCAGCAGGCGATCGTAGTCCGACTGCTCCTCGGGTGACAGAGTCCCGAGATTCGCCTTCTCGGCCAATTCGTCGAGACGTTGCTGGTCCACAACATCAGCCCTCAGTGAAGCAACCTTTGTCGCCGCTTCCATTGTCAGGCATTCCGCAATCGGCTCGATCAGCCGGTCAAGAACCGAGGTGGCCATGATTTAATTCTATCACATTGACTGACCGAGACGCGAACTGATTTCGAGGCTTGTCGACAGATCAGTCGGAATAGCCAGGACCACACGCTCACTTTTTCTTCTCCTCCAAATCGAGCGGCACCGGGAACTTGACCGTAATCAGTTCGCTCCCTCGGCGGATCACGAACTCGGCGTCCTGGCCGGGCTGGAGGAGATTGAGTTCCGTTTGCAGGGTGCGGACGGAGTTCACGACCTTGCCGTTGAGGAACACGATGAGGTCGTCCGGCTGGAGCTTGAACTTCTCGGCATCGGTGCCGGGGAGGACCTCGTCGATGTAGGCCGGGGTGCGGAACACGATGTCGGGGACCAGGATCATCCCAAACGTGCGCGGGGGGATCTTGCGGGCCACCGCCAGCGGGTCGACGACGGCGGAGCGGGTGTACTCGCCCTGCATCATGGCTTTCAGCGTCGGGGCCAGTTCGCCGATGGGCACGACATAGTTCACCCACACCTGCGACTGCGAATCGCGCAGCTCGCGCCCCAGCATCCCCAATAACTTACCGTCGCGGTTCGTCAGCACGCCGCCCGCAGCTCCGGGGTTATTCGTGATCGCATCAACCACATACACCGGCCCGGCGTAGTTCGAGGCGAACCGGCCGCGCCTCGCGCTGAGTTGTGTGCGGGCCGAGATGATGCCGTGCTGGACCGAGAGCGGCTCGTCCCCGGCAGCCACCTTGAACATGTTGCTGAAAGCATAGATCCTCGTCCCCGGCCCGCCCGTGGCGATGGTGGAGAGGTCAAAGTAGTCCAGCCCCTCGGCCTCGATCTTCACCACCGCGAGGTCGAGCTTCGGCTCGGCGGCCAGCACCTTGCCGGTCAGGCGCTTGCCGTTCGACAGAACCACCGACACCGTATCGCCATCGAGCAGATGGCTCCACACCGTGGCGATGTGCCCATTCGGCGAGATCACAAACCCGGTCCCGTACCCTTGCAGCCCCGAGAGCCCACCCGCCCCAAAGAGCTTGACGACCTTCGATTGGACTTCGGCCTCAACGGCGTTGCGATCAGCGGCAAGGAGTGTTGTCGAGAGGAGGCCCAGTACGAGAGTCACTATCGATATGCAACGGATCATGTCACCACGGAGGCACGGAAGCACGGAGAGGAGAAGGGGATTGCGACACATTGGAAAGGGCTCACGCTTTGTGGACCAGTGAGTCGGAGGAGCCTCACGCGCAGGCGCAAAGGCGCGAAGCAGAGTGTCTTCCTTTTCCTTCGCGCCTTCGCGCCTTCGCGTGAGGAACTCTTCATTCCCGCAGCCATGCGCCGAAGTTCGCATCGGCTCTGTGCCTCCGTGTCTCCGTGGTGAATTTCCCCTCATGGCTTCGCTCCCTGCAACGTGGCGGATTCCAGCGTGAACTCACCGATGAGCTGTTCGGCCCGGCGGATGGTCAGCTTCTTCGGGAGCTTGCGGCCCTCGAAGTCGGCCAGTTCGGTGAACCGGATCTCGCACTCGTCGGCGTCTTCTTCGATGGCGGTGTCCCAGCCCACGAGGGCGACCGGTTCGCGCTGGAAGTACCAGCGGCTGATGGCTGTGCCTTGCAGTGCGACGAGGACATCGACCTTTGGCCCCGTCCCGTCGAGCGGTTCCGCCCCCACATAGTAGAACTCGGCGAACCTCGCCTGGGGGTTGATCAGCATCCGTCGCAGGTGGTCAAACGCCATCAACAGCCCACCGCTCCCCGGCGGCTTGTCGAGCAACGGGTCCGACAACTCCTGAATGTAAGGCGTCTCGCCGATCTTGGCGGCCACCGTTGTATCGGTCAGCTTCACCTGCATCATCGCCCCGCGCTGGTCCTTGAAGTTCAAACTCCACGGCCCCTGAGCTTTCGCGAAGCTGCCCCAGGGGAGCATCGATTCCACGGCCCGCTCGACCGCGACCTTGTTGAAGTGGTAGTTCGCGAACCCCGACTTCTCCTCATAGAGATAGGCATGCGGGTTCTCCGGCTTGGTGAGCAGTTCGAGGCCAGGGATCGGGATCGGCAGCTTCGGGAGCTGCGGCGGCTCTGGTTGCTCCTCCTGTTCCGGATTCAGTTCCGACGCCCGGTGCAGCGTCCGCAGTCGCACGACCACCGACTTTTGCTCGCCCTCATGCTTGTACGTCAGCGGCAGCTTCCAACCGTTGGGGTAGATGCCGAGGATGTTCTTGAACTGGTTCACGCTGCGAATCGGTCGGCCCGCGAACTCGATGAGTTCATCGCCGGAGCGCAGCCCGCGACGGTAGGCCTCGGACTGTTCGAGGATCTGCCCGATGACCACCCGTCCCTCAGAGTCGGTCGTCACAGTGGCCCCCAAGGTCGCGTGGTCGACCACTCGCCCGCTCAGCAGGTGCTCGCGGAAGTTCATCACCTGGTTGATCGAGATCGCATACCCAGCCCCAATGTTCACGCGGCCTCGCTTTTCGACCGAGATGCGTCCGTTGATCCCGATCAGTTGACCTCGGGCGTTGAACAGCGGACCGCCCGAGTTGCCGGGGTTGATCGAGGCGTCGACTTGCAGGCAGTCGGTGTACTCCAGAAACGTCCCGGCGGGGAACTGATAGCGGTGCGTCCCGGCCACCGTGCCATAGGTCACGGTCGGCTGATAATCGGTCGCCAGCAGGAACGGATTCCCCATCGCGTAGCACCAGTCCCCCATCCGCACCTCGTCGCTGTCCCCGATCTCGGCCACCGGGAAATCAGTCCGCCCCAACATCCGAATGATCGCCACATCGCCAGTCGGATCGATCCCGACCAGGACCGCGTCGTACAGCTTTCCATCACTGAGGCCGCACTTCATGAACGGCCCGCCCATCCCCTCGACGACATGGAAGTTGGTGATGGTGTACCCGTCCGCAGTGATGAGCACCCCCGATCCGCCGCCCTTGCCCTCGTTGTCGAAGATCGCGACCACGGCGGGCATGGCCTTCTGGATCGTGGCGATGCGGGCCTGCTGGGCCTCGATGACCGGAGTCGGGACTTCCGCTGCGTGGAGCGAATGCGAGACCGTGCCCGCCCAACAGAGCAGCCCCATCAGGACGCTCCGAAGGAGCGCCGTGGGATAGGATTCCAGCCTGTCATTCGGAAAGAGACGACAGGCTGGAAGCCTCTCCCACGAGTGAGTCAATCCATTTGTCACCGCTCTGCTCCCGATTGAGGTGGAGAGAGCTTCCCGCCGCCAGATCGCGACCACGGACCGCACTCCTCATGTATCGTACGCAGTCGAGCGACTTCCCGCGACTCGACTCTGCAACAAGGCGAGCCCTCGGCAAGTGGTCTTTCACTCCGCTGAGATCAACCGGTAGTATCCACTCTCCCTCGGACTCACCCACAGGAAGTGCCGCCATGTCTGTGGATTTGAAATCAACTGCGGAACAGACCGGGACCGTTGTGTCCGGGGCTGCGTTGCTCGCTGCGAAAGTGTTAGAGACTCCTGCCCAACCGCCTCGACGATTCCGTAGAATGATCGGCTGGTTCCTGACGGGCTGTTTCGCCGTCGCTCTGTTGCCATTGGCGTGGATGTTGTGGGACAAAATCCGTCCGTTGAGTGCCCACGAGCAACTACTGGTCGGAACATGGGCTGTGGGCAGCGTCGACGAGATTGACCGCAACGATGAAGAGCTGCCGGGCATCCCGTGCGGGGTGCCGAATTATGAGTATCGGTTTTACGCGGATCGCACGTTTCATGCTCGGAAGATGGAGTATTTCGTGGGGTGCGGCCTCAGTCCTGGTGGCCCCATGCACTTTAATGTTCGTGGCAGATGGGAGGTTCAGCACAATGATGTCATTTTTCACCCGATGAAACCATTGCCATCTTATTCGAGTCGAGTGCAGTCTGCCGCCAAGAAACTCTACCGAGGACAGAACCCTTTGCCGTGTTTCGAGGGTGGGTATGAACATGAAATACATGTCGTTGAGTGGCAGGGCGATGGGCTGCTATTCACGGATAATCGCTTTCGAAATCCCGGTGTGACATCAATGACGGAGAAGATGCACAGATCGAACGGAGATCTCCTGCAACTGGATTCTCAGTTGTTTCATGAGACAATGCCTCTCTTGCTGTCTGGAGAGTAAGGCAGCAAGGGCCTGCGCCCTCGTGAAGGTGAATCAGTCTCTTCGAATCGATGTCGATCCCTCTGTCGCCGCTTCGCGGTTACGGCGGTTCTGGGGAGACGAATTCCGTGGGTTTCACCCACGGCTACATGCTGCCACCGCTTCGCGGCTGAAGAGATGCCCGGTGATGCGAATCAAATGGTGTGGCCAGATGTCACTGATTGTTCTCACGCACACACTCCGCTCGCCTTGTCGATTGCCGCCCTTTCGATACGCAGTTACCCTGACTGTTGTACTCTTTCGTCTCTTCTCGGCTCACCCATGTCCCGTCTGGCCCTCACCATCGCCCGTTTCGCCTCCTCCGCCTGGGTCGGAGCGGCGGTGTTGTTTGTGATCAACGGCGTCCAGCAGGCCACCTCGGGTAAGTTCGAGTCGATGACTACCGATCAATTGGTGGTACTTCGGTTTCCGGCGTATTATGTCATGGGGTTCAGTCTGGTGGGGGCCGCGTGGGTCGGCTCGGCGGTCTCCGGGGAGCAGTTGTCGTTTCGCCGCCGAGGGGCGGTCCTCGGGCTGTTCGGGTTGGCGCTCGTGGTGATGTTGTTTGATTATCTGGTGGTGTACCTGCCCCTGGCGGAGATGATTACCCCGCCCGGAAAGGCCCGCCCGCAGGGGTTCCAGACGCTGCACCACTGGTCGAAGATCATCAATTCAGTGGATGTGGGCCTAGTATTACTGGGAGCCATTCTGCTCTGCTGGCCACGCCAGGTGGAACACGATACCGATGCACCCGTGAAGTAGGACAGCCTTTCCAGACCGTCCCGATACGCCACCGAGATCCGGGGCGGTTGACAGGGGAGGATCTCGGGATTCTCAACGGGGCGGGTTTCGGTGGTTGGGGGTCGCGCGGGTACGGACGAGGACATCTGACCTTTCTACACAACCGGTCCTTCTTCGTGGAAGGCGAGCCAGGCGAGGCTGAAGTCGGTCCTGCGGCGGAGTGTCGTTGTTTCTTCACGGTTTGCCTGACCGGTTTCCATTCGTGGTCGGCGAAGACCACATCGCACGGCAGTTCCGGGCACTCGCGACCGAGGTCGGTCAGGTGCAACACGCGCCAGGCGATGATCCGGTACACCATTATACTTCACGCGGGCCAGATTGAGAGATACGACGGATGTCCTCGTCCGTCGTTCCCCGAGGTTTTTGACACGGACGGACGTCCTCATCCGCCCTTTCTCCACAAATCGGAGGAGGTCAACGCCAAGTCGCCAAGACGCGAAGACGCCCAGTGGGAAATATCTCGCGGGAAGGCCAGAA
>JAYSUV010000116.1:0-17868 GCA_043718945.1 Planctomycetota bacterium
CCGCCGAACAAGGATTCGACCGCGAAAGTGCGATTGAACGTTGCCCCACTTTCGCGGTCGAGCATGGACTTGTCAACGAGAGTGGTCGCCATTGTACGCAGGTTTCCAGTCCTCAGCCCCACACGGAAGGCTCAAGCCTGCGCGGACTGGCCCCCAGTCGCTCCGTTCGACAGCCCGATTTATCCCGAAGGGATTCCAGCTCATAGCCGGTGGTGAGCGCAGCGTCACCACCGGTTTGCGACGCCCGAGCCCACCTATCCCGAAGGGATTGCAGCCCCGTTTATCGTTGACGCCCAACCGTCGGCTGGAATCCCTTCGGGATACGGGAGCCTGCTGGGACTTGAACCGGTGGTGTCGCTACGCTCACCACCGGCTATGGGCTGCGACCCCTGCGGGGTGGGGAGTTGACTCAGTGTGCCTGCTCAGGGCAGGCATCCCCCGCAGGGTGGAAGAGAGGATCGCATCCCGAGGATTGTGCGTCGAATGGCAACCACATTCCTTGTCAACTTTGATGTTTCAGGTTTGCAAACGAGTGGCGACGGATCACCGGTCGATTTCCGTGGCGACACCCCACTTGTTCCCGTGTGAGGCCGCAGTCTTCACAATCGCGATTGGGCGGCATCCGTTAACTGGTTCGTGTGTGCGTCCCAAACGTCGGTGCCGCTAACTCCTGCCCCCTCTCCCCCGCAATCGGTACTGCTTTCGGAACAGACTCCATTGCGGGGGAGAGGGCTGGGGTGAGGGGGCCAGGCGGACACCGTAAGCCCCTCACCCCGGCCCTCTCCCCACAGTCATCTCCTCTCCGAAGGTCGCGTCGCCAGTGGGGAGAGGGGGCAGAGGGACAAGCTCTGACGAGGGAGATGCACACAACTGGTACGACCTCGACCGCACGACGTTGAACGAACTGCCCCTCCACGGGACAATGCCGGAATGACTCCCACCATTCCGCCCGTTTTGCCTCACCCCGGACCGATCCATTACGGGTTGCTCCGTCTCCCGTCGCGCTATCTGATCTCTCCGCTCGCGGGGTACACGAACCTCTCCTTCCGCCGCGTCTGCCGCGAACTCGGCGGTGTCGGCCTCGGCACAACCGATCTCGTGAGCGCTCGCGCCCTCATGCAGCGCAGCTGGAAGTCGTTGCAGTTGATTGAGACGTGTCCCGAGGACCGGCCGTTCTCGGTGCAGATCTTCGGCGGCGATCCGTCGATGATGAGGGACGCTGCCCAGTACCTGCAGGAGTACGGAGTCGACTCGATCGATATCAACATGGGCTGCCCGGTGGCCCGCATCACGGCCAGCGGAGGCGGGTCCGCGATGATGTGCAAGGCGGACGCCACGAATCATCTGGTCCGAACCGTCGTCGAAGCGGTCCGGGTTCCGGTCACGGTCAAGATGCGGCTCGGCTGGGACGACACGCAGATCACCGCTCCGCAGTTCGCTCGCGAGTTCGAACAGATTGGAGTCGCGGCCATCGCCATTCACGGTCGTACGCGAGCCCAGGGGTTTACCGGTGTTGTGAACCTGGACGGCATTCGGCAAGTCGTCGAGGCCGTCCAGCGCATCCCCGTCGTCGGCAACGGCGACATCCGCACCATTGCCGATGCCGCCCGCATGTTTGAGGTGACCGGCTGCCACGCCATCTCCATCGGTCGCGGGGCACTGGCCAATCCGTGGATTTTCCGACAACTCGTCGAGTGGGAAGCCACCGGTCAATGCTCGCCTCCCGGATCGTTTGACGACCGATTGCAGCTGCTCCGCAAACAGTTCGCGTATTTCGAAGATCAGCAAGGCACCGACCGTGGCATCCGGCTGTTTCGCAAGATGGCCCACTGGTATCTGAAGGCCATGCGCGTCTCGTCCGACCTCCGTAACGAGTACCAGGACGCCTGCACTCCCGAGGAGATGGAGACCGTCCTCGCCAAAATCTCCGCAGCTGGTCCCAAAGGCATGAGCCGCGACGGCCTGCTCCCCGAACTGCATGTGCCAGTGCCCAGCGGTCCAGTGGAAAATTGGTGATTGTGATGTCGCAGAAGTCGTCAGACTTCTGCTCACTGATCGCCATGCTCGACACCACCCTCGCGGCAGTGATCGAACGAACCGAGATCGCTAGACTGCTAAATCACACGATGCAGACTCCACCCAGGGAACACCTCACTATGTCGCGAATCGGCTCGTTACTCGGCCTTCTTTGTTTCTGCACGGCGATCTCCGCCGAGGAGATCAAGCACTCCTTCTTCGTCGCCGGTCCCTCGTTCACCGGCATCATCGCCGAGGACAACACCGAGCAATGGAACTCGGGGAAAGCGGGCGCGCGGGACGGGTATGTCCTCCCCGGCGGCAACATCCTCATCGCCTGGTCGGATGAAGTGAAAGAGTTCACTCCCGAGAAGAAAGTCATCTTCGCCTACAAACTGTCGGGCGACAACAAGGAGATCGGCACAGCTGTGCGGCTCGACAGCGGACGTACGCTGATTACGGAGCTGGGCCCGAAGCCTCGACTGTTGGAGATCAACGCGGATGGGACGATCGGAGTCGAATGTCCGCTGCAACCCGAGACCGACAATGCCCACATGCAGACCCGCATGGCCCGCAAACTAGCCAACGGGAATTACTTGGTGCCACATTTGTTCGCGTTCCAGGTGAAGGAGTACAGGCCCAACGGCGAGGTGGTCCGCTCGATCAAGACCGACCTCGACGAGCTTGGTGGGCGCGCGGCCGAGAACTGGCCGTTCACCGCGATTCAATTGGCCAACGGGCGGGTGCTGGTGAACCTGACCCACGGTAACAAGACGGTCGAGTTCGACGCCGACGGCAAAGTCGTGTGGCAGATCAGCAACGCCGACTTCCCGGATGCCAAGCCGTTCGCCGACCCCTGCGGAGGGCAGCGACTCCCCAATGGCAACACCGTCATCTGCAGCTATGGATCGCAAGGCAGCATCAAGGTGTTCGAGGTCACGCCCGAGAAGAAGCTCGTCTGGACCTACACAGGTCCTCACCGGGCGCATGAGATTCAGGTGCTCACCACGAACGGCAAGCCGGTCGGTGAGCTGCTGAAGTGAAAAGAAGGGAATAGAGAGAAGGGAGTAGCGAGACAGTCTCGCCACCACCCAGTTCCCGCTCACCCGTTCCTACTCCCTACTCCCCATTTCCTACTCCCTTCTCCCCCCCATGAACGTCATCCCGACCGCACTCCCGGAAGTCGTCATCGTCGAACCCAAAGTGTTCGGCGACTCACGCGGATTCTTCTTCGAGGCGTTCCGCGCGGACAGTTTCGCAACTGCGGGTTTGCCCTCGGTCTGGATGCAGGACAACATCTCGCGGTCGCAGAAGAATGTCCTGCGCGGGCTGCACTTTCAGCTGACGCAACCGCAAGGCAAGCTCGTGCGCTGCCTGCGGGGGGCGATCTTCGATGTCGCTGTGGATGTTCGTCGCAGCTCGCCGACCTTTGGGAAGTGGGTCGGGGTCGAACTGTCTGAGGAGAACCACCGGGCATTGTATGTGCCGATCGGGTTCGCGCACGGGTTCTGCGTGCTGTCGGACATCGCTGATGTGGAGTACAAATGCACCGATCTGTACGCCCCGCAGCACGAACGTTCACTGATCTGGAATGATCCGACCGTCGGCGTGAAATGGCCACTGACTGGCGAGCCGACGCTCTCGCCGAAAGACCTGCTGGGGAAGCCCCTCGGGGAGTTGGAGTGTTACCCGTGAGCGGTCTTGAGTCAGATTCATTCCGCGAGTCACTGGGGGAACGAACGCTGAAGCGTGATATCGGACCCCGGCAGGGGTCACAGCGATTAGCCGGTGGTTGAGCGAAGCGATACCACCGGAAATGCATTCGTAGCGAGTCAGTATCCTGGAGGGATGCCAGAGATCTCACCGGTTGCCTACGCACACTCTGGCACCCCTGCCGGGGTGCCATCCGCACGAAGCACCGCTCGACCGGTGGTGTCGCTTCGCTCAACCACCGGCTAATGTCTGGCATCCCTCCGGGATGAAATGGAGCCATGCCAATTGTCGAAGACGCCTCGTCAAATCGATTCGCCCCGACTCGCCCTGACGCTCGGCGATGTCGCCGGCGTCGGTCCCGAAGTGGTCGTTCGCAGCCTTACCGAGCTGCTGCCGCATCACGACTGGCGAACGGTTATTGTCGGCTGCCCGAGAGTGGTTCGTCGGGCGTTGACGCTCCTCTCGATCCCGTGGGAGGTCGTCACCATCGATCAGTGCGGAGACGACTGGAGCCGACCGGGGCGGCTCGTCGTCTGGAATCCGGCGAGTGTCGCCGTCGACGAAGTTCCGGTCGGAGTCGCCGATGCACGTGCCGGACGGGCGGCGTACGACTGGCTGGTCGCCTCGACGCGGGCTGCACTCGCACGGCAGTTCGACGCCATCGTCACCGCCCCACTGAGCAAGCTCGGCCTGCACCGGGCGGGCATTCACTTCCCCGGCCACACTGAGATTCTGGCTGCGGAGTGCGGCGTCCCCGAGGTAGCGATGATGCTTTACCTTCCGCCGGGTGAGCCGTTGGTGCATGGGCACTCGCTGTCGATCGCGCACGCCACGCTGCACACATCGATTGCCAGCGTGCCGGGTCTGCTGACGACACAGCGAGTTCGCGACACGATCCAACTCATCGACCGCTTCCTGAAGCAACTCGGCGAGCCCTCCAGCATCGGCGTCTGTGCCCTCAACCCACACGCCGGTGAGGAGGGCCTCTTCGGTGACGAAGAAGCCCGCGTCATCGCCCCAGCTGTGGCCGAGGCTCAGCGATTGGGCATCAACGTCATCGGCCCGCGACCCGCCGACACCCTCATCAAATCCGCCGTCGAGGGAGACTTCAACGGCGTCGTGGCGATGTATCACGACCAGGGCCACATCGCCCTCAAGTTGATCGGTTTCCACCGCGCCGTCAACGTGACCCTCGGCCTCCCCATCATCCGCACCAGCCCCAGCCAGGGCACCGCCTACGACATCGCCTGGACCGGAACCGCCGACCCCAGCGGCATGATCTCGGCCATTGAAACAGCTGTGCGACTGGCCAGTTCGTAGAACGGAATTCATTCCGTTCTACGAAACATGCTTCCATGCTTTATCTGCTGCGAAATTGATACGATCGTGGCGTCCTTGATCCCCTGTGGAGTCCCATTGATGCGTATTCGCTTGGCTCTGTTTTGCTGTGGGCTGATCGTGCTGGTTCTGTTGACAGATCCTCGCATGGCGATCAGCGCCCCCCTCCGCGCCGGGGCTGCCACGGTCGACATCACCGACCCCGACGCTGGCCCGGTCAACGATCCGCCGTATGTAAAGGCGCTGGTCCTCCAACACGACCAGACCACAGCGGTCATCATCACCATCGACGCGGTGTCGATTGGCATGATCGGGACGATCCCGAATGACTTCATGGAGAAGATTCGCGGGCCGTTGTTGAGGGATCTGGGCATCCCGCCGGGCAGCTTTCTCGTCAACACCAGTCATTGCCACGCCAAGGTCTGCGCGGAGATCGACGAACGGACGGTGCAATGCGTGAAGGAGGCGTATGCGAAACTCGAACCCGTGCGGGTCGGGGTCGGCACCGGGCGCGAGGACCGCGTCTCGGAGAACCGCCGGCTGAAGCTCAAGAGCGGCCAGACCGCCGATGTGCGGCATGCGTACTCACTCCCGCCCGATGACGAGGTCGCCGAGGTGGGGCCGATCGATCCCGAGATCGGCATCCTGCGGCTCGACCGTCTCGACGGCACCACACTGGCCGTCGTCTACAACTTTGCCGTCCACCCGATCCAGCAAGTCCCCAATGGCGGCAACACAGCGGATCTCTCAGGCTTCGCTTCCGAGGTGATCGAAGACAGCTTCGGTCCGAATACCACAGCGTTGTTCATTCAAGGTTGTGGCGGGGATATTAATCCGGTGCTGTATAAGGATGTCTCGCATCCCCGCAATGCCGAGACTCTCGGCAGCCTGCTCGGCATCAGCGCGATGCGCGGGGCGAAGCGGATTCAGACGACCGAAGCCACGAACCTCAAGATTGTCAGTGAGACCATCGAACTCCCGCGAGCGGACTTCGCCGAGCGAATCGACCTTATGAAGGCCGAGCGAGAGAAGCTGGTCACATCGCTCGGCGGGACGAGTCTGAACCTCAAGACGTTTCTGCCGCTGGCCATCGGTCACGGATTGTCGAAGGACTTCCCGTCGTACTACTCGCACCGGTATCTCAATGACCGCCAGCTGGGCCGCACCGACTACGACCGCCTCGATGCCGAGAATCAGCGGAACATGGCCGCCTATCTGACCAACATCACCACGATGGAAGAGATCACCCGCGTGCAGACGAACATCCGCTTGCTAGACATGCATCAGGCTCAAAACGTCGCAGCTGGCAAACGCACCATCGATGTCGAGCTGGTCGGACTGCGGCTCGGTGACTTCCACATGGTCACCTTCCCCGGCGAGCTGACTGTCGAGATCGGGCTGAACCTGAAGAAAGCCAACCCGCACGAGAACACCTTCATCGCGGGCTACACCAACGGTTACATCTACTACGCACCGACCGCCGAGCAGCTGCGAAATCCCGGAGCAGCCCAAGAAGACTGCGATACGCTGCTGGCACCGGAGTGGCAGGAGCTGTTTGAGACGAAGGCGCTGGAGATGCTCAAAGGGTTGTAAGAACGGAGAATTCTTCTGTGGATCGGAATGCGAACCCAGAGCGGCGTTCCACGACTTCGTCGTTTCGCTCTGCCCTGGCTATTGCGTCACACCCCTTCGGGGATTCCGGGCGGGGGATGCGTAAAGCCCAAGCGTAAATCCCAGCCCGACCGCCCCCTCACAGCATCGCCGAACCCTTCACGTCGATCCCCTTGATCATCATCTTCAACTCTTCCACGTTTGGCGAGACTTCAAACGCCGTTGGACGATCGATGTATTCCTTCTTGATGAAGTGGTAGATCGAGTCGTTGAACAGCTGCATGCCCTCTTCTTTGCCGAGGCGGATGGCCGCGGAGAGCTTTTCGTCTTTGCCTTCGAGGATCAGCTTCTTCACGGTGCCGTTGAAGATCATCAGTTCGATGATTGGTACACGCTTCGGCTTGTCGACGATGGTGGCCAGCAGTTTCTGAGCGGCGATGGCCTTCATATTGAAGCCCATCGACGACCGCAGCGCGCGGTGCATGTCCTGCGGGAACAGGTCCAGAATACGACCGATGGTCGACGGCGCGGACGACGCATGGATCGTGCCGAACACCAGGTGGCCCGTTTCAGCCGCATGAATTGCCGTTTCAAAGGTGTCTTTGTCTCGCAATTCCCCCACCAGCATGATGTCGGGGTCCTGACGCACAGCCCCCTTCATGGCGACATGAAAGTCAGCGGTGTCTTGCCCCAGTTCGCGCTGGTTGATCAGGGCCTTGTCCTGCGTGTACACGAATTCGATGGGGTCTTCGATCGTCAGGATGTGGACCCGCTTGCGGTGGTTGATATAGTCGAGCATTGAGGCGATCGTGGTCGACTTGCCCGACCCGGTCACCCCGGCGAGCAGGACCATCCCCTGCTCATAGTCACACAGACTCGCCATCACCGGCGGCAGATAGAGCCCCTCGAAGTTCGGGATGTTCAACTCGACCTTACGCGCGACGAGTCCCGGCCTGCCGAGTTGTCGTAGCAAGTTGACGCGGAACCGCCAGTTCTTCCCCTCGTAGTGGACAATGTGCGAGAAGTCGGCCCCACCGGTCTCGGCCATGACGTACTTGTTGCGATCGTCCATGACCTCCAGAAACATCCGCCACATCTGCTCTTCGCTGATCGGCGGCATGTCGGTTTCGCGAAGAGTCCCCCGCATCCGCAGGATCATCGGCTTGCCCACCTGGAGATGCATATCCGATGCCTCCAGCTTGATCTGCATCTTGAAGAGCTTGTTGATCTCGGGCTCAACCCCAGCTGTGCCGACGGTAATCGGAGACAGAATCCGCGCGACATCTTCTTTGGACATTGCCACTTTAGGTTGTGAGGATCCGCCGCCAGCCATGGGTGTACTCCGGGATTCGTGAACGAAGAGGCAAAGCAAAACGTGGAAGCGATGGGTCGAGCCGTGGCTTCAGGGCAGGTCTCGCGACCCGAGGACTCCAGTGTGGGCCAGATGCACCCTCTCATTTTCACGAGCGACACCACAATTGGCAATTGCTCCTCGAAAAGAGTGTGGGCACCTCCGGAATGAGTCGGAATTGGCCGTCGATTCGATGGTCAGCCAGATGATTGCGACGACCTGCGGGATGAGTGTGCCCGGCTCGTGCCAGACTGCCGGAGAGACATCCAGTCTCCTGTCTGGTGATGCTGCCAGTCAGCGAGCCAGCCATCCCCCGGTCGGCCACTGGGACTTCTGGATTTACTTCAGCGTCGGATCCAGGTCCGCATCCGCCTTCCGATACAGCTTCGTCGGGATCAGGTTCTGAGCGGGGACATCCTGTCCTTTGGAATGGGCAATGATCGCTTGGACCACCTCAACCCCCATGCGGTCCGGGAACTGGATCGGGTCGGCATAGATTTTTCCATCCTTGATGGCTTGTTTCCCTTCCGGCTGTCCGTCGAAGCCGACGATGCGGACCGAATCCGCTTGCCCCGCTTGCTCCAAGGCGGCGCGGGCTCCCAAGGCCGACGGGTCGTTGATCGCGAAGACGGCTTTCAGCCCATCATTCGATTGCAAGGCGTCCTTCATCGCTGCGGCACTCACATCTCGAGCGCCACCCCCTTCATAGGTTCCGACAATTTCCACTTTCCCCGTCGCGGACATGTTGTGGCTGTCGATGACCTCAGTGAATCCCTGGACCCGCAAGCGGCACGACTCAGCTGTCGCAAAACCCAGGATCGCCACCTTTCCGCCACTCTCGCCCAGAACTTCAATAATCGCTTTGCCCGCTTCTCGTCCCCCACCGAGATTGTCCGTGGCGATCTGACTGACAATCTTGACCCCCGGCTCCAAACACGGAATGTCCACGGTAAACACTGGAATTCCAGCTGCGTTGGCTTCCTGAATCGCGGGGACGATGGACTTGGCATCCCGAGGGCTGATGACAATTGCGGCCACCTTACTGACGATAAAATCCTTCACTTGATTGGACTGCTTGGCAGGATCGTTGTCCGCACTGAGCAAGATGGCATCGTACCCGTGCTTCTGGCCTTCGCTCTGGATGTTGTCCGCGATCACCTTGAAAAAGGGATTGTCAAAGGTCAACAAGGAGACACCAATGGTTCCACGCGAGGCACGCGGAGCCGTCTCCGTCGAGGCTGAGCCCGACCCGGCTTCGGGTGTCACCGTACTGGCGGGCGTTCCGGCCCCCGGACCAGGCCCACCGACCGGCTCTCCCCCACTACACCCACAAAGTCCACACCACAGCATTGTGGTCAACCAGCCGCGTCGAGTGAGCATGTGTGGCAACCTTGTTCGAGACTATCGCCCCTGGCGGATGCAGATCGATGCGGACCAACCCCGGACCGAGCAGCCACTATACCGTGAGGCGAGCGAGATCCAAATTCACCCGACCCAAAAACGTCAGGCCAGCCTTCGCGTACCAAAAGACTTCCGAAGTCTTCCAAGACTTCAATAGAAGTGTCGTCGCGATTGTGAGCCAGTTCTCCCTCCCTGGTCCCCAACGGGGAGCAACTCGATAGCCCAGCGGGGCGGCTCTGGGAACTCCGACATCCAACGGTTCCCCCCAGGCCCAACGGGCTGCCACTCGACTCCGCACGAAGCGTTGGCGAGGGATCGCGTGGCGATCCGCTGGGCAGGGTTTCCAAGGTCTGACGAGCACCACGGATTTCCTGCGTTTTCAGCAGTTCCAAAGGCGGAGGTGGAACCACAGAATACACGGAGTACACAGGTATAGAACACGAAGGAAATCGTTCGAACCGAGACAGCTTCCTCTGAGTCACTTCGTCTGAGAGGGAAGATTCCCCCTTCGTCGTGACACTCTGACGACGCTGCGTTCCGTGTGTTCCGTGGTTCAATCCTCGGGCCTTTGGAGGGACATCCTGACATCACGACAGTCCGTTTATGCCGGGGGATTTCCGTAGTTTTCAAACTTAGGAAGCCCTGACCTGTTGGGCCTTGATCGGGCTTGGCCACTCATTGCCAGGGCTTGCCGCTCTCGGACTTTGAGTTTGGCTCCTTCGAGGCGAAGAGCGTGATGACAGCGGCTGCCCCTGCATATCATGGCGACCACACTCTTTCGGAAGTCGGTTGGTACCCGCGAAGTCTGGCCGCTCGCCTAGAGCATTCCACGATTCGGTGTGCGCCACAAATGTAGAACGGGCGCCTACGTCCGTTCGCTCGGACCTCGGGGGCTCCAAGCTACGAGGGCGCGTGGGCAATCATGGAATGATCCAAAGGCTCACAAAACGGCACTGAGGCATAATGGGGATCGGGACTTGATCCGAAGAGACGTGTTCTGCGTGTTCGATCTCTTCTGGAGAGGCCCATTTCCCCGCGAAATCGGGAATTGAAGAAATACGACAACGGACGAGAACGTCATTTATTGTGGATCAGGTCCGACACCACGCCCGGAAAAGGAAACACAATGCGTCGCTGGAATCTCAGTCAGATCATGTTGCTTAGCGTCGTCTGCCTCGGCTGGACGTGGGCCTGCCTCCCGCACGCGAACGCGAAGATTGAGCGACAGCAGTCCCTGCTGCAAATGCTCGAAGAATTCCGCTACCCTGAAGCCCAGCCGCTCGATGGGGTGACGATGAGCGACGGAGCCACCATGCAAGGCGGCGAACGCACCGTCCCATCCACCCGCTGCGACACGGTCCTCACCACTCCGGATGGCTTCGAGAAAGTCGTCGATTACTACGTCAAAAAGTATGGCATCACCGAGGAGCATGCCCCGCCTGCCAAACCGGTGGACGCTCCCGAGGGAGGCCAATCCGTCTTCATCCAGGACGACTCCCTCGAACGCCCCTTTCAGCTGCGCATTATCTCGGTGAATCGAGACGAGACCTCCACAACACTCGTCATCAGCCGAGCGGAGAGTGAGAAGGCGACGCATATTGCGTGGACGCACTACGTGCGATAGGTCAGGGCCGCCGGAAGGCTTGGGGGCTCCGTCCGCCATCGTAAAGAACTGTAAACTCATGTGATGCGTGGATTGCGATTGGGTTTCCCAAATCGCTTCGATGCCGGACGGCCCGTGATCCGTAAATGAGCGTCGACGAATGCTCACCGATTCGGGTACAGCGAGTGAACCTCTCTCGCCACATCGAGGAGGCCAAGCAGAGTTTCTTCGGTGGCGTGGGAATCAACGACTTGTCCGGGGAACCGGCGTTCGATCAGTTCACGGAGGATGGGGACCGACTGGGTCAGTCCGCCAGAAAGGACCACTCGCTGCCAGTCACCGCTGGGCCAGAGGACGCGAGCCTGGCGTTCGTAATTCTCGGCCATCGATTCGAACGCCGCCCGGAACAGGTTGCCCGCCGAGAGATTCTCGGTGGTGATCCCGCTAATCTGGCCCTCGCGACCCAGCGGGCCATCGAAGAAGCTGAGGCCGCACCGGAGCCCACCCGCTCCGTCGGGAGCCGCTGCAGCGGCGCGGGCGATGAACTCCCAGGGGGAGGGTTGATCGCTGGCGTCTTTCGCAATCCCCTCACTACTCACGGCTGCCCCCGCTCTCGGCAAGGCTGTCAACAACTCCACCAGTGCATTGAGCGATCGCCCCGCTGGCAAATGCGTGATCGTGTTCAGAAACGTCCCGTTGAAGAAGAATCGCGACTGATACGGCCCCGGCGTGAACTCTCGCGTAATGCAGCTGACCTGTGACCCCGTGGAGACGTTGATCGATAGGTCGCCGATCTGGAGACCCGCCCCGCGCAGGGCACACTGCTGATCGCCGAGCGTGGGGTAGACCGCCAGTTCGCAGCCATCGATTGTGCAAGTGCCGACCGGGTCATGGACTCGGACCGGTTGGAGCCAGTAAAGATGATCGATTCCCCAGATCCCAAATAGACCTGCGAATTCAATGTAACCATCTGTCAGTCGGGCCACGCCGATGGCTTGAGTGAACTCCATTTGTGGCGGTTGACATGTCAGTTGACTGGCGACGAAGCCCCCAATGTTGGTTGCGTGGTTTCCTGGGAGAATCTTGTAATCTAGGTCGGCATTCTTTTTGATCCACCATGTCAAAGCGGTCAATGAACCCGGTTTGAGTTCATTACCCAACATTTTCATCACCGCCGCAGAATCGCCGGAGTACAGCATGCTGTCGAGGGGTTCGAGATCGATTTGCCTCTTCATTTGATCGAGATGAGTCCCCCCATTGGGATGTGGCTCTAACGTCCGCTGATCTCTCCAGGAGAGGTAATTGGTGACAGGACTCAGATCGTCGGAGTCGACAATCACCACTCCGCCCATTTGCCCGCATAGGAATAGCGACTTCGCCTCCGGCGCGAGGGCCAGCAATTGAGAGATCACGCGTCGCGAACTCGCGACGACCTCCAGCGGATCGATCTCGAACCACCCGGTGGGCAAACCGGGCAGTGGGTCAGGGAACGGCTCCTTGACAATTGAATGGACCTGCCCGGACTTCAGGTCGAGGACTGCCCCTTTGATGGAAGTCGAGCCAATATCGAGTCCCAGGCACTGCATGGCGACTGGCTTTCATCAAAGGGTATGTCTGTCCAGTCCGATGGCCAACCGGGGATCACATGAAAAAAACAGGCGGGCCGGGGGCCGTAAGGCCCCGGACTTTTTTCGCCGGTTCAGTGTCACTTGGTCCGGGGGCTGACGCCGCCCGGCTCGCCAGTGTCAGGCGGGACGAGAAGTTGTGTCATGCGTCCGAGGCATCCTTCGGCGGCAGCGCGGCCTTCCTCGGATAGCCGATCCAGACGAGCGGTTTGGCCAGCTTGTCGGCAGCTGAGGTTTCGAGAGCTTTGAGAACATCCTGGATCGTGCGGTTGCTCCGCAGGTCTTTCTCGAGTTTCTTTACCGTCTCCACCGAAACATGCTGAGCCCCCGGGCCGGGCGCCCCTTCCAGGAACTTCCCCTTCTGGTCGAAGACGGCCCAGAAGATCGTGCGGGCGTGCCCCTGGGCTCCGTCTCGCGCCTTCACCGCGTCGCCGCCCTTGACCCGCTGGCCGCTGACCGTGAACAGATCGGTCCGCTCGAAGATGACTGCCAGAACGTTCCAGTCCTTGCCGCTGAGAAATCCAAACATGCGCGGGGCCTTGCTGAGCTGAGGGTAAGTGACTCGATGTATGGTAGAGAGTTGTAGTCTTCCTCGAAATGACGGCGCGTCAAAGCCCACGGTCGTGTGTGCATCAGTAACGCACACATCAAAGTTACTTGAAGGCACACCTCACTCCCGGCCGACCACGGACTCCGGATGAGATCCGGGATCTGGTATTGAAGCTGGCTCGGGAGAATACCTGGGGATACACCCACATCCTCGGTGAACTGCGGAAGCTGGGTATCAAGCTGTCGAAGCAGACGGTGAAGGTGATCTTGAAGCAGAACGGGATCGATCCGACCTCAAAACGCGGCGAGGGATCATGGGACGAGTACCTGTCCTGACATGCCCAGGCACTGTGGCAGTACGACTTCCTGTCGAAGCCGATGTGGACTGCCAAAGAACTGGTCGATCGGTACTTTCTGGTGTTCCTGAACCTGGGGACACGGCGTATCTGGCTGTCTCCATGCATTCACAAGCCGGATTCGGCGTGGGTCATCCAGCAGGGCTGAAACTTCCTGCAGCAGGCGGAGGATGCTGACCTACCGGTCGAGATCGTGATGCGGGACAACGATGTGAAGTACAACGCTCATTTTGATAACCTGCTGCGGTCCGGCGGTGCCACCATGAAGCGGAACACGCCATGGTCACTGAACCTGCGGGCGCATGTAGAACAGGTGATCCAAACGCTGAAGCAAGAGGTTCTGGATGCGTTCGTGGTCGTTGGGGAACGGCACTTGAACCACATCAATTGCGAGTCGATGGCTTGGTACAACAGGGAACGGCGGCACTCAGCTCGCAACCACTTACCACCGGGTTGCGAGAAGCCGCCCGAACAACAAGTGACAATCAAGCGGAACGAGGTCGTCTGCAAGCCCCGCCTTGGTGGACTGCTGAAGTCCTACCCCCGCCGTGCCGCTTGAGGTTGAGTCTCACCCGCTACTGAGCAACATTTGTTGCTCGCCCGTCCCCGGTCCGCGCGGATCGAGGTTCCGATGACTAGGAACCGGTCGAGGTCGACAAATTCGGTCGTTTGACCACCGATCACCCTCCACTTCGGAGTGTGAAAACCTTTTCGGCACCGATGGACGAATGCCTGTATTCTGCCTCACCGAACGCGTGCAGAGTTTTTGTACTGCTCGCTGCCAACAATCCGGTCTGAATGCATCACGTCAAACGATCGAGGTACTGGGAAGCCCAATCCCAGTTGACAGGCCCCCAACACCGTCCGTACCTGCCGGACATCCTTGTCGCGTTCTTCCGGCGACAGATTCTCCCACGGGATGATTGTCTGATTGAGCCGCTGCTCATTCTTGGCAGCGATCACACCTTCATCGTCACCGGTAACCGCATATCGCCAGTCGGTCATCAGGCGTTCGGCGAGCCAGCGGTTGTGTTCCATTTGGGCGAGTCGTGTTTCCTCGGGGCTGTCGGGGGTGACCAGCGGGGCGGCGTTCTTGGACTCGGACCGCGCATCCTGCAACGTCTTCCCGATGGCGGCCAGTTTGATCAGGGCGTGGTCGGCGGCGGAGCGGCTGGATTCGCGGTTGTCGTCGCGGGTGGATTCCCAGGGGTCGGGGTGAGGGTTCGGAGCGAGTTCGTGCTGTTCGTGTTCGGCGTGGACTGCCTGGCCCAGCGTCTCGCGCAGTGGTTGGGTGATCTCGTGATAGCTGGCCGAGGTGCGGCATTCGCCGAACGGGATGAAGCCGGTCTCCTCTCGCAAGCACCCAGCCAGGGCCGGTTGGCGGGGGAGCCAGACGAAGATCGGCACAGCTTGCCCGGCCTTCGCGGTCGCGGACTCGTTCTCCAGCAGTCGTCGCAGACGCACAGCTGTCTCAAAGTTCTCGCGGTCCTGCTGGCCGCAGATGAACACGATCGGCTTGACCGTGACATCGGTCGCGGCGAACCGCTGGGCGAGGTGGCGGGCGAACAGTTCGCCGCCGGTGCCGTGGGGCAGGTCGACGAACTCTGAGTTACAGGCGTACTGCACCGCCTCGGCCTGCGAGACGTGAATCCCCTCGGGCAGCGGGGGGGTGTTGAACGTCCACGAGTCGGCCTGACGAGAGAACGCGGACACCCCGACCTCGCTCTCGGTCCATGACGTGAACCGAGGAAACCTCGCCAAGAACCCCCGCGCCGTCGTCCGGACGTCCTTGTCCGCGATCGTGATCCGGCAGCGTTTCAAATTCCCGAAGTGGGCCAGCTGAGCCAGCTGCACGGCCAGGATCTGGCCCATCGCTCCGAAGCCGACGATCACGTAATGGGCGACCTCGTGGTCGCTCTGCGGGGCGTGTTGGACGACCTGCTCGGTGATCAGTCGCGTCGCAGCTGCGGAGGGGACGTTGAAGACTTGGACCCGCATGGAATCGTTGTCGTGCAGTACGTGACTGTTCGGCTGAAGCGTTGAGGAGAAGTTCACGTCGGCGATGTGGACGTACAGCTTCAGCTGATCGGTGCGCTTCGCCGAGGTCGGGGCCCGCTCCCCCTTCGCGGGAGACTTGAGCAGCGTCCCTAGTTCGGCGGCCACTTCCAGATTCACTCCGTCAGCGCCGGTCACGATGAACACTTCGGTGGCCTGCTCGGCCCGGGCCTCACGCAGCTTGTCGGCCCGCGTCGCATCCCCGATCACGACCGCCACCCCGCGCTGCCGGGCATGCTCCAGCCACGGGCAATCGGGGTTGTTCTCGATCACCACCACCTGCCGCTTCGGCGTCTGCCGCCGCACATCATCCAGAATCTGCAGCCCGATCTGCCCCAGCCCGCAGATCACGACATGGCCCGTCTGCGTCATCTGGCGCAGGAACGACCAGAAGCGACTGACCGCATGCCCAATTGCCGCCAGCGAGATCGTCACCAGGAAGGCGATCGCAAAGATCCGCGCCAGCGTGAGGTAGCCATTACTCGGGTGCGTCGGATCGTCTTCGGTGCCAGAGCTCAGCAGAAACAGCTGAAACGTCTTGTAGACTGGAATTGTCCAATCACCCTCAGTGGAAGGTGTCTCCCCCTGAACGGCAAGCACAGCCTCGTACTGCACCCAGAACCCGCCCAGCCCTAACCCAAACGTCGCCAGCGCCAGCAGGCACAGGAACATGCCGAGTCCATGTTCGGTAAACAACCGCCACCGGGGAGGAGCAGACGTGCGACGTGATTCCATCGGGATGAGACTCAGGGTGGATCAGGGGGTGGGGGGAGTTTCGGCCTTCTTCGGGAACAACGCCTCAAACTCCGGCAACCCCTGCAACACAGTCAGATCAGTGTCCTGTCGCAGGTGGTCGAAGTTGGCGTACCCGGCGGCGATCGACTCTTTCAGGCAGGCCAGCGAGAGTTCGAGGTACGGCTTCTGCTCCGCCAGTTCGGCCGCGCTGGGAGTCGGTTTGTCCTTCACGACCAGCCCGGCACACAGGGCGTACGCACACGCCGCGTTGTACAGCATGACGCCGTTTTCATCATTCTTTGAGCCACTCGTGGCCATCGCGGCCAGTTCCCGCAGCTTGGCTCCCGCCTGAGCCACATCGTCGAACTTTCCTTGCTTGGCCAGGAGCGTCGTCCGCATGCTGAGCAATGTGGCACGACGCTCCGCGTCGTGAGGCCCCATCAGCGTCTCCCAGTCCCCCGTCGCAAGAACGGCATCCTGGCAAGACTGCACCCGGCCTTCCAGCATGGCCTTTTCGCGGTGCGTGGCCTCGACGTTCGGCTTCTGCTCCAGCATCTGCTCCAGCACCGCGATCGCACGCTGAAAATGCGGGATCGCTTCGGCAAACCGATCCCGTGATACCGAGAATTCCGCCAGCGTGTTGTGGCTGAGCATTACGTCTTGGGCATAGATCGCCGAGTCGGGATTCGCCATCCGCAGCCGTTCGTTCATTTCGAGGCACCGCTCGTAATGGGCCAGCGCCTGCTCCGCGTCACCGGGTTTGTCCCGCTTGGAAAGCACATCGCCGAGCCTCTCCAGGCTCAGCGACACGTCGCGGGCCGCCTCCGCCGAGTCGGGATTCGCCTTCAGCAGCTGTTCGCGAACCTCATGGCTCTGCTCGTAATGGTCCAGAGCCTGCTCCGCGTCCCCCGGCTGGCCACGGCGCGACAGAACATCGCCGAGCCTCTCCAGGCTCAGCGACACGTCGCGGGCCGCCTCCGCCGAGTCGGAATTCGCCGTCAGCAGCCGTTTGCGCTCCTTCAGGCTCCGCTCGAAATGGGTCAGCGCCTGCTCCGCGTCACCGGGTTTGTCCCGCTTAGAAAGCATATCGCCGAGCCCCTCCAGGCTCAGCGACAAGTCGCGGCCCGCCTCCGCCGAGTCGGGATTCGCCCTGAGCAGCTGTTCGGCCATTTTGAGGCTCCGCTCGTAATGGGCCAGCGCCTGCTCCGCGTCCCCCGGCTGGCCCCGGAGCGACAGAAAATCGCCGACCCTCTCCAGGCTCAGCGACACGTCGCGGGCCGCCTGGGCCGAGTCGGGATTCGCATCGAGCAGCCGTTCGTTCATTTTGAGGCTCCGCTTGTAATGGGCCAGCGAATGCTCCGAGTCCCCCAGCCGACCCCGGCGCGACAGAACATCGCCGAGCCTCACTAGGCTCCGCGACACGTCGCGGGCCGCCTCCGCCGAGTCGGGATTCGCATCGAGCAGCCGTTCGCGAACATTCAGGCTCCGCACGTAATGGGCCAGCGCCTGATCGGC
>JAYSUV010000117.1:0-2138 GCA_043718945.1 Planctomycetota bacterium
GCGTTGTTTCCTCAACTGAGGAAATTACTTGTTGGGCTCTGCAACTGGAGCGTCGCAAGCGAGCGCGCACTGGTTGTCGTCGCAATCATCGGTCGTGTCGATGAAGCTCGAACCGTAGGTCACGGATCCGAGATTGTTGATATGGCCGGGCTTCGCGGCATGGAACCCGGTGTAGGCGTAGGACTGATTGATTTCACCGACAGCATCGGCGACATCGTTCAGTTCCTGAACCACAGCGTGCTGGATTTCGCTCAGACCGACGATGAGGCCGATCACGAGGATGGTGGCGACGAGGACGAGTTCAGCGCTGACGATAAAACCAGCTTCGTCGTTCAAGAGTTGACGAACCATTGTTGACATTCCTTCAAGAGTGTGAGACTTTGGAAACACTGAGCGTCGAGCACGCGGACCGAGAAGCTAATTCGTTCCATGAACCCCGTCGCATGACGACTTCCCGAGACTGATCCTCTCGGAAAATCCGCGACCAGACGGCGTACGCACAGCCATCTGAGAACCACAAAGCGACACGCTTCGCAGTTGCACCTGCAGGGTGTTTGAAGTCCGGGGAAACCCGGAGTGTGTTGAGGGAGGGGGAAGGTCATCGGAGCACTCAGGCTCACTTGACCCCTCAGTACCTAAAGCATCTCACGTTCCGTAGACGGATATTTCCCGCCCGGCGAATGTGCTAGAGGTCTGAAAGCGTGCTAAAATACAACACGAAACATGATTTCGCGTAATTGATACGTTGTGTCTGACCGTTCGCGGGGCGTCAAGCCTCCTTGGCAATTGTGAACACGCGCTGCTTCACCGACAGAACATCCGGGCGAGCCGGTCGTCTGTTTCGTATCAGAAGTTGTGAGACTGGTGTTCCAATTGGATTTTGGTGCATCCGACTCCTGGGGGTGGGGGATCGTTCCATGGCCACGCCCCACGCGGTGGGCGATGGGACACTCGAGGTTTCAACCCCACGGGTTGCGTCCTCCTGACCATGAACACACAGTCTATTGGCATCTCACGTTCCGAAGACGGCTGATTGTCACCCGGCCAACGCGCCGGAAGATCCGGAAGCGTGGGAAAAACCAGCACAAATGGAGAATCGGAATAATCGGTCCGCTGGGCATGACCGGACCGGGGCGTCAAGGCCCGTTGTCAAATTCGATCAGCGACCGCTTCACCGACTGAACATCCGGGGGAGACGGTCGTTCAGATTCGCGAGGCGACCGGTCGTCAGACTTCTTGTGGCAATTCTGCTCGCGGCCAGTATGAACACCGCCCGGCCTGCGAGCCTCCCCGCCGTCACTCGCGCCACTCACGTCATCCAGTCCTCGGCCTCTGCACCCCCAAGGGGTCGACACATCACAGCCCAGGGTCGCGACCACCGGTCGTGCACCCTGGGTGATGATGTGCAACCCCTTCGGGGTACAGAGGTCTCCAGACCATCGGAAATTTGCGCAGCGTGCGCAGAATTTGTGACGTGAGTAGTACATACGTGAGTAGTACATACGTGAGTAGTACATTCTGTGAGCGGCACGGCGCTAGCCGCCGGTTCCCCTCACCGTGGTTCGACGGAGAACCACGTTCTGGTCGGACCACGGTCCAGGGCACCGGCGGCTAGCGCCGAGCCGCTCACCTGCCGACACACGAGACACACAGTTCCCGAACTTTTGCGATGTCTGCCGTCAATTCGCTCGCCGATGTTCAGTCGGTGAAGCGGTCGGTGATCGTATTTGACAACGGGGCTTGACGCCCCGGTTCGATCATGCCCAGCGGACCGATTATTCCAATTCTCCATTTATGCTGGTATTTCTCACGCTTCCGGATCTTCCGCGCGTTCGCCGAGTGAAAATCAGCCGTCTTCGGAACGTGAGATGCTTAGGTACTGATGGGTCAGGTGAGCCTGTGTGCTCCGATGACCTTCCCCCTCCCTCAACACACTCCGGGTCTTCCCGGTCTTCATACACCCTGCAGGTGTTGCTGCGAAGCGTGTCGCTTCGTGGTTCTCAGATGGCTGTGCGTATGCCGTCTGGTCGCGGATTTCCCAGAGGATCAGTCTCGGGAAGTTGTCAAGCGACGGAGTTCTCTGGAACGAGTTCGCCACTCGGTCTTCGATCTCGACGCTCAGTGTTTCCAAAGTCTCA
>JAYSUV010000118.1:0-5810 GCA_043718945.1 Planctomycetota bacterium
GAAGAATGACAGGCTGGAAGCCTATCCCACGGGACTGAGAATCGCCGTCGCATGAAGGGTCTCCGCTGTGCCGAATCATCTCCGCGCTCCGGCCCGGCATGGCGACCTATTACTGGCTCCCGAAGGATCGCTGGCGGAGTTGACTTGCGCCAATGAAGTGAGACTGGCGGCTGGGCAACTGTGGGGCCAACCGCTGGCCACCCTCCGGGATGACGCCCGAGCCGAGGTGTCTCAGCTGGCGTCTCGCTATACCAGTGATCTCGTCGGGCCAGAGAGAGTGGAACGGCCACATCTCTCGCTCAAGCCCCCTCACCCCGGCCCTCTCCCCCACAGTGGAGTCCACTCTGAAGGCCGTGCCGATTGTGGGGGAGAGGGGGCAGAGAAGACGCTCGCAGTCCCGCAACACTGGCTCATCGGCGGACACCAGCCAGAACTGTTTCACCCCGGCGTGTGGGTCAAGAATGCGGTCGTTGCCGGGCTGGCCACTCAGCTCGGGGGAGTCGGGCTGAACCTCATCGTGGACAATGATGTGTGTGCGGGGGCTTCCGTGCGGATCCCGAGCGGCTCGGGCTCGGCGGGGATAACCAGCCTCGATTGGGATGTGCCTCGACCACAGTCGCCGTGGGAGGAGCGCCCTGCACCCGATGAGGAGATGTTCGCCACGTTTGGGGAGCGATGTCGCGAGCAACTGCGACCGTGGGGGATTGAGCCGCTGGCTGCCGGACAGGACTGGGGGGCTTCTCCAGAGCGAGGCGTCGTGGATCGACTGGTCCAGCTGCGAGCGCGGTTCGAGCAGTCCGCTGGGATTCGTAATCTTGAACTGAAGGTCTCCGACCTCGCGGACACCGTTTGCTTTCGACGCTTTCTGCTCGGTGCATTACGAGAGGCCCCGCAGTTGCGTGACGCCTACAACTCGTCGCTCGCGGACTACCGGGCGACCAACCGCATTCGTAGCCGTAGCCATCCCGTGCCGCCTCTCGATGCGACGGCGCAAGGCATCGAGGTTCCGTTCTGGATCTGGCGGGCGGGTGAGACTCGCCGAAGTCGGCTGTTCGTGGAAGTGGCGGGGCCAGAGTTGCTCCGACTGCATGATGGCAGCCGCGAGGTGGGGACGATTCCACTCCGCTCAGAGGAAGTCTCGCTGCAAGCGCTAAGCGACCTTCGCCAGCAAGGCTGGAAGATTCGCCCGAGGGCGTTGACCCTCACGCTCTTCTGTCGCGTCTGGCTCGGGTCGGGCTTCGTTCACGGCATCGGCGGGGCGAAGTACGATGAGTTGACCGATACTCTGATGCAGCGCTGGCTGGGGCTGACGCCGCCCCAGATCATTGTGGCCACGGCCACGTTGCGGCTCTTTGAACGCTTCACCAGTCCGCCACTGGAACCGGAGATCGCCAGGTTACAGCGCGAGCTGCGACTGATTCGCTGGAACCCGGAGCTGGTTCAGAACGAGGCCTCCGAGAAAGTCGCCTTTTTCTCCGAAACAGGACGCCCTTTTTCGGAGAAAAAGGCGGCACTCCATGCGGAGAAGTCCGCCCTGCTCGCCTCCGCGCTGGCCCCAGCCACTCGGCACGCTGGCATCCAGTCCGTGAACACCGCCCTCCGCGCGACACTGACCGAGTACGAACACCAGGTCCGGCACAACCTTCAACAACTCCTCACCTCCCTCCCTCATCAACAATCCCTCCGCAGCCGCGAGTTCGCCGCGAATCTGTTTCCGGCGGAGGCGATGCAGACACTCTTTCGCCGGGCAATCGCCGTCAGTTGCTCAACCAACAGCGACTGAGTGAAACCGGAAGTGTTCATCTTCCCCAAGGTCGTAGTGCTCGGTAGAATTGAGAATATGCCCAGCGATTTCCGTGAGGTCGATCCCCGACTGTTGCGGGTGCCTGCGTCCCGCCGCACCGGTGCCGACCCGGTGAAGCTGAATCGGCAGATCGCCCGGTTCGGGGCGTCGTCTATCGGGATGCCACCACTGATTGTGTACGAAGGCGCGGATGGGGTGCTGGTGATTTACAACGGTGTGACCCGGGCGACTCGCATCGCCCAGCTCGCTCCGGGAACTTTGGTCCGCGTGGAAGTCATTGGTCGGCTGCGTCGGGCCTACGAGTCGGAGTCCCTGATCGGAGACTTGTTGTCATGATCTCAGCCACCCAACACGAAGCGCTCACTCTGCTGACCGAACTCTGCGAGTTGTCTCCCGCGATTCGACTGGGGCAGTTGCTGGCCCACCTCGGATTCCTGGGCGAGGACCAAACGGGTCGGTCGCTGGGGGATATCGACGATGAAGAGTTGTTGGCGGTCTTGTACCACCACCGAGCGGAATTGGTGGAGAGGCAGTCCGCTTCCGTGAATCAGTCGTTGCATGAAACTGGGGCTGCGTGACACTTTGAATACAGTTCACCCAGATCACCCCATCTCGTGTTTTGCAGACTCAGCCATTGAGGAGAACCCCACATGGTCATTACCTTGGAACGCGATCTGGAGTCCGCCTTGATGGATATCGCCCATCAACAGGGCGTGGCTCCGGAAGTCCTGGCCCTCAATGTCCTCCGTGATCGTTTTCTGATCCCCACGCCACGCCTTCAACCACGGGACGAGTGGGAGCGACGATTGCTGGGAGCGGCGTCTGACTGCGGAGTGGCACCGTCCCATGAGGCCCTCAGTTGTGAAGGGCTGTACGAGTGATGGCCTACTTGGTTGATACCAGCGTACTCGCTCGACTGGCCAATACAGCCGACCCGTTCCACACCGTCGCAGCACAGTGTGTGATCGACTTGCATCGTCGCGGTGAGACTCTGCATGTCACCGCTCAGAACCTCGTCGAATTCCGCAACATGGCCACGCGTCCCAGAACTGTGAATGGATTGGGACTGTCAATTGACGACGCAGTGGCCAAGGCAACGGTCTTCGAGGACACGTTCCCACTCCTGGCAGAGACACCTGACATTTACCCGACCTGGAAGGCTCTTGTCGCTACAGTAGGTGTGATTGGCAAACAGGTTCACGACGCACGCTTGGTCGCTGTCTGCCACGTCCATGAGGTGTCGCATCTTCTGACATTCAATATTTCTCACTTCGTTCGGATGGCGGGAGTTGCTCCGGGAGTTGTCGTGGTTGATCCGGTCACCGCATGAAGCGATCACCGTGTTGATGAGTTGCATACACCTCATCCCGCAATATGGCTTTCCGTGATTCATCGTTCACACATTCGGCTTGGCCAGTAGCTCCGGTCGCTGATCGACAGAAGTCACCCTCTCTCAGATGTGGCATTTTCGCCACACTCGAGGCTTTGTGAATGTCGTGTGAAGACCACATCGTTGTGGGGAGGTCGGCAGACTGGGCTACCGAACGAAGATGTAACTCCCGTTACGCGGAAGACTTAGAAAACCGGCCCGCCACAGCCCGGAACCCGCTTGTCGGCAGGTATGCGATTTGCCACTGTGGCTTTGATGCTCACGGTCTGCGATACCACTGTGCCGAACACCGATGTCGCGTACATCGCGTTTCGTGTCGCGTTCTTTGAAACATTGGAACGCATCACGCTGGCCGATCAGGTCGGTCTCACCGGGGATCGCAGCTTTGGCTTTCTGACCGAGGTGCCGTTCCTTCGCCCCGTGCCGCCGCAAGTCCAGCTCGATTTCCTGCTCGCGACATGGGCGCGGCACATCGATCCCAACCGGCATCAGGCGACCCTCGCGGACGAAAGCGTGATCTACGCCGTTTGCGAGACAGCGGCTCGGATCGTGTCGGTCGATCCGCAGACGGCCCGGCGATACATGCGAAACGGGCCGCGCGAGGTTCATCATGACTTTGACCCGCGACTGGTCGATACGTTGCAGGCGTTCCACTTGAACCTGCCCAATGAGGGGGATTTTCTCCTCATCAGCCAGTTCCAGGACATGGCTCCTAGCGAAGCGATTCCGATCAAGAAAAAGTTTGGCATGTCACTTCCGGCCTGCGAAGTGATGTTTGAGATGCTTTCCCGCTGGCATATTTCGCGGGAGTTCGCGAAGAATTCCGCTGGGCTGCTGTCAGCGAATGAGTTGGCCCGCGTGCTGATCACGCTGCGCGTGCCGCAATCTCAGCCGCGATCATTGGGCTGATGGCGGTGTCGGGTGGTGGCCAGCAGTGATGCCTCTCTGTTGACTCATGGGTGGTCAACACCTTCCCAACCGCCAAAGTTTGGTTGAGTAAGACTGCATATTCACGGAGGAGAATCGGTCGGTCAAATCAGCAGGAAGCTGTCTCCTCGTGGCGAATGTATTCACTCTCTCACATTCCCTCCCGGCAACCAGTAGCGATCAGCATCGCTTTGCTTTATCTTGACGTGATGCAACGACTCATCGGCTCACATCTCAGTATCGCGGGCGGCTACTACAAGGCGGCGGACGCTGCGGGTGCGCTCGGGATGCCCACCGTCCAGATCTTCACCAAGAACGCCAGTCAGTGGAACGCCAAGCCGCTGACTGACGAAGAGATCCGGCTCTTCAAAGAAGCGGTCGCCCGAAACAACATTCATCATCACTGCTCCCACGACAGCTACCTCATCAACCTCGGGAGCGAGAAGGACGACTTGTGGAACAAGTCGATCGAGGCCTTCGTGATCGAACTGGAGCGGGCCGAAGCACTGGAGCTGACCGGCGTCGTCATGCATCCGGGAGCTGCCGTAGACTCCGAAGAGATTGACGCACTGAACCGCGTGGTCGAAGCGTTCAACATCATCAACCAACGGACCGCTGGCTTCCGCGTCCAGACCTGGATCGAAACCACGGCGGGGCAGGGATCGACACTCGGCTACCGCTTTCAGCACCTCGGCCACATCATCAACGAGGTCCAAGACCCCGACCGCTTCGGCGTCTGCGTCGACACCTGCCACATCTTCGCAGCTGGCTATCCACTCGGGACAGCTGAGGAGTACGCGGCGACGTTTCAAGAGTTCGACGACGTGGTCGGCATCGACCGCATCCGGGCGTTCCACCTCAACGACAGCAAGAAGCCGTTGGCTAGCCGCGTCGACCGCCACGACCACATCGGCGAGGGATGCCTAGGACTCGAACCGTTCCGCCACCTCATGAACGACTTACGTTTTGCCGACCGCCCGATGTATCTGGAGACGAAGAAGGAAGAACGCGACGGCGAAGACATGGACGCCGTCAACGTGCGGACACTGCTGGGGTTGATTCGGGAATAATGTTCAGCGTCGCAGAATTCGTAAGAATTCTGCCGTCCTCGCACAACTCACAAGTCCACATGAGAGCATTCCACGATTGCATGTGCGACGAAAAGTAGAACGGACCCCCAGGTCCGTTCCGCCCGGACCTGGGGGTCCAGGCTACGAAGGCTCGCCTAGTCGTGGAATTCTCTGGTGGAATATTTTTGTCACAGCCAGAGTCGGGGAGATGCCTGTGGATGACCAGCGAAAGAATGCGTATCGATACTTACTGTACCTGGCGATGTTGGACATTCGCCCGCTGGGATGGATGAGCAGTAGATGGTTCAGTGCCTGGAACCCTTTCTATTGGCGACGTGAGGGGCAGAGGATTCGCTATGCCGGAGCGGTCGCAGACTGGTTACACAATATGGCGTTCTTTTCCACGATTGACTTCGTGGGATTTAACGAGGAGTGGTTCTGGCGAGATTTCGAACGGCTGCGGTCTGACTATCCCCAGTTTAATGTCGAGAGTTTCCGCACCATAATTGACGAGTATACGGAGACAACTGCCTCTCCCATCACTTCACCGCCGGGGACTTCGCAATGACCCCACCCGTCCTGATCGGCTGCGGCGAATACCAGTACGAGTGCTACCACG
>JAYSUV010000119.1:0-17808 GCA_043718945.1 Planctomycetota bacterium
AGACAACTGCCTCTCCCATCACTTCACCGCCGGGGACTTCGCAATGACCCCACCCGTCCTGATCGGCTGCGGCGAATACCAGTACGAGTGCTACCACGACTGGGCTCAACTTCCAGACGGCTTCCGTTGGAAGAATACGCACGGGGTGACGATCGACCGCGAGGGACTGGTCTACATCACGCACCAGGGAGACGCCGACGCTCCGCTCGATACGGTGCTGGTGTTTGATCCCGATGGGCAGTTCGTGCGATCGTTCGGAAAGGAGTACGCAGGCGGCGGGCATGGGATCGACATCCGCGTGGAAGACGGCATCGAGTTCCTGTATCAGTGCCACACTGTCCAGCGGCAGATCATCAAGACCGACCTCCTGGGCGAGTGGATCTGGAAGCTGCGCTATCCGCGCGAGGCGGGGGTCTATCAGAACCTCAACGAGTTCAATCCGACCAATCTCTGCTTCCATCCGGATGGTGGGTTCTACGTCTCCGACGGATACGGATCGCACTACATCCATCAGTACGATGCGAATGCGAACTGGGTCCGTACCTTCGGCGGGATCGGCGATGGGCTGGGACAACTCCAGACCCCGCACGGGTTGTGGCTGGATGACCGTCCGGGGCGCGAACCCGCGATCGTGGTGGCGGATCGAGCGAACGCGCGGCTGCAATACTTTACGCTCGATGGACAGCACCAAGGGTTCGTCCACGGTCTGCTCTTCCCGGCGAACGTCGACATTCAGGATGAGGTGATGCTGGTCCCCGACCTGCACGCCCGCGTGTCGCTGTTCGATCTCGACAACCAGCCGATCATTCATCTCGGCGATGACCCGGCATGGCGAACGGAAGTCCTCTCCAACAACTTTCAGATGCGAGCCGAGCCGCACCGCTGGCAGCCCGGCCAGTTCATCCACCCGCACGACGCCTGCTTCGACCGAGACGGGAACATCTTCGTTGTCGAGTGGGTCGACGCGGGGCGAGTGACGTGGTTAAAAAAGGTTCCGTAGGAATGGAGTGCGGAACACGCCGCTGTGTGGGCAGTCCACTTACCCCACAACGACAAGTGACCAGCACCAAAGTCCGCCCAGTTCCAGTCGCTTGACGCTTCGCTCTGAATCGTGATGATGACAACTTAGACATCGCAGTCCGGGGCAGATTCGCGAACGATTGTCACCCATTCCCGCCCGAACTGACAAGTTTGAGGAGTCCTCAGTATGCCGCGTCCCGTCACGCTCTTCACCGGTCAATGGGCCGATCTGAAGTTGGAAGACCTCTGCCGCAAGGCCAAAGAGTTTGGCTATGACGGACTAGAACTGGCTTGCTGGGGCGACCACTTCGAAGTCGACAAGGCCCTCTCCGACGACACCTACTGCAGCCGCAAACGTGACCTGCTCGACAAGTACGACCTAAAGCTGTTTGCGATTTCGAATCACCTCGTCGGGCAAGCGGTCTGCGACAATATCGATATCCGGCATAAGTCGATTCTCTCACCCGCAATCTGGGGTGATGGAGAACCAGCGGGCGTCAACCGCCGGGCGACGGAAGAGATGAAGGACACCGCCCGAGCCGCCAAGAAGCTGGGCGTGAGCGTCGTGAACGGATTCACCGGCAGCAGCATTTGGCACCTGATTTACGACTTTCCCCCGACGCCGAAGTCGATGATCGAAGCGGGCTTTCAGCAGTTCGCTGACCGCTGGAATCCGATCTTGGATGTGTTTCAAGAGTGCGGCGTGCGGTTCGCCCTCGAGGTTCACCCGACTGAGATCGCGTTCGACATTTACTCGACCCACCGGGCACTAGCGGCGATCAACCATCGCCCCGAGTTCGGTTTCAACTTCGACCCGTCGCACCTGATTTGGCAAGGCGTGAACCCCGTCGACTTCATCCGCGAGTTCCCCGACCGCATCTTCCACGTCCACATGAAGGACGCTTCGACGACCCTCAATGGCCGCAGCGGCATCCTGTCGAGCCACCTGTCGTTCGGTGACGCGCGCCGCGGCTGGGACTTCCGGTCGGTGGGTCGTGGAGCTGTCCGCTTCGAAGAGATCATTCGCGCTCTCAATGCAGCTGGGTACGGTTTCGATATGCCGTTGTCGGTCGAGTGGGAAGACTCCGGCATGGACCGCGAGGCTGGGGCCGCCGAAGCTGCGCAGTTCTGCAAGAACATCGACTTCCGCCCCTCGGGCCGGGCGTTCGACGCAGCGTTCGCGGACTAGCCAGGCCAGAGGACTGGTGTTCCTCTGACCGGTGGAAACCTTGAATTCAAAGCCGCCCGAGACGAATTGTTTCGGGCGGCTTTCTTTTTAGGTCGAAGTGAATGCGATACTGCATACCCTGTTTGGACATCGCCACTTGTCGTTTTCCGTGAGAAAAACACCGGGGTGGCGGGGTCAGGAGGCTTTGCGGATGGCCCCGACCGAGGTGGACGTGGAGCTTTCGAAGATGGGGGGAGATGGGTCCATCGCGTCGGTCTGAGAAGCGACCGGCAGGTCACGGTTCCCCACGCCGGGGCCATCCGCAAAGCCTCCTGACCCCGCCACCCATCGTTCTCGGGAAAGTGGCGCTGCCCAACTATTGCCAGTGTTTAAATTGTTCACTCGGCAATGACGGATTGGCCCCCACATTGTGCCGCCGATTGCCCCGCCTTACGATCTCTCGTCGTGATCCACGATGCACTCTCTTGTGATCACTCGACCCGAGGACCGCTGATGCGACGCACTCTGATTGCCCTCTACTTGTGCCTGTTCGGCTGGACTTCATTCTCACTGGCTGTGGAACCGCCGCGAAAGATCGTGCTGATCGCTGGCCAGAAGAGCCACGGGCCGGTCGGCAACGGCATTCACGATTATCCGTGGAGCGTGAAGCTGCTGAAGGTGATGCTCGATCATTCGAACATCAAGGATCAAGTGCGGGTGGAGTATCACCTCGACGGGTGGCCGACCGATCCGGTCACGCTCGATGATGCCGACACGATCATGGTGATCTCGGACGGTCGCGATGGGGATCTCTATGCGGAGGCCCCGCACTTCGGGTCGGCGGAGCACCTCGCCCAAGTGCAGAAGCAGATCGATCGCGGGTGCGGGTTCTGTACGTTTCACTTCTCGACGTTCGCTCCAGACAAGTATGCGACGCAGATTCTCGACTGGTCGGGCGGCTACTTTGATTGGGAGGAGAACGGGCAAAAGAAGTGGTACTCGGCGATTCAGACACACGATACGCCGATCGAGATCGCTTCGCCGGAGCATGCGTTGAGCCGGGGGCTGAAGCCGTTCTCGATGAAGGAGGAGTTCTACTTCAACGTGCGGTTCCTGCCCGAAGGAGCTGATGCAGCGACCGTCAAGACAGCCACTCCGCTGCTCTCCGTCCCAGTCCTTCCCGGTCGCGAACCCGACGGGAAGGTGGTCGCCTGGGCCAAGGAACGCCCCCACGGCGGTCGCGGGTTCGGCACCACCTGCGGCCACTTCTACGAGAACTGGAAGGTCGCCGAGTTCCGCACGCTGATCCTCAACGCCCTCGCCTGGACGGCCAAAGTCGAAGTCCCCGAGGGCGGCGTCCAGGCCCGCTACTTCACCCATCAAGAAGTGACCGCAGCTCTCTCCGGTGTGCATGGCACCGACAAAGCCCAGCTTGACGAGGAGCCGATCCGTGTGCTGCTGATCACCGGGAACGAGGCCCACAAGTGGCACAACTGGGAGAAGACGACCCCGGTCATCCAGGCCCAACTCGAACTCGACCCCCGCGTCACAGTCACCGTCAGCACCGATCCCGAGACGGCCTTCACCAAGCTGATTCAGATTCAGGATGTGGTCCTGCTCAACAGCTACGCGAACTGGCATGATCCGAAAGCCCTCTCGCCGAAGGCCCAGCAGGAGTTCATGGACTTCCTGCAAGACGGCGGCGGGCTGGTGGTGGTTCACTTCGCCAACGGGGCGTGGAACGCTTCGCTGCCGATGGCGGGTGAGTCTGACTGGCCGGAGTACCGCAAGATTGTGCGACGGGTCTGGAACCACAACGGCAAAAACGAGGCTCAGAGCGGGCACGATGCGTTCGGGCCGTTTGAGGTCTCCGTGACCGTGCTCCCCCATGAGATCACGGCGGGCCTCAAGGGCTTCCCGATCGTCGATGAACTCTACTTCCGCCAGGACGGCCCCGACCCGATCGAACCGCTGATCACTGCGCACTCGAAGAGTACCGACCGTGATGAGCCGCTGGCGTGGACGTATACCTATGGCAAGGGGCGGGTGTTCCAAACCCTCCTCGGGCATAGCGAGCGGACCTATGAGGCGTTCGAGGCCAACGAGATGCTCCGCCGCGCGACCGCCTGGGCCGCGAACCGCCAGGTGATCGCCTTCACAGCCGATGGGGCAGCGCCAGTACCCAAGGCCGAACCGCCGAAGGAGGTCGCCGCTCCAACTCCAAAGCCGACTGGCAAACTGGTCCTCGCCGAAGGCAAGTTCGGCAAGGCCCTCGATGCCGCGCAGGGCGGAGCCTATTTCGCCGCGCACGCCGAGCATCGCAACGCCACGGTGACGGTCGACTGCTGGACGAAGCTGACTTCGAAGGAGGGGTTCAACATCCTGATGGCGAGCGAGCCGAAGTCGTCGGCCACGCATTGGGAGATGTACTCACACGCCGGGTCGGGGCACTTCGCGGTCTTCATGCCGGGTCGCGGTGGAGACTACCAGACTGAGGTACACATCGCCGATGGGCAGTGGCACCATGTCGCGATGACCTTCGAACCTGGCAGACTGCGGCTGATGGTGGATGGGAAGGTGGCACTCGATAAACCGCTGCCGCCCTCGAAGCCCGCTGAGGCCGGACCGATCGCCATTGGTCAACTCGTGGAGGGGACGATCGGCTGTGCGGGTTTGATCGACGAGGTGCGGTTTACTCGCGGGGTGCGCGAGTTTACCGAACTGCCGACCGAAGCGCCGGTCCTGGATGAGAAGCAACTGGCGACGACGCTGGGGCTGTGGCACTTCGACAAGCTCACCGATGGGAAGTCGCCGGATGAGTGCAAGCGGAAGCTCGATGCGTTCGCCTCGGCCCCGCCTCCGGAGGCAGACAGGAATGTCCGCCCCACCAATACCGCAGCCCCCAAGTCCGAGCAGAACCACTGGGGCAAAGAGCAGGTCGGGTTTGACTGGACCGAGAAGAACTCGGTCGATGGCCGCTGGCAGGAGAGCGAGATCGGGCGTTGGCTGGCCAGCATCGTCTCGCTCCCCAATGGCCCTGTGAAGAAGGGACTCTCAATCCGCGTGGGCGATGACCAAGGGGCGACCCTGTGCTACGACTCACAGCATTGCGGCCTGCGGGCGATCTGGACCGGCGGGTTCTTGAAGTTCGACCCTGCGCGATATGGGATCATCGCTTCGCCCCAGCCCAACGGCACCTTGCAGCTGGCGATCCCCGAAGGGCCGATCTGGTTCGATTCGAAGGTCCAGTTCCGCCGGATGTATTCGCACGATCCGCGCGTCGTTTTGGAATACACGGTTGATGGGACCGTCGTCCGCGAGTCACCTTGGCGCGATGCGGATGGTGTCTTCTCCCGGCAGTTCGAGATCGATCCCGGAGCCAGCCGCATCACCTTGAAATTGCTCGGGGCGGATCAGGGAAAAGTCATCTCGTCGCCACTCGGTGATACCCACACACTCATGCAGACCGAGGGGGCCATCCGCCGCCGCGTGGTCATCATCCCCGAGGACGCAACCGCACCCGGATATGGATTGCTGCCAGCGCACGACAACGCTCTACTCACCATTCCGCCGCGAGAGAAGCCCGTTCGTTTCAAGCTACTTTATTCCATCCGCTTCGAAGACGACGCAGCGACAGTGACCAAACTGCTCCCGAACGTGAAGAGCGAGTCCCTCACCGAGTGGATCGCCCCCGGTCCGGCGCGCTGGACCGAGAAGATCACGACCACAGGCTCGACCTCGTTCAGCGGTCGGCACCCGTATGTCCTCGACACGCTGAACATCCCGTTCGACAACCCCTACAAGGCTCTGTTCTTCACCACTGGCGTCGACTTCCCCGCAGCTGGTCCGGTCCATGACGGGATCGATCCGCTGACGACAGCGTTCGTGTCTACGGTGCATGGCGATGTGTGGCGAGTTTCCGGCATCGATGGAGAACTGCGGGAGCTGGCGTGGAAGCGATACGCGACCGGACTGTTTCAGCCGCTGGGATTGAAGGTCTTCAATAACGAGGTGTACGTCCTCGGTCGCGATCAGATCACGCGGCTGCGCGATCGGGATGGGAACGGCGAGGCGGACGACTACGAGTGCTTCACGAACCAGTACGACACGTCATCGGGCGGGCACGATTACGTGACCTGCCTCGAAGCCGACAAGGACGGGCGGTTCTACTTCTTGCATGCCAAGCAGGGTGCGGTCCGCACCTCCGTTGACGGTCGTACGATCGAGGTCATCGGCACTGGCCTGCGCAACCCCAACGGCATGGGACTCGGTCCGCAAGGCCAGCTCTCAGCCTCTCCACAGGAAGGCGAATGGACCCCCGCCACCGGGATCTTCGACATCCAGAAGGGCGACCACTTCGGATACCCCGGACCACTGCCACCGAACAAGCTCGAACAACCGCTGATCGCTCTGCATGACCCGCTGAAGACAGTCGGCGTTGAGGCTCCGTTCACCTACATCCCACGCCGTGTCGATAACTCCAGCGGCGGCGAAGTGTGGGTCGACAGCGACCAGTGGGGCCTGCCGCGCGGGACGATGCTGCATTTCTCGTACGGCCAATGCACGATGCTGCAGGTGCTGCAAGAGCGAGTCTCGGGACCGAATGGCGACTCGGTCCTGCAAGGCGGCACCGTGGCGTTCCCGTTCGTGTTCGATTCCGGAGCCTGTCGCGGCAAGTTCAGCCCACACGATGGCCAACTGTACGTGACCGGCCTGCGCGGGTGGACGACAGCTGCGACGCAAGACGGGTGCCTGCACCGCGTGCGGCATACGAAGTCGAACCCGCCGTACCTGCCTGATTCGATCAAGACGTACAAGAACGGCTTGGCGATTCACTTCCCGGCGCACCTCGGCAACGACATTGAGGACCACACGAACTACCACGTCGAGGCGTGGAACTACAAGTATTCGCAGGTCTACGGGTCCGCCGACTACAAGCTCTCCAAACCCAATGAGCAAGGGCGCGATGAACTCGTGGTGAAGTCGGCGACCAAGCTCGACCGCCAGACCGTGTTCCTGGAAATCGATGGGCTGCAACCATGCTGCCAGCTCACCATCCGCTTCAATCTGCAACTCGAAGTGAAGGAGCAACCGACGCGCGGGACCGTGGCCTACACGCTGCATCGCATCCCCGACGAATTGATCCCCGAAGCGCAGATCGTGCGGCGGATCGCTCCGGGGACACTTCCCAAGGAGGTACTCGATGGCCTGCGACCGGGCCTCCTGGAAGTTCTCTATCTGGGGAAGGCGACCGATCGCCGTGTGGTCCGGATGGGGGCGACCTCTCATCCGCCGTACACCCCCGCCTCCCCGTGGCTGCCGCTGGGACTCACCTCGTATCGCAAGGAGGGGTGGTTGAAGGTGCCCGAGCGCGGCACCTATCACTTCCGCATGCGGACGAACGGGCATGGCCAGATCCGCATCAACGGGCACCAGATCACCGACAATCAGAACGTCTTGCCCGCGTCCGATGTCGGCGAGGTCGAACTGCATGCGGGGTACAACGAGATCGTGATCGAATCCGGCGATCCGGTTCTCTCCAAGCAAAAACAAGGCATCGGCCAACTGATGCGGGTGCTGTGGTCGGGGCCGGACTTCGCCGAGGAGACACTGCCGCCGACCGCGCTGTTCCATCTGCCGGATCAGCAGCTGCTGACTCGCGAACTGGTTCACGAGGGACGAGAGCTGATCGAGACGCTGAAATGTGCGCGGTGTCACGCAGCCCCCGAGGGAGTGCATCCCAAGGACGCTGCGCGGTGGAACTCAGCGGAGACAGCCGCCCCGAGCCTTAAGGGGGTGGCCGCTCGATTGAAGAGCGACTGGGTGCGAGACCATCTGCTGGCCTCCGCCCCGAAGGCCGACGAGCCTCTCTCCGACTGGACGGCCACACGCCGCAGTATGCCGCATTTGTTTGATGCCCATCGGGCGGAGGATCAGCAGGCGGTGGCCGACCTCTTGGCGTATCTCGGAGAAGAAGTGGCCGATCCACCCCTCCCTGCGGATGAAGCTTTGGCCGCGCGCGGCCGCACGCTGTTCGAAGATCTCGGCTGCATCGCCTGCCATACCATTGATCGGAAGGCATTGACCGACGGGCCAGCGGTGGGCCGTACTCGTAAAGCACTCGATCATGTCGGAGACAAGTTCCGCCCCTTGGCGTTGAAAGAGTTCCTCAAGTCGCCGACCGTGCATCACCCCGCGACTCGAATGCCCGACTTCCAACTCAGCGATGACGAGGCGAGTGCTCTTGTGGCTCTGCTGCATCGCCCCACACCGGTGAGGCGATCAGAGATTCGTCCAATCGGAAACGCCGCTAACGGGGCCAAGGTGTATGCCGCGCGCGGCTGTGCGGCGTGTCATGGGACTCGTGAGGGGGAACTCGCAGAAGTGACACGGCGACTCGCGCTGTCGTTCCGCGATCTTGGTAAGGGCTGCCTCGCGGAGGCCGTGCCCGCTGCCGCCCCGCGCTACGTGTTCACCGACCGGCAGCAATTGGCCATCACCAAGTTCCTGGAGAATCCCGGCCTGCCCGACTCACCTGAGTCACTCAGCGAACGGACCGAGACGCTCATCACTCGCCTCAACTGTGTCGCCTGCCACACTCGCGACCTCAAGGTCAGCCCCCGTGCGGAACTCATCGCTGAAGAGAGCGAAAGCGGTCTCGCCCCCGAGCAACTCCCCCAGCTGACCTGGACCGGGGAGAAGCTGCACGAGGCGTGGGTGGCCAAGCTGCTGAAGGGGGAACTCAAGGAGCGTCCGCGTCCTTGGCTGAAGGCCCGAATGCCCGCGTTCCCTGCCTATGCGGAGATACTGGCTGCCGGGATGGCCGCCCAACACGGCATCCTCGACGCGAACGAGCCGAGCGGACCGACCCCGCTCCCAGACGGTCCGAACCTCGGAGCCCAACTGATGCAGAACACCGCTCTCGACTGCCGCCAGTGTCACGCCCTCGGGAACCAGCCGCCGACCGGCGACGCGAAAACGCTGCTCGCCCCCGGCATCAACTTCACCCTGACGAAGGAGCGGATGCGGTACGACTTCTACCGCCAATGGGTGCTCGATCCGCCCCGCTTCGACATCGGCACCCGCATGCCCAAGCTCGCTGCCGACGGGAAGACCACCAAAGTGCGGCAGATCCTCGACGGAGATGCCGCGAAACAGTTCGACGCCATCTGGGAGTTCTTACGGGCGGTGGAATAACCGTGGGACCGGCACATTTGTCCGTCCGTGACGGAAGGTATTGATGGGCCACCCCGCCGATCACAGGGCTCCAATCCCTTCGGGATAAAGGGCCTGGGGGGAGCATGCTTTCCGGTGGTGTTGCTGCGCTCGACCGCCGGCTAGGGTTGACTACCCCTTCACGAGGTCCCGCAGCACCTTGTGCAGGATCCCGCCGTGGCGGTAGTACTCGACTTCCACGGGGGTGTCGATGCGGCAGGTGGTGACGAAATAGACCTCTTCGCCGTTCGCTCGGCACGCGGTGACTTCCACAGCTTGGCGCGGCTTGAGGGTGTCGTCGAGGGCGATGTCGAAGGTCTCGGTGCCGTCGAGGTCGAACATGTCGCGGGTCTCGCCTTCGCGGAACTGCAACGGGAGTACGCCCATGCCGACGAGGTTCGAGCGGTGAATGCGTTCGAAGCTTTCGGCGATCACGCAGCGGATGCCGAGCAGGTAGGTTCCCTTGGCGGCCCAGTCGCGGGAGGAGCCGGTGCCGTACTCTTTGCCAGCCAGCGCGACGAGGGGCGTGGGCTGATGGCTGATGGCTGATGGCTGATGGCCAGAGTCTGCTGGCTCTAGGCCCTGGGCATTAGGCCCTAGGCTTCCCCGATACAGCATGGCGGCGTCGTAGATGCTCATCACCTCGCCCGTCGGCAAGTAGACGGCGTAGTTTCCTTCCTTGCCGGGCACCATCAGGTTCTTGAGGCGGATATTCGCGAATGTGCCACGGGTCATCACGCGGTCGTTGCCGCGGCGGGCTCCGTAGCTGTTGAAGTCTTCGGGGGCGATGCCGCTCTCGCGAAGATAGAGTCCGGCGGGGGAGTCCTTCTTGATGTTGCCAGCGGGGCTGATGTGGTCGGTGGTGACGGAGTCGCCGACCGAGACGAGACACCGGGCTCCGGTGATGCTGTGGATCGGGCCGGGAACCTTGGGCATGTCAACGAAGAACGGCGGCTCCTGGATGTAGCTGCTCTTCGCATCCCACTGGTACAGATCGCCGACCGATCCCTTGATTCGTTGCCATTCGGGCGGGCCATCAGCAGCCTTGCCGTATTGAGTAGTGAACATGTCGGGACTGAGCGATGACGCGATCGTGTCGCTGATTTCTTTTTGCGACGGCCAGATGTCCTTGAGATAGACTGGCTTCCCATTCTTCCCCGTGCCGAGTGGCTCAGTGGCGAGGTCGATATCGGTCGTCCCGGCGATCGCATAGGCCACCACCAGCGGCGGACTGGCGAGGTAGTTCGCCTTCACCTGCGGCTGGACACGGCCCTCGAAATTGCGGTTGCCGGAGAGCACAGCAGCGGCCACGAGGTTCCCTTCGGTGATCGCGTGCGAGACCGCTTCCGGCAGTGGTCCACTGTTCCCGATGCAGGTCGTGCAGCCGTACCCAACGGTGTTGAAACCGAGGGCGTTAAGCGGCGCGGTCAGACCGGCCTTGTCGAGGTAATCGGTGACGACGCGGCTGCCGGGGGCGAGGCTGGTCTTGACCCATGGCTTGCTAGTCAGCCCCCGCGCGACGGCGTTGCGTGCGACCAAACCAGCTGCGACCATGACGCTGGGGTTGCTGGTGTTGGTGCAGGAAGTAATGGCTGCGATGACGACGGCTCCATCGGTGATAGCGAAGGGCTTCGGACCGGAGGCAACGACCGGAACATGAGCTGTATTTTTGCCAAACGTCGTGGTCAGATCCTTGTGCCAAGTCGACTTCATGTCCTTGAGCAGCACGCGGTCTTGCGGACGCTTCGGTCCGGCCATGGACGGCTGGATCGTCGACAGGTCCAGTTCCAGCTTGCTACTGAAGCGTGGCTCCGGCGAAGCGTCGGTGCGGAACAGGCCCTGCTCTTTGTAGTATCGCTCGACAATATCCACGGTCGACTTCGAGCGACCAGTCCGTTCCATGTACCGCAGCGTTTCGGCGTCCACCGGGAAGAACCCGATCGTCGCTCCATACTCGGGAGCCATGTTGGCGATCGTGGCCCGGTCAGCGAGGCTCATGGCGGTCAGGCCCGGCCCGTAGAACTCGACGAACTTGCCGACGACGCCATGCTTGCGGAGCGTCTGCGTCACCGTCAGCACGAGGTCGGTCGCGGTCGCCCCTTCCGGCAACTCACCGGTGATCTTGAACCCGACCACTTCCGGCAGCAGCATGTAGATCGGCTGTCCGAGCATGACGGCTTCGGCCTCGATCCCGCCGACGCCCCAGCCGACGACGCCGAGGCCGTTGATCATCGTCGTGTGGCTATCGGTGCCGACAAGCGAATCGGGATAGGCCACGCCGTTCTTCGTGAGACAGACGGTCGCGAGGTATTCCAGATTCACCTGATGCACAATGCCGATCGACGGCGGCACCACGCGGAAATTCTGGAACGCCTTCTGGCCCCACTTGAGGAATTGATACCGCTCGATGTTCCGCTCGAACTCGATATCGATGTTGCCCTGCAAGGCCCCCTCGGTGGCGAACTGGTCGACCTGCACCGAGTGATCGATGACAAGATCGCATTGCACGAGCGGGTTGATCTTCTTGGGGTCGCCGCCCATGCGGACCATCGCCTCGCGGAGAGCTGCGAGGTCGACCACAGCGGGCACCCCGGTGAAGTCTTGCAACACCACGCGGCCCGGCATGAAGGGGATCTCGACTTCCTTCGGCTTGGTGGCGTTCCACCCGGCCACTTCGGCGACATGCTCCTCGTTGACGATGAACCCGTCGACGTTGCGAAGGCACGCCTCCAGCAGCACACGGATCGAATACGGCAGCGAGTCGATCCCCTGCATCCCGGCCTCAGCCAGTTTTTGCAAACGGAAGATCGAGTAATCACCGCTGCTGGTCTTGAGGGTGGATCGTGAACCGAAGGCGTTGCCGGTCATGGGTGTTCAGTGTGTTGAATGCGGAGAGGCGAATGCAGGCCGTGTCCCGCCTCTACTGAGAATCGCGGGGACGCCGCATTGTTGCCACCAGACCGCACGTTGGCAAACCTGCCCGCTGTCGGAATCTCCGAAGGGGTGCATTCGCCAATTGGCGCTACTGGCCATTGACTGGGAAAGTGCGGATCAGTGCTCTCTCTCAATGGAGTCTGACCATAGAACCTGCAACCTGACGCATCATCCAGGGAGTACGTCTCTCGATGCCCTCCAGGATCACGTTACCAGCACCCGCCCTAGTGGGCTTTCCCAGTGGCGGCTCCCCTCGCTGACGCGTCGGGCGACTGAATCCTAGAGATCGACAATGAACGGATGCACTGCAAGCTGCAGCCTCCGGGCCCCTGGATTGTATGCTGTCTGCTGGCAACGTATTCTCGGGACTGAATCGGTTCTCGATGTCCATTTCGAGGAGAGAGTGATGCGTTTTGCTGTCTGGTGTGTCGCGATATCGTGCGCCGTGTGTGGTAATACTTTTCTGACTGGTGCTGCGGAGAACGAATTTCGAGCAGGCGCTGTCGCCCAAGACATCACGCCCGAGAAGTGGCCGGTCTCCGTCAATGGCGGGATGGGAGATCGTAAAGCGACGATGGCGGTCGACCCACTGCACGCACGATGCCTGGTTCTGGACGACGGCGACGGCTCTCTCGTGTTCGTCGTCGTCGACAGCTGCATGGTGCCGCGTGATGTGTTCGACGAGGCGAAAACGCTCGCCAGCGAAAAGACGGGCATCCCTGCAAACCGGATGATGATGTCGGCCACTCATACGCACACAGCTGTCACGGTGACGGGGGTGTTCCAGAGTGATCCGGAAGAGGAATACAAACGCTATTTGGCTCGGAAGATTGCCGAGGGTGTGGAGCAGGCTTGGAAGCAGCGGGAGCCCGCACAAATCGGGTGGGGCGTGGGACGTGACGCGGATCAAGTGTTCAATCGTCGCTGGTTCACGAATGATGGGGTAGTGAACACCGACCCGTTCGGGGGTACGACCGACAAGGTGCGAATGAACCCCGGCTTTGATAAGAGCGTCACCCGAGAAGTGTCCGGTCCGACCGACCCCGAAGTCTCGATGATCTCGGTCCGTGCGGTCAGTGGGCGACCGATTTGCTTGTTGGCGAACTATTCTCTGCATTATGTGGGAGGCGTCGAAGCGCTCTCGGCGGACTACTTCGCCGAGTTTGCGAGCCAAGTGGCGATCAAGCTCGAAGCAACAACTCTCGACCCACCGTTCGTCGGCATCATGTCCAACGGGACAAGCGCGAATATTAACAACGTGAACTTCGGATCCGATGGCCCGCTGAAGCGGGAGCCGGGTGAACAGATCAAGGTCGTGGCCGCCAGCGTCGCCGAGGCGGCCTGCTCAGCTTACAAGGTCATCAAGTACCACGACTGGGTTCCGCTGAAGGCCGCCCAAACCGAGATCGAACTGGGTGTCCGCAAGCCCAATGCCGAGCAACTCACGCAAGCCAAGCAGTGGCTCGCTGAAGCGGGGCCGGGACCGTACCCCAAGACTCGCGAGATCTATGCGCGTGAGTCCGTCCTGCTCGACGGCTACCCGGATAAGGTCCAAGTGATCCTGCAAGCCTTCCGGATTGGGGAACTTGGAGTGGTCAGCAGCCCCTGTGAAACATTCGTCGAGACCGGTCTGGCAATCAAGACAGCCAGTCCGCTCAAGCCGGTCTTTTGCGTCTCACTCGCGAATGGCTACAACGGTTACCTTCCCACCGCTGAGCATCACGCATGGGGTGGGTACGAAACTTGGCGGGCACGGTCGAGCTATTTGAGCGTTGATTCGGAAGCGAAGATTCGCGAGACGTTGCTGAAGCTCCTGGAAGATGCGTCGAAGTAGAGATGCAGATATCGGGTGGGTATTGTCGAGAAAGCCGGACAGCTCTTGAAGAGCTGTCCGGCTTTCTGATTTTCAGGGGAGTGCTTCACTTTAATACGGCTACTTGACTGGCACGATCTCAAACAAATTGGCTTTCATCTCCAATGCCTTGACGACCTCGGCATCGAGCGCGGGGAGCTTGGCCAAGCGGTCAGCGATGATCGTCTGCTTCTTGGCTTCCAGTTCCTTCTGCGGAATGATCTCGTAGACCCAGCCGGGCACATTGGCATTCAGCACGATGCCACGAAAGATCTGGTCGTGGTGGAAGCTGTTCTTCTTCTCGACGGCGGCCTTCACGGCTTTCGCCTGCTCCGCGATCGGGCCATCGGCGAGAGCCCCAGCGGCGATGTTGGCTCCCGCGGTGAGTTGTTCACTCGTCAGCTCGGCGACCTTCTTCCCGCCGATGCGGACTTCGTACTTGCCAGCTGCGAGGCCAGTGACCTTGAGTCGATAGTCATTGAGTTCTTCCAGGAGTGGAGCGTGCGGCAGGATGCTTATGGCGTCAGCGGGGAAGAAGGGCAGCGCTCCATCGAGGCGGCTAAAGCTGACCCCACCGTCCTTAGCGGTCACGGCCTCGACAGTGCAGTTTGTGGACGAGGTGACCTTCGCCCCGGCAGCATCAATCTCGACCGCTGACACGAGCGTGGGGAAGCTGAGGCCCTTGAGGATGGAGGCGGCCATCAGTGCCTGCCCTGGTGGGCCGGGGTGGACGGCATCGCCACCGGTGATGCGGTCGTACTTTGGCCCCTTGGCCCGAGCCCCGTCAAGCACGGCCAAGTACGGGTGGAACTGGTCGACGAACAGCCCTTCGTTCTTGTCGGCGATGACCTTCACTCCCTCCGAGAACTTTTCGAGGGTCTGGTTGTAGGCCGTCAATGCCGTCGGACCTTGAACATCGTTGTCGAGCGGTTGCGGAGTGACCCAAGCACACCGGATCTTGGCCTCTTTGGCCTTGTCGGCCATCCCCTGCAAGCCATCCATGTACGGCTTGAAGACGTTCTCACTGAAGCCGCCGTACCCGCCGTCGTTCATGCCGAAGTCAGCTGTCATCGCAGTCGGCTTGTGGCTGAGCACATCACGAGCGAATCGATTGTTGCCGCCGGGGGACCGATCTCCGCCGATGCCGACATTGCGAAACGTCAGCTTCCACTTCGGGAAGCGAGTGACGGTCCACATCTCGACGTAGTTTGAATAGAGATGCTGCTCGGTGATGCTGTCGCCGATCATCACGACGACATCACCGTCCTGGAAGAAAAACTCAGCGGCCTGAGCCGACGCAGCTCCACAGACCGCGATTGCGACTACGCACCACTGCATGAACTTCCGCATGAATGAGACTCCGTCAGAGCGATTGAGGATATGGGGGTTCGAGGCCCCGGACCGCCGGAGAGTATGCAGTGTCACTGCCGAACGAACAAGCGGACGCAAATGGGAGTCAGGAAGCGATCAGCATTCAGCCATCAGTCATCAGCGGTCTCTACACAACTCAACAGCCGAGTCCCGTCACGCCCTCAAGGCAGATGCGAATTCAGCTTGCGGCTGTCATTTTCCCGAAGGGAATTCAGCCCATAGCCGGTGGTGAGCGCAGCGACACCACCGGACGGCGGCCTCCTCGCGCCCATCTATCCCGAAGGATTGCAGCCTTCGCATCACGGAACTGGCCAGCGCCGCTAGAATCCCTCCGGGATACAGGAGGCACTGGATGCTCGATTCCGGTGGTGACGCTGCGCTGACCACCGGCTATGGACTGTGACCCCTCCGGGGTGGGGAGTTGTGTCGACACCAATGGTCAGTCAGAGGGGATTGCCCCTACTCAAAATACGCTCTGGCTGAAAGCTGATGGCTGACCGCTGATGGCTCCCTCTTGCAACAGCTGCAAGCCTGGCTGCACATCTTGCAAGTGCCTCTTCATCACATTGATGTCGCGTTGTCGCGGAAGTGATTTCCAAGGCGTCGTCAAACTACCCCCAGTTTCCCTGGGTTGAACCGGAAGGTTTCCCCGACCGGCAGCTCTTGCTGGTTGAGGTTGTGATCTCAGTTTGGCATCCGGCGTGCATAACGTCTCACTATCCCGCAGCTGTCACACTGACAGCGACCGTCTCGCCCGCGAATTCTCCGACTTGTCGGTCGTGATCGAACGAGATAGGCCCCCCGCGGAGCCTCTCAGACTAGGAGATTCCCATGTATGCTTCACGCCTCGGTATGACCCTCATGACCACGCTGGTCTGCTTCACCGGAGCCGCACAGGCCCAGGGCCCTTGGCCCACGATGAATCGACCGACGTTCTTTTCCCCGGTGCAGGAGTTCTTCACCCCGCGATCCTACACCACCAACTACAACCCGCCGATGTCCAGCCAGTCCCCCAGCACGCCGATCAATCCGGGAGTCCCGCAATGTGCCAACGGACGCTGCCGTCAGTCCAACTCCAATGGTCAGTTTGCGACACCTTCACAGGGCTATTACCAGCCGGGTGGCTATGTCTCCGGGAACACCGGGAATGGCAACTGTGCTAACGGTGCCTGCCGCCCGACTGGCAATTGCGCAAACGGTCAATGTGGTCCCGGCAATGTGTACCAGGGCGGTAACGGCAACTACGGGACTTCGCGTCTCGGACTTCCCAACACCTCGATCGGCCTGCGTCCACTTACCCCGAACTACACAGCTCCTCGTTCCGGGAACTTGAATCGGCTGGTCCCGCTCGATAACGGGGCTCCCGTGAACAGTGGATACGACGCTCCCCAAGGTCCAATGTACCAAGATCGTGAGTCGATGGTCCCGCAGGGCGAGGACTACGCCAATGACCCCGGAGTGCGTCTGCAATAGTCTTCGGTGATCGAAGAAAATACCTCAGAAGTTCCCATCAAACACCCCCTGCGATGATGCGCCGGGGGTGTTTTGCTCAATCCTGTTTCCGGGAGAGGGCGAATTGAAGAGAGATGCTTCGCGCGGAGAGACATCAGACATTTCGTAGGACGGACATCCTCGTCTGACCTTTCTACACATCTGCATCGCACAGCTGAATCCCTCGGGTTTGACTACGGAAGTCGGAAGTTAACGCCAAGACGCCAAGAAAGAGGCAGACATTTTCCGAGGGTGGCTTCTCACGCTGCCTGCGGCAGGGGAAATTCGAATGTTCGTGGGCTTCTCGGCTGTGCGCGAGGTCTTTCCCCCTTGGCGACCTTGCGTCTTCGCGTCTTTGCGTTGACCTCCTCCCATTTGTGTAGAAAGGTCAGATGTCCTCGTCCGTCCGTGTCGAAAACTTCGGGGAGCGACGGACTCGGAAGTCCGTCGTACGTCTCAATCTCGACCGCGTGAAGTCTATCTCGTCCGGACTCATGTTTCAGAATGAAACGAATCGCAGCGGACCAGTGTGCCTGTACTGCAAAATGGTTGATCCAAGCTAAGCGGACTTCCAGAGTTTGAGCCGCAGGCTATTCAGAACGACCGACACACTGCTCATTGACATCGCTGCCGCAGCGAATAATGGCGGCAGCAACCAACCGGTCCACGGGTAAAGGACTCCCGCAGCCAATGGGACTCCCAGTAAGTTGTATCCAAACGCAAAGCCCAGGTTTTGGCGAATCGTCCGTAGCGTCGC
>JAYSUV010000120.1:0-5808 GCA_043718945.1 Planctomycetota bacterium
GTTTTCGCTCGTCCGCCTTCCGCCGATCCTGCGTCGACTTCGTGCGTGTCGACGTGTTGGCCTTGGGCCGAAACCCCTTCTTTCGCCGCTGAAGCTCCAACTGCAACTCCGCGACATGCGACTTGAGCTCCGCGTTCTCGGCGCGAAGCTTCACGTTGTCGGCGCGGAGTGCCACCACCTCGTCTCGCAGTTCCGCGAGCTCTTTCAGCAGCGTCTCGACCTGCCGTTGAAGCTCCTCCATGATGCCGCGAAATGTTGCCGATTCCGAAGTCTGTGGCAAGAGGGGTTAACAGTTACCGCCGGAAAGCAGATCGGCACCATTGTGATTCCGGTTTTCATCGACGAGTCCGAAGACGCCGACCTGCCTACCTTTCACGGCCTGCCGAGTCTGAATTGTCTTGAGTTTCAGTCGGTGGGCAGGCGAGATGGATCGTCCAACTGGACTGGCACCCCCCAAGCCGCTACCAGTGGCAGCCGGTGCCACCAGCGAGCCATGCTACCCCGCCGTCATCCTCGGCGAGCATACTTACATTTCGGGTAAGTGTTGCAGACCATCATCGGTCCTGATCGACTTCGCTTGAGTACAAGCTCCTCGCCGCAAACTGGGCAAAGTTCGGCCTCCAACTCCTCGAACTCAAGTTCGGCTACCGCGTCAGAGGCTCTCGCTGTGCCTGCCCTCTCCGCTTCTTTCTCAACCTGCCGAATCGTTGACCCGCCGTGGACATTGACCATTACGTCAGACAAGACCGAGGTGGATCTCGTTCTGGACTGACCCGCTAGACCAACCCGTTCTTCTTCCGCACGAACCACTCCAGCGTCATCACGCTGGCGAACACCAGCAATAGCGGCCAGTTGTCCCACAGATTCACCATCCGGTTGCGGGTCAGTTCCGTGCTGATACCCGACTTGAGCAGGTCGTCCAGGAACGTCCCCAGCTTCTCGGGGGGCACGACACTTGCTCCGGTCAGGGCGGCGATCTCGGCCATCAGATCGGGGTCAGCTGCGGGGTTGTCGAGTTCGATGTCGCGGGCTTCGACAATGAACCGGGTGATGGTGGGCAGGCCGACCGACTTGCCGCCAACCGTGGCCCGCACGGAGACCCAGTAGTCGCCGGGCAGAGTCGTCTCGGTGAAATCGGCTGAGGCTCCTCCGGGTTGCTTCTGGGGAGTGACGCTGAGCTTCTTGCCGTCCGGGCCGATGATCTCGACTTGATACTCGGCGTTCTCGACGGGTTGCTTCTTCTCATCGCGCAGCCCCATTTGAATGGGGACTTTGGCCCCCGGGGCAAAGTTACGCGGGTCGACCTTGACCCACAGCGGCTGATCGCCGTCCTGCTCCTTATGAGCCAGCCACAGCAGCATCTGCTGCCAGAATTTTTGGTGGGCCTCCCCACGCCCATTCAGGTGCCACATCCAGGTCTCATCGAATGCCAGCGCAGCCACGCGCGAGCGGCCCACATCGGTGGCCAGCAACAGCGGGTCCCCTTCGGCGGACTCGGCCAGAATTCCGACAGCACCGTTTCTGGGCACCAGCTTGTTGGCTCCATTCATCGGCGGTAGCGAGCGCCACGCCTGCTCATTCGCATTCGGGTCGAGTACCATCAGGAAGTGGCTCTCCCCATCGGGGGTCGGCAGGATTTGAATCTTCTTCTTCAAATGTTGCGTCGGATCGACCTGTCCGGCAGGCAGCGCATTCGCCGTCAGTTTTACCGGGAAAAGTTCCCCGAGTCGTGTCGCCCCGTAACCGCCCGCACTGTAGTTGTGCTGACCTCCGAGCAGGCATAAGCCAGAACCCTCACTCACACGCTTCGCCAACTCGTCCAGCAGATTGACCCCGTTGCGACTGAAGGCCGACGCCGGGACATCACCCAGAATGTACACATCATACCGCCCCGTCTCGAACAGCTTCGGATCGATCTCAGACGGGCGACGGGCGGAGTTCGGCGAGACGAAAAAGGTGTCGAGTTGGATGCGAGCAGTCTTGTTGAGATTTCGGATGAATTTCTGTTCCACATGCGACGCCACATCGAAATAGGCCACGCGCATGCCGCCCTTGGTGACGGTGATCAGAGTCTCCAGACGGTTGTTGGTCGTCTTGACCTCGCCAGGTTGCGGCTCGACTTCCAGAGCGAGTTTGTACTCGCCGGGGAGCGCGGCGAGGAACGAGAGCGTGACTGGCAGCACCGTGGCGTTTTCATTTGTTTCCAGGAACAGTGAGGTCTTGGTCTGCACGGAATAGGGGAACTCCTGCCATTCCCCCGGCTGGCCGATCGCCTTGCCGGAGCGATCCTCGACCATCAATCGCACGCGGACCTTGCGCCCCGCAGATCCCACGAGGCGAACCTTGGCTTTGACCGTTTCGATCTTGCGTTCAAAGGTTGTCGAGTTGACCAGCAAATCCTCCACAGCCAAGTCCATGCCCGCCGTCGTGATTTCTGAGGTGCCGAAGGGGATGGTGTAGATCGGGACGGACTTCTGAGTCGCGAATCGGCGGGCGGCAGCACGGGGGTCGACGTTGGCCTCGCCGCTGGCCCTTTGGGCCCCGTCACTGAGCATGAAGACCGCAGCTAGACGTTTCGCCGGGGCCTCCTTGCGGATTTCATCGATCGCTAGACCGAGGGCGGTGAAGCGTCCCTCGCTGGCGGGAGCGACGGTCTCGACAGCCTGCGAGGTCTCTGCGAACTCGATGAAGCGGATGTCGACCTGCTCCCCCAGTGCCTTCAGCGCGGGGGTGATCTCCTCCAGCGTCTTCAACAGCTGTTGCCGCCGTGTAGCTCCCGCTGGCCCATCGGGGGTGTTCATGCTGCGGCTTTGATCGGTAAGGATCACAATCTGCGCCCCGCGCTCATCGATCTCGCTGAATTCCAACGCAGGCCGCAGCATCGCGAACAGTAGAACGGTGGCCCCCAGTAGCCGCAGTCCGAGCAGCAACCGCCGCTTACCGGGCGAGAAGGCTCGAATGCGCGGCGGGTAGGTCCACAGCACCAGTCCATACAGACCCACAGCGGCGAACACCACCAGTGGCCACGACCAGACAGGACTGAAGACCAGATGGACATCCATGCGGGACGAACTTGATGCAAACAGGGCGAGGCAATCAGGATGAATCAGAACGACATATTAGAGCAGATTCAGAAACGCGGTTCATCAAAACGCCCACAGGATTCGCCGTTGACTACTGTTTCTTGGCGCGGGGATGCGTGTAATCGTCAGTCGGGCGTCACGGCCCTGAATGGGGAATCCTCTTCCCGTGAGGGTCGACTGCGGGAGCGTCCAGCTCTGTGTCGAGGGCCTGCTGCAAGGTCGGATCGATATAGTGCTCGATCCGATGGGCGGTCTCGTGCAGGTGGTCATCGGGGAGGGCGAAGTGCTTGTGCATGTAGGTCTCCCAGAGCCGGTGCCGACGCACGACATCGCGGGCATGGCTTTGCCCGGCGGGCGTCAGCTGGTACTCGCCGCTGGCACTGACGAGGGCCAGTCCTCGCCAGTGCAATCGCTTGAGCAAGTATTGCCCGAACCAGCCCGAGGGACCGACGACCGGGATCGGGCTTTCCGCTTCCTCCGTGCGGTAGAGTGACCCGAGCAGATCCTCCTCCGCGATCTGCCACATCAATTGCAGTTGTCCCCAACCCTCGACCAGGTAACCCCTCGGTCCACAGACAGCTGCGACTAGGAAGAGAAGACCGGCGGCGACGCAGATCATTCCGCTCGATGAAACGCCCTGCACCTCGGGCCATCCCAAGGCCCCTCCCAGCACAGCCGGGAGCGTCATGGCCATGACGTGCCCCAGCAGCGCACTCACGCCAGCTATCCCCAACGTGAGCAGCACCACTGTGCGGAGTCTCCACGACAGCTGCAGCGCTGTCACTGCGGGGACGACTAGCAGGGCGATGACCAGAATACTCCCCACGCTTTGAAAGGCGGCTGTGACCGTCGCTGCCGTGAGTGCCATGTGGGCGTAGTGCATGACGCGGGCGTTGACCCCCTGCACCGTGGCCAGTTCGGCGTCAAAGGCGGCCAGTCGCATCTCCTTGAAGAATACCACTGTGAGTGCCAGGTTCAGCACCAGCATGAACGCGATCAGGCACGCCGCCTTGGGAATCTCCCGGCCAAAGAGATTCCAAGTGTTCAAGCTCACACTTTCCAGACTGCCCATTAAGACGCATTCGGTATCGACATGGGCGTCATCGGCCACCACACGAATCAGCACCAACCCCACCGCAAACAGTCCGGTGAAGACGACCCCGAGGGCGGTCCCCCCATCGACATGGGCCAGTTTTTGCAGCCACTCGGTCAACACGGTGGTGACGATCCCCATCAGCACGGCACCAACCATGAGGGCGATTTGCATGCCGACATCAACCTGCCCTTCCGTAATCCAGCCGCGGGCCTTCGCCGCCGTGACCGTCATCAGCGACAGAATCACTCCGGGGAGTGCCGTATGACTGAGGGCATCGCCCATCATGCTCTGCCGACGCAGCACCAGCCACAAACCTGGCAACGAGCATCCCATCGCCGTGATCGCCGCGGTGACGGCGATATCGGTATCGACGAAACTCCAGGCGGTCAGGAGTTGCCAGAACTCGGCGAACATCGGGCAATCTCCGTGAGAACGATGTTGGAATAATGTTCGCAGAAGGGTTTTGGAACACTAATCTTTGCTAATAAACACGAACCAGATCGGAGTGGAAATCTGGATTAGTGTTTATTGGCGGAGATTAGTGTTCCCATCCCTCCTTCTTCCTCCTATCCCCCTCGGTCACAATCTCTGTTTGGGACGGAAGGGGAAGTGAAGATTATGACAGGATGTGTGCAGGTATCAACCGGTTCCGGAAGCCATCCTGTTGATCCTGTCAAAAATTTCAGGCTCTCGCCTCTGCATCCACTCACTGTCAGTTCCGCAGCCCGTACTCGTTGATCTTGCGGTACAAGGTTCGCTCGCCGATGTTGAGCATTTTGGCGGCATCCTCGCGGCGGCCTTCGGTGATTTCTAGGGCCCGCAGGATGTAGAACTTCTCGACCTCTTCGAGCGTCTTCCCCACCAGATGATCGGCCCCGGTCCCGTAGATGGCCGCATCGGCCTCATTCACCGCCAGCGGGCGGATGTCGTCCGGCAGGTCATCCACATCCAGCAACCCGTCCAGATCGAGGGCCATCATCCCCTCGATCGTATTTCGCAGCTGACGAATGTTGCCTGGCCAGTCGTAGTGGATGAGTGCGTGCTTGGCGGAACGGGACACCCCCTGGACTTCCTTCCCATAGACCTTCGAAAACTCCTTAACGAAATGATCGATCAGCAACGGCATATCCGCCCGCCGTTCCCGCAGGGGAGGGAGGTAGATCGACACGACGCTCAGCCGGTAGTAGAGATCGCGGCGGAACGACCCCTTCTCCATCGAGTCTTTGAGGTCGGCATTCGTGGCTGCGATCAATCGCACGTTGATCGACTTCTCATCGTTCGACCCGACGCGGGTAATCTTGCGGTCTTCGAGTACCCTCAGCAGTTTGATCTGCGTCTCGGTCGGCATCTCCCCGACCTCGTCGAGGAACAGTGTTCCGCCGTTGGCGTACTCGAACTTGCCGACCCGCTTGCTCATCGCGCCGGTGAACGCTCCCTGCTCATGCCCAAACAGTTCACTCTCCAGGATGCTTTCGGGAAGAGCGGAAATATTGAGCGGCACGAACGGCTTGGTCTTGCGGTTGCTGTTCTGGTGCAGAGCGCGGGCCACCAGTTCCTTTCCCGTCCCGCTTTCGCCGAGGATCAGCACCGTCGCTTCCGTGGGGGCGAGGGCTTTGAGTTGCTCGATGA
>JAYSUV010000013.1:0-21106 GCA_043718945.1 Planctomycetota bacterium
CGCCATCAAGAGTGCGTTTGTCGGAAGCAAAGAGACTCGCACAGAGATGCGCCGAGACATTAAAAATCGGGCCGATGAACTCATTCAATCCATCAACAATTTCCTTTCGGCAGCTAGTGACGCTCTCAAAGCGAATGGGAAGCCCCATCGTCTACTGATCGTGCAAGACAATCTCGATCGCCTCAGCCGTGAAGCCGCAGTGTCACTGTTCGATGAAAGTGCGGAGTTGCTCCAGCAACTCAATGCCGCCTGTCTCTGGACAGCGCCAGTCGGAACCTTGCTCGCACCATTCAATCTCGGGAACAAATTCGAAGTATTCCCGATGCCTATGATCAGTGTGCGGAAAAAGAACGGCGGTTGGAACCAAACCGCGATTCGAGGACTCGAAGAACTGGTGGCCAAACGAATGGAGATCAGTCTCACGTTTGACGATCCCAAGCGCGTTCGCGAAGTGATCAGGGGATGCGGGGGAAGTGTTCGAGAACTGATTCGCCTCATCAACTCCGCTCGACTCAACGCCCTCGTCGATTCCCACCCGGTCATCAAGTCCAGCGATATTAAGATGGCACTGAAGAACGCGGCCATCGGACTGCAGAATGCCCTCACACCCACGAACATCTACTTTCCAATTCTCGCTCAGATCGCGAACAAGAAAGACTTTGAGGCGGATCTGAAGGATGGGTACACGCCTGAGGCGGTCGACGCTCGGCGAGAGTTTTTCCACACGCTCATCACTGCTGGCGCAGTCTTTGCATACAACGGCGACGGAAGTTGGTATGACGTTCATCCTACCCTCCACCTTCTAGACTCGTTTTCGACTGCATTAACTGCAATAGCCAATGCCGCCAAACCAGTTTCGAATTCGCCGCCCGCATGAGCAATCCACGAACCAGCAAGAAGACGCGTCTCAAGGGGGCCGAACGAGCATTCCGCGAAGCGTCTCTGTTCTTGGGGGAGTCGGGTGGGTTTTCGCTCGCATCTGCAGTTTTCGGCCATCCTGTTCGACGTGAATACTGGATTCGACGCCTGACGGAGACGCTGGCTGAAGCCAATGTCCAACTGTCGCATTGCCAACTGCCGGACTCTGACGACACACGACTCGTCAACGTGATTGCCCAGCACCTCAACAGCGTACCTACGCAGCCGGGATTTAAGCGAGCAGTGGTAGTGACCGGAATGAGTCACCAACTCCCTGATGCCGCGACCTCGCATCGCCCCGGTGAGACCGCACCGCGATTCCTTGCCGAGGCAAATCTCGACCGCGAACTCTTCCCTCAGCGGTGTCCTCATCCGCTCCTCCTGTGCGTCACGCCAACTTCGTTGGGCCAGTTTACTCGCTTCGCGCCCGACCTCTGGCATTGGTGCGGTCACACCTTTGATTTCACCGAACCCGCACTACCCGACAATTCATATCCAATTCGCGGCATCATGGAGTTGCAAGAGTGCGGCCCCGGAGAGGACTATGCGAATCGAGACGAATTGCTCCGTGCAGCGGGTATCTTTCGTATCGGACTCGACACAGCGATTGCAGTCTACGGAGCAGAGCATCGCGAGACGATCGAAGTTCGAGCGAAACTAGTCAATGTGCTGCACCAACTCGGGCGATTGCCTGCGGCGATTGAGCTCGCGGAAGAGAATTTCAGGATTATCGAATCGCTACAAGGGACTCCAGAAAAGGTGGACACAGGCCACGTGCGTCAGTATGCACAATTGCTGCACCAGTCCCACCGTTTAATTGAGGCGGAGCGACTCATGCGTCGCTTGTTGGCAGTTGATCAAGCAAGCCTCGAAGGCAACGATCTCAATGTTGCAGCTGACCTCAACAACCTGGCGCTCTTGCTCAAAGCCACCAACCGCATGGCCGAGTCTGAGCCGCTGATGCGACGCTCTCTGGCAATCAGTCAGAAGAGCCTCGGTCACGACCATCCCAATGTCACAATTGGTCTCAGCAACCTCGCGAGCTTGCTAATGGCAACGAGCCGATTCGCAGAGGCAGAACCACTGATACGCCAGGCTTTGGCCATTGATGAAGCCCGCCTTGGTCTCAACCATCCCATCGTCAGTCTTCGCCTCAACAATCTCTCGCAATTGCTGTATGCAACGAATCGACTCGCCGAAGCCGAGCCGTTAATGCGCCGTGCCTTGGCCATTGATGAAACCTGTTTTGGGAGCGACCATCCCGCTGTGGCTCGCGATCTCCACAACCTCGCGAGCTTACTGCAGGATACCGACCGATTCGAAGATGCAGAGTCGTTGATGCGTCGCGCAATTGCTATCTCTGAAAAAACCCTTGGTAATGAGCACCCCAACTATGCCACGCAACTCTACTATCTTGCGACTCTGTTGCACTCCCTGCGCCGTTTCTCCGAGGCGGAACCTCTGATTAAGCGTTCCTTAGAGATATCGCTAAAGATCAACCGAGACACTGGGTATGTCGATCCATATTTGAGGATCGCCATCAAGAACTACCGCACTCTGCTTATCAAAATGGGTGAGACGGAAGCGGAGGCCAAAAAGAAGATCAATGCGATCCTCGCCTCGCAGGGAGTCACACTCGAGGTCGCAAACCGACGGTGAGAAACTGATCAAGCCATTGCTGGCCGCCGCGTGTGCCAATCCGTCGCCGCTTCAAACATCATGGCGGCTCGCAATAGGTGTTCCTCCGCGAAATGCGGACCGAGGAGGTCGAGGACGATACTCATGGGGGCCTCCTTTGATACAACTCTAGCAGACTCTTTGCAAGAATGCTCTATCTTGACACACCCGGCGTGTGCCGACTAACGGCGGCTCCGGTAGAGTAATACGAACTTCTTGGCATCAGCCTGCGTGGCTGGATAGGGAACCGTTTGGCCGCTCTCATCGTACTGATGATGAAAGCGAAAGCCGTTGTTGATGAGGTAAGCCACCTTCTTCCATTGTGGAAGGTCGTTCATCGGAGGAGCTTTGAAGTTGCGACTCAGGCCGATCGCCACTCCGCCGCAATGCGGGCATGTTTTGTCCGGCATTTCCATCCCTGCCTTAAACTCTTCAGACCACTTGCGTTTGAATGACTTGCGGCAAGCAAAGCACGCATACGGGTACAGGCGCGCCGGGAAGGTCACGACCGGTCCCGTTGGAACTTTCCGAAGGGATGGACCTATCGGACGAAGTGCCTTGTGACGTTCTCGCTCAGCCTGACTTGTCACGATGAACTCCCATGGTTTGACAGTGTATGTCGCTCCGTGATACTTCCGGCACATTTCTTATCCGACCATGTCTGGTCTTCTCGCATGCCACTCCGTCGCTGTTTCGTACATCCGCGCCGCCCGCAGCAACTTCTCTTCCGCGAAGTGCGGACCGAGGAGTTGAAGGCCGATGGGGAGGCCGGTCTTCGAGAACCCGCAGGGGAGTGAGAGGCCGGGGAGGCCGGCGAGGTTGGCGCTGAGGGTGTAGATGTCCTGGAGGTACATGGCCAGTGGGTCGGAGGTCAGCTCGTCGAGCTTGAACGCCGGGGTGGGGGCCACGGGGGAGACGATCAGGTCGACGGACTGGAACGCCGTATCAAAATCTTCGCGGATCAGGCGGCGGACCTTGAGGGCCTTGTTGTAGTACGCATCGTAGTACCCTGCGGAGAGGGCGTAGGTGCCGAGCATGATCCGGCGTTTGACTTCATCGCCAAACCCCTCGGCTCGGCTGGCGGCGTACATCTCGGCGAGGTTGCCGAACTCGGCTGCTCGGTGACCGTAGTGGACACCATCGAACCGTGACAGGTTGCTCGACGCTTCGGACGAGGCCACCATGTAATACACCGCCACGCAATACTTCGAACGCGGCAATGAGATGTCGACCACCGTGGCCCCCAGCGACTGGTAGACCTTGATCGCCTCGCGCACGGCCTGCTCGACCTCGGCATCCAGACCTTCAACGAAGTGTTCTCTCGCAACGCCAATGCGCAGCCCCGTCAGCGGCTGATCGACGGTCTGGGTGTACTGCGGCACTGGCTTGTCGACCGAGGTCGAGTCGCGACCATCGTGTCCGGCGATGGCCTCCAACAGCAAAGCCGCTCCGTAGACATCCCCCGCGAACGGACCGATCTGGTCGAGTGAACTCGCATACGCCACCAACCCATAACGCGACACCCGCCCATACGTCGGCTTCATTCCCACGATGCCACAGAATGCAGCTGGCTGGCGAATCGAACCACCGGTGTCTGACCCTAGTGACAGCGGGGCCATTCCGGCTGCGACGGCAGCTGCGGAGCCACCGCTCGACCCGCCGGGAGCGCGTTCGAGATCCCATGGGTTGTGCGTCGGCCCGAAGGCGGAGTTCTCGCAGGAGGACCCCATCGCGAACTCATCCAGGTTCGTCCGCCCGAGGAGTACGGCTCCCTCGCTCTTGAGTCTCTCGGCCACGTGCGAGTCATACGGCGAGACGAAGTTCTCCAGGATGCGACTGCCACAGGTGGCTGTGGCTCCACGGACGCAGATGTTGTCCTTGAGGGCCACGGGCAGACCGGCGAGCAGGCCGACCGGTTGACCTATTTTTCGTTGGGCGTCGATCGCCTCGGCTTGAGCGAGGGCCGAGTCAGCATCGGTCCGCAGGAATGCCTTCACCAGCCCATCGTGGGCGGCAATCTGGTCGAGGCACCGCTGCGTGAGGGCGGTACTCGTGACCTCGCCCGAGAGGAGGGACTGGTGCAGTTGGCGGGTGATGGTGGTCATGGGGGATGAAGTGTGTCGCGGGAGATTTGTGAGTTGTGTTGTGTGGATCGATACCCTGAAAGGGTTTCACATCACAGCCCAGGGTGCGCTCCCAACGGTCGCCTACCCTGGGCTGTGATGTGTCACCCCTTCAGGGTGAAAGAGAGTCCCCATTGGCAAAGTCACCCCGCGTCGAGAATTTGCGGGACGAGAAAGCACCGACCATCCGACTTCGGAGCGTTCGACAACGCCGCCTCGCGCGACAGCGACGGAGTCGGCACGTCCTCGCGCAGGACGTTCTCGATCTCCAGCGGATGGGCCAGCGGAGCCACCCCATCGGTGTTGAGTTCGCTCAACATCTCCACATACCCCAGCACCTGCCCCAGCTGTTGCGTGAACCGATCGACATCGGCCTCGGAGAGTTGCAGCCGGGCGAGCTTGGCGACTTTGCGGACCTGATCGGCGGTAAGGGTTTCGGACATGTGGATTACTCCGGTGGGTGAGGACATCTGGAATGTATGGACCCTGCCACGAGCAGTCCACCATCAAAACGAGAACCCATTCGAAATACACCGACCCCACGAGAATCAACTGGGTTGGTTCGTGTTCTACGACACCCAAGTCGGCAGTTGAAGCAATTGATATTTGGTTTTTCCTTGACCCACACGAGACCCCAACAATGTGATGGTAGTGGGCTGATGCAGATGTTGATTGAGCAGGTCTGGATTTTCTATCCCAGGGCCAATCTTTCCACGAATGATCTCTCCGCTGGGTGCCTGCTTGAACTCAAACGTTCTCCCCTTCGGAAGAACTCCCTGGAATTCCCCGAAGAAGCTCAATTGGCCTTCGTGCAAGTTGTCGTGACTCAATCTCTCCACACTGCGCCTCACTTCACCGACATCTCGAAAGCGGATCGAATTCTTTCCAATCACCAAGGTGCAAACGGCATCGTTGGTTGCCAAGACCTCAACAAACTCACGAACCGATTCTATGGAACGAGGGCTGATCCCGGAGATGGACTCTGCCAACTCATCATCGGTGCCTTGCACACTCGATTCGAGGAGACCACGCATGACCTCCAGTGCGCGAGCCGCTGTCGTCTCCTCACCGAACAAATCCCGAGAAGGCCGATGTTCCTCATACTCAAAGCCAAACGATCCGATGGCCGTACTGGTAATTAGTAACTGGCATTGCTCACGATTGGGGACCGGCCCGGATGCGGCCAACGGTCCGAGGAGTGCAGCAGCCACCATTGAGACGGCGTCCGTGAATGCGGATGTCGCTCGCGAACCGAACTCCGCAAACACACCATGACTCCCAACGACGGGACGACCTCGAAATGTCAGTACTGCGCGAACTGGCCGATGCGCTGGCCCCATCTCAGCCAGATGCTTTTCGATCTGTCGCATACGGGCTTGCGTGCTGGATCGCGTCAGGACCGCTGTGGATGGAAGAACAGCCAGTTGTCCTTCCAGAAACCGACGCTCGGATTCAAGCTGCGATTGTTCGTTCATTGTGCAGCCTCCTCACTTTCGAGTGTCTTGAGATTCTCAGCAGCCACGTCATCGAATTCGGGATCGAGGTCGACTTGAAGGAACCCCTTCCATTGCATCGACCGTCGATGCGACCAGACACTCGACCAGTAAGCCGCTTGGGAGATCAGTTGACGACTGGGCAAGTTCAATTCTACGAAGTAATGGTCGACAAGGAACGCCCTTTTCACCAAGTCATGCTCGAAGATTGCCAAAACAGACTCGTCAACGGCCAAATCCGCCGGTACAGAAGTAAAAGTGACGACATCGATATCGGCAGGAGGTCGCTTTTCGATCAGTTCGATATCCTCCAAGAAACTGCCATCGAGCCATTGAAACCCGTCCACAAACCGGTGTTCGTGGAGTGTCTTGCGAAGGTTCAAGAGTCCCTTAAGGATCTCTCGCCGTTTGGGAGAAGTTCCAAATCGCAGGACAATGTCGACCAGCGAAACTTGATACGGCGAACGTTCCGGCCCGACCGGATCATCCGAATTCACAGGAGGCAACACACCTGTTGGTGTCCACGGAGGTATCGCAACGATGGTCATGCACTCTCCTCGACAATCCGAACACCAATCCAACAGTGCGACTTCCGAGGTCTCCGAAGACTGGGAACGTCTGGCGATCTGCCTAATTGCGGCAGCCGTTGAAACTAGTCCGTGGGTGACAACTCGGCTCGCACACTAATCTGCCAGCAGCCGACCTTCAACCCACGCGGGCTTCGGCGTCGCAGATCACTTGATAGGCCGACTCGCTGTCGTTGGCTTCGCGGAGCAGCTCGACGAACCCTGGCTGTTGCAGCATGCGACCGATCCGGGCCAAGACATGCAGGTGCGTTCTCGCGTCGCGGCAGATGACGAGGAAAAACATATCGGTTAAGGAGTTATTGGCTGCTCCAAAGGCAATCGGCGACTGCGTCCGGCCAAAGGCGACGACCGACTCACCAATTGAATCGATCAATGTTTGTCGGGGGTGAGGCAGGGCGACGCCGAAGTCGAACGCGGTCGACATCAGCTCCTCACGCTCCAGGACCGCTTTCAAAACCGTGGCGGGTTCCCAGATCTGGTACGTACGCCCGGCGACCTCGACCAGCCCCTCCAGGATCGACCGCTTCGTGCGGCCCTCCAGTGGGACTTGCACTGTCTTCGGCGACATCAAGCTGGTGACCGGCAGCAACGGATTGAGTTCCGGTGAACGCTGTGAACTCTCGACCACCGCCAGTTCGGGATCGGAGTAACTCCGCATCTCCTGCTCCAGCCACTGTGTGACTTCGGTGGCCTGAAACGTCCACTCCCCTCCCCGCTTATGCCCGGGGATGCGACCGCGATTGACGAGCTTTTCCAACTCGCGCAAGTCGCGCCCGAGGTGTTGGGACAATTCGTCCAGGGTAAACCAGTCGTGAGCCATGACGCACGAGACCACAGGTGGGCTGGAAATTAGAAGGGCAGCCACAAGGAGGGGTCTGCCAATCCTTCCCAGCCAGACAAGCTGCGGTCAGAACGGGCGGGCTGTCATCGCACTTCGACGGGCGTCGCGGCGGGCACCAGACAGCCAAGGGACTGGAGACAGCGGCTCATTAGAGTTTCGGCGTCCTGTTTCCACAAGTCCCGCGACCAGACTTCCAGTTCGTACCAGCCGCGATAGCCGTTGGCTTCAATGGCCGAAACGATCTCGGCCAGTGGCAGTTCGCCCTCACCGGGCAGTCGACGATCACTGTCGCTGGCGGTGTCGACCCAGTCGCTGAGCTGGACGCTGGCGATCCACGGAGCAATCGACTCGATGCGCTGGAGCAAGTTCTTCTCGTTCCCCAAGTGGTACGTCCCGAACGCCAGTCCTAGGTGAGAGCTGCGGAATTCGTGGATGACGCTCATGGCCGAGTCGAGGGTATGGAGAAACGACCACTCGTGGAACAGAGGCTGCATCGGCTGAAGTGCGAGGCGAACGCCACATTGATGCGCGACCGGCAACAGCTCATTCAAACCATCGACCAGCAATCGCCGGGCATGCTTGTGAATGTGGCCCGCGATCGGACCAGAGACGACGGTCACAACGGGGGCGCGGACCGCCTCGGCCAGGTGGATCAATCGAATCCCCTCGACGATGGCCTCTTCATAGGTATGGCCGTGGAGCTTCGCAAAGCCACCGACGACGCCCACGCTCGAGACTTGGACCTGACTGCCTCGCAGTTCAGAGAGGATGTCCGAGACCGACAGATCCGCGAGTTTCAGGTGCGACAGCCCGATCCCCGGAATCCCCGCCTGTTGATACAGCGGCAGTTCTTCTTCGAGGGGTAACCGCTTGGTGGTCGTCTGGTGAATCGCGACGCGCGACCACCAGTTCGGACGCTCGACCATCGGAGCATGTGACACAGTCCGCGCGAGACGCGGGTGACTTAACCAGTTCAGCAAACGACGAGGCAGCGACATACGTCAGGAACTCCGGGGGATGAATGCTTCGCTCCGGCACAATGCCGAAGCCGACTCGCTCAGCGAGTCGGGCCTCATCCCACCGCGTTCAAGGCCACATCCGGGCTGTCGGCGACGTTGACCCACACATGCACATGCGGGGCTCCCCGGAAGTACCAGACAAACGTCGGGCCTTCGAGCCGCCAGTAGTCCCACACCTTGTCTTCGCCCAGATCGTCGGCACCGTAGAACGCGAGCGAACAGCGATCGAGGCCGCCGGACTTGGTCAGGCACTGCGCCACTTCGTCCTTGTCCTTCTGGCGGTATGGCTCGATCAGGCTGGCCAGTACCTCCTGAGCCACAGCCTTCTGATCCGCCGAGAGATCAGCGATCGAAATGCCGGGGAACAGGCCCTTCTCGCCTTGGAACTGGACCGCACTTTCAGCAGGGATGTCGCTGACCATGGCCTTCGCTTGTTGCTTGCCATCGAGCATGGTGTAGAGCGAATTGGCCTTCAGTGCCTGCGGCCAGAAGACGTTGCCGGTGTGGTCCTTCCCTTCCTGCAATCCGATCGCCTTCGAGGCATGCCCGTAGAAGATCGGTCCGCCGAAGGCCACGTGGTCCGCGGTGTTGCCATCGCAACGCACGGTCAGGTGCCGACCGGTCATCACGAACTCTGACTTACCTTTGCCGGGTTCGCCGAACAGAGCGATCGTCTGAGCCTTGCCGTACCCGCCCGCGTCGTCCTTCAGCTGTTGCTTGATGCGGTCTTTCCACTCGGGGTTGTAGAGTCCCCAGAAGATCGCTTCGATCATGTCTCGCTGATCGGCCGTGAAGAAGTCTCCGCCGACGTTCATCGTCTTGGCGTCGGTGATGCTCCAATTGTTGGAGACGCGGGTCCGCAGCAGACCGCGCTCGTCGGTGTGGTCCCACGGGAAGCAGAGCTTCGACTTCTGCGTCTCGCTAAACGTCCCATACAGCTTCTCGACCAACGTCTCTGATTCTGGTCGCGACGCTTGAGCAGCGTCCTCAGCCCGCAGCGTTGTTCCGGCCAAGACGCCAGCGACTGCCGCTCCCGCCAATCCGGTTCTCACGAAGTCGCGTCGCGTGAACGCCAGCTCTGCTCCACCACAATCACTGCACGGTTGAGTAGGGAACATCGACGACTCCAATGGGAAGAGGGGACGGGGGTGGAGGTAGTATGCGCTGCGCGAATCGATCTCGACAAGATGCAACAGCGGGACATTTTTTCAGAATTTGTGGCGGGATCAATCTCCACATTCTGTTGTTGACAAACAGCGTCTCAGCCGACAAGGCCCGTCAGTGTCCCACTCGCGTCCGCGAACTGGTCCGACTCCAGACCCATGCGCTGCGCCAGCGTCAGTAGGACATTCGACAGCGGCGGATGCTTGTCCTGGTCAAAGGCCAGATGTTGCCCATGCTGGAGTCCCAGCTTCTTCCCACCCGCGACAATCGTCGGCAGGTTCTTCGGCGAGTGCTCGCCGCCTTTGCCTGAGTTCATGCCGCTGCCAAAAAGGATCATCGTGCGGTCCAGCATATGACTGTCCGCTTCCGTCGTCGACTTGAGCATCGACATGAACCGCCCCAGCCGCGACAGGTGGAACTTGTCGATCTCGGCCAGCTTCTTGAGCATCCCCGCATCGCCGCCGTGATGCGACAGTTCGTGATGGTTCTCGCCACCGCCGCCGTAGCCGCCCGCCTCGCGCGACCACTCAAACGTGATCACCCGTGTCGTGTCGGTGATGAACGCCAGGTACGACAACTCCAGCATCACGTCGAGCCACATCGGGCGGTCGTGTCCGTCGCCCGACTTGCTGACCAGTTGCAGACCGGTGTTCTGCACCTCGGCCTTCGGCTTGTCAATCCACGACTGCATCCGCTCGACCTGCTTCTCGGTCTGCCGCACACTCGACAGGTACTCGTCCAACTTGCGGCGATCATTGACTCCCAACTTGCGGTCGAGGGCAGCGGCCTCGGCGGCCACATCATCCAGGATCGAGCGTCGCTCCGAATAACGCTTGTGCGTCGCCACCCGATCCCCCGCCGACTCGGGCACGAAGAGCCGCTCGAACAGCCGCTGCGGCGAGTTCTCCGACGGCAGCGGCGTCCCATTGAGGTCGAACGACAACGTGTGGCTATGCCCCGCGCCGCCGGTGCCCGATTGGTCGCCGAGTTGCAGTGAGGCGTACCGCGTCTCCACTCCATGCTTCTCGGCGATGAGCTGATCGACCGATAACGTGTTCGAGTAATCGGCCCCCGGCTTGGCCTTGAGGTTCGCAGCTGTCAGCCAAGTGTCGGCTCCGCTGTGGCCCCCTTCAGAGGCGGGATGCCCGAGCCCGGAGAGGACCGAGAACTCCGCCCGGTGCTCCTCCAGTACCTTGAGCGTCGGCGACAACGTGTAGTTCGCCCCGCTGTCGGTCGGCGTCCACTCGATGATGTTCACGCCGTTGGGGACATAGCAACAGATCATCCGCGGCTGAATGACGTTGGACTTCTTCCACGGCTCGAACGTCGACGGAGCCGCCAGAGCATGCGGCAACATCGCGTCCAAGAACGGGAGTGAGAGGGCCACGCCTGCCGCCTTCAGCAGGTGACGACGGGACAACGGTTGGGTGCGGATGTGGAACATTCGGAATGCCTTTGGGTAATTACATTGAGCGATGATCTAGAAGGTGCTGCTCAATCGGTGTAACCGATGGAATGGGTTGGGGGTGGTTCCTGGTCACGTTGAATCGCCTGTTTTGTCACTCTTCGTACTTTGCGGACGATCTTCTTGAGTTGGAGGCTTCCGAATCGAGAGTGCATACCGCTTCGACATCGTCGGCAACCGCAGCCTTTCAGATGACTCACCATCGGTTCTCCGATTCTCATGTAGAGATGCCTCACGCGAAGGCGCAGAGACGCGAAGCAGAGGAAGGAGCGGAGTGCTGCCCGGTGAGACCGCCGCTGACTACCGCTCATTGTAGCGGGGAAGACTGTGCCTCACGATCAATCATTCGCTACTGAATCCCCCTTCGCGTCTCCGCGCCTTCGCGTGAGACTTTTCTCTCCCTGAAACCAAGAACAGAAGGGCCTCACGCGAAGGCGCGGAGACGCGAAAAAAAGGAAGGCAAGGTGAGACCTGTGAGTACATCGATGATCCACTTCAGAACGCCGACGAGAGGCTTATGTCCGATCACTCGCTCGCTCCGCCTCATCTTCTTCGCGTCTCCTCGCCTTCGCGTGAGGCAATCTTGCTGCACCGCCGTCTGACAGTTCATCCTGTTCCCTCTCTCCAATCGGGGGCTCCGTTCGACACGCGGGACACACCATCTCGGATCAATTCTGCGCCGAAGTTGATCAAGTAGCCCAACTTCTTGTCAGTGAGACGCAGATATGTCAACAGCTGCTTCTTGTGGACCGGATGGACTTGCTCGACGGCCTTGAGTTCGAGGATCACCAAGCCCGCGACGATCAGGTCGGCTCGAAAGCCCTCATCGAACCTCAATCCGTCGTAGGCCACTGGTATCGGGACTTGTCGTTCGACACTTAACCCGCGTTTGCCGATCTCGTGAGCCAACGCGACTTCGTACACCGACTCCAACAAACCCGGTCCCAGTGTCTGATGCACACGGTAAGCACAATCCACGACGATCTTGCCGATTTCGTTCTCGGTCATGAGTGTTTCCTGGTTTCAGGGAAGGGATGCCTCACGCGAAGGCGCGGAGGCGCGAAGAAGAGAAGGAGGATCGAGAGGTCGGAGCCGATGCTCTCGCTATGGATTTCATGTTGTTCAACGTTGGTCCCCGATGTCCCTCATTGTCTTCCTTCCTTCGCGACTCCGCGCCTTCGCGTGAGGCACTATGGTTCCGAATCATCGTCTCCGCCACGACCGCATCGCGCAGCACGATGAGCTTCACCAAAGACATCCCACTTTACCCGTGCGACTTCAGGTCGTTGACTCGCTCGAACGTTTATCCCTCCAGAGCAGAAAGAGATTGATTGCTGACCAGGCCAACTTCACGCTGAGAACACACATGAGATAGATGCGGGCTTGGACCTGTTGTTCGGGCTGAATCATTTCGAATTTCGGGACACGAGCGACCCAGTAGATGTCCCGGATGGTGATGAAGACGCACCACACCATCAGGGCTCTCATCCTGAACATCCACTTTCGGTCATCCGGTCGAGAGTTTGCGCCGCAGATCATCGCCAAGATCCCCGGGAGGTCGAACGTGATCTCACCCATAAATATCGAGAATCGAACGAATCGCTCACACACCACCACCATGCCGAACCACCAAAGCGATGGCCGGAATTCTCGGAGTGATGTGCGGAATGTCGTGTCGGACATGGAGTGTCTCGAATGGTTCCGGCGGGAAAAACTACCGCAGCGAGAACGCCTCGCTCACCACGATCGACTTGAGCAGCGACCGCAGCGTGTACCCGTGCGACTTCATGTCGGCCACAGCTGCCTTGACGGTCGGCTGATCGGCCAGGCCGAGTTCCCGGCCGCAGGCGTAGGTCATGAGCTTCGTGGCCAGGACGCCGAGGAACAAGTCCTCTTGCTTCAGCATTGCGGATTGCAGGCCCTCGACGCCGGTGATCTGGGTGCCATTGGGCATCTTCGAGCTGGCGTCGATCAGCGGGTCGTCGTGCTGGATGCGGCCCTTGTAGCCGAACCCTTCGCGGTCGCGCCAATCGCCGGTGGCGTTAAAGTTCTCTAAGGCGAATCCCAACGGATCGATCTTGTTGTGGCAGCGGGCACACTGCGGGAGTTCGCGGTGGATTTCGAGGCGTTTGCGGACAGTGGCCTTGTCGATGCCGGGCACCTTGGGAGCGATCTCGCCTGCGTTGGCGACGGGGAGGCCGGGGTCGATGCCGAGCAGGGTCTTGAGGACCCATGTCCCGCGTTTCACTGGCGAGGTCCGTGTGCCGTTCGAGGTCGTTGTCAGGATCGACGCCTGCGTCACGATGCCGCCACGATGGACCCCCGCTGGAACGTGTACGCGCCGGAACTGGTCGCCATGCACATCGGGGATGCCATAGAACCGGGCCAGCCGCTCGTTGATCGTCACGAAGTCCGACTTGATCATCTGCCGGGCATCGAGGTCGTGCTTCAGGAACTCGGCGAAGTACGCCTCCGACTCGCCGACCATTGAGGTCTCCAAGTGCCGGTCATACTGCGGGTACAAATCCTCGGCGGGTGGATTGTTTCCCACATCCCGCAGCCCCAGCCACTGCCCGGCGAAGTTCTCGACGAACGACTCCGCACGCGGGTCGGCCAGCATGCGGTCAACTTGAGCCTGCCGCACCTTCGGATCACTGAGCTTACCGGAAGTTGCGAGCGACAGGAGTTCCTCATCGGGCATGGAGGACCAGAGGAAGTAGGAGAGCCGGGAGGCGATTTCGTGGGGGGAGAGGGTTGAGGGGTGATGGTTTATGGTTGATGGTTGATCGACGGAGGGGGAACGTTGAGGGTTGAGCGTTGAGCGTTGAGGGCCAGCGGGCTTTCCCCCCTTGGCACTTGGCACTTGCCCCTTTGAGGTCGTCCCCTCTGGCCCTAGGCCCTGGCCCCTAGGCCCTGGGCTTCCCTTCCCCTCCCTCTCCACCAAGTACAGAAAGTGCGGACTCGTCAGCACCCCGATCAGCGGCAGTTTGATCGCCTCAACGAGGGTCTTGCCCTCGCGGTTGGAGGTGAAGAGGGCGAGTTTCGCGTCGACCTCGGATGGCTCCACCGGTCGGCGGAAGGCCCGCGTCATGAACTTGGTGAGGACTTCGCGAACGTACTTCTTCTCGTTCGATTTCGCGAGCGGGGACGGGAACAGTATCCCGGCGTGTGAGGTCGGCGGCCAGGCGTCGTACAGCGGGCCTTCGACTTCGAACCATGAGATCAACAACTCGGGCCGCACGAAGTTTTCGTGGGTCTGCATCCACTGGTTCTCCAGCACTTTCGGGATCGAGTACGCATATTCGAACCCGACACCGGCGGACTCGGTGGTGAAGCGAGCTGTGAACTCGTGGACCTGCGGCTTGTCGGGCGTCCCGTCGGCATCGAACTCGGCCAGCGTGCGCGGGAGTGGCCCCAGTTGCAGAGTGAGCTTCACGCGCGGCGGACCGTACTCATACATGCGGTCGGCTTTGAAGTGTTCGAGGTCGCGCTCGTATCCGGCTTGGGTGTACTTCTTGCCGGCTGGGTTCTTGGCGTCCTGCTCGTCGCGGCGGTGGGTCAGGAACTTCTCGGCAGTGGCGATCACCTGCTCATGCGTCGGCGTTCGTCCGGCGGCCTGCACGCGGATGGCATAGGTTCCCGCCACTGGCACGCGGAAGTCCCGCGCCCCAACGTTCTTGTCCCACGAGTTGTGGTGGATGACGACCCACTCCCCCTCTTGCGTGTTGTTGTTGCCGTTGACGATCGGGTTGTTCTTGGCGTCGAGCCGCTGGCGAGTACGGTCCATCGCCCCGGCTTTCGGCTCGAACCGCCATTTGATTGAGGACGGTCGGTCCCCTTCGACCAGTGCCCGGTCGAGGATCTGCTGAGCCGCTTGCAGGTACAACTCCACCTGAAGGGGCGACAGCGTCAACGCCCCGCCATTGTTGTCGAACCCGCCCGCCGGAGGGTCTTGCGGGAACCCCTCGGTATTAAAATCGACCCCGATCAGGTCGCGAATCGTGTTGCGGTACTCACTCCGGTTCAGCCGCCGCATGACCACAGTCCGCTCGCGCAGGATCAACTCCGCCCGTACCGTCTGCTCGGTGATCCAGTCGACCACCGCAGCCACTTCGGTCGCGGAAGGCTGCGTCTCCTTCTCGGGCGGCATTTCGTGGGAGTTCAGAACATTGACGATCTCGCGCCATTTTGATCGCGCCCCAGGATCGCCAAAGTCATTGAGCAACCGCTTGGCATCAATCGCGAACTCCCCCTCGGGTTTGTCGCCCAGATGGCACTCGGTGCAATACTTCTTGAAGAAGGGGGCCACCGTTTTCGTGTAGCCGGTCGGATCGGACGGCACCTGGGCGGTGTCGTCAGCCAGTAAAGGAGTCGCCAGCCCGAAGGCCAAACTCAGCAGGCCGATGACAACCCATTTGACGGATAGTCCGAACTGCCGCGATCCTGGCCATTGAGGGACTTCGTGACCGCGTTTGACACAGAATGCATTGAGGTTCGGCATGGTGGAAGTTGCTCACCCAGGTGATGACAGTCTCTGTTCACCGCTTGATGTTTGGGACTGCCCTTGGCGGAGTCTCCCGGCGATGAAGTGATGACACACTGCGGGGCGTTGAGTGTACCCAACGCCCCGTGTCGACTTATCATGAGTGGAGCAGATCCTTCTGTCGACTGAGAATCACCAAGGCAACCGGCGCTTATGTGCGTCTCGTTTGTTAGTGGAGTCACCTCTCCTCATCGGCTGTGATCTCAGCCGCGAAGCGGTGGCAGCATGTAGCCGTGGGTGAAACCCACGGAACACCCGATTTCACCGACAGTCCAGATGCCCACCCTTTATGTCTAAGGTTGATCCGGACTGAGAAGTGACTTCACTTGAGCATGCACGGTGCTCACGATCTGGTCTTCGACCGACTCGGCCCACTTGCTGGGCAGGCCGTAGTAGAGCATGGCTCCTTCCCCCTCGTACCCGCCCTCTTTCAGGACTCGCAGCGAGGGGATGTAGGCCATCACGTCGTTGGCATACCCGGCCACCCACACGGGCTTCGGACCGTACTGCATACGAATTTCAGTCTTGAGGCGGATCGAGTAATCGACCACGACCTCGCCACCCAGGATGACCCACACCGGGCCGTCGCCAAGCTGCCAGGTTTGCACCGGGTAAGTATATGTCGGGCGGATTGATCCGTGGGTCTGCAACTCCTGTTTGAGTGCTTTCGCCCGCCCTGATTCGTAGACGTTAGTCGAAGTCAACTGGGCTTCGACCTGCTCGGCGGTGGGGATGGTCGCGAAGGCGAGTTCGGTCTCCTCGTAACGGACATCGAGATCGCCGCTGATCGGGGTCGCATTGGAAATGAGAGCGGTCTCCACTTCGGTGGCGAGTCGGCTCCCGTACTCTTGGGCCAGTTCTACGGTGCGGCGGGGGAGCGGGTTCTGATCAGCTCCGCAGCCGGCCCAGAACATCGCTTGCGTGCCGGGGTAGTTCTCCTCAATCTGCTGCATGGCGAAGCCGGGGTAGTCGCCGCACCACTCAAAGAACGACAGCGTCGTCGCGTGACAGGCGTACCCGAAGACGATCGCCTTGATGTGGTCGCCGCTGCTGACCTGCAAAACGGGGACCTCGTGATCGCTGGGTCCGAGCAGCTCCTTGTTGGTCCGGAGCGTCGGAACCTCGGCCTCCTTGTTCGTGCGGCGATTGACCGCGAACCCCGTCTTGCCAGAACTCCACGTCAGCTCTGCCGGAGTGAGGTCGGACAGGGCTTGCCCGACAGCTGTGACGATCTCGTCGATGAGTCCCGAGGTGTACCCGCGGACCAGCGTTTGGTCCTCCTCGGTGAGGGTGTACATCGACATCAGGTTGTTGCCGACGACCGGCCCGCAGTGGGTATGCGAGCAGAGTAGGGCGATGCCGGACCGCTCTAGGCCATGCTCTTTGACGATCCGGTCACGCATGGCGTTCGAGGTGGCTTGATCGAGGCCCACCAGATCGAGCGTGATCGCGGCGACGCGCTTCCCACGGGCGTCTTCCAGGATCAGCACCTTGCCCCACAGCTTGGTCCGGGTGCCTTCCGCTCGGTGATCGCGCGAGGCATACCCCGACATCCACATCGGTTTGTCGGGAGTGATGTCGGCTTTGGCGACGCCCGCTTTCCAGCCTGCGGCCTGGGCGATCGAACTCAGCAGACAGAGGATGAGACCGCAGGCAGATACGAGCCTCCAGGGTTTATCGTGATGCGGCGGGGAGTGACAGAGCGGAACAAGATCGTGCATGGGACACCAGAGGTGGAAAAAGTCGGACGAAGCCACAATGTATGCGATTCATCGTCCCGCTGTGAGCCGGGGATGTCAATGCGACTGAGGGCAGCGAGCTGTGGAGTGAGTGCATCAGAAAAGTCGGCAGCCGTCAGATTCTGCCCCCTCTCCCCCACATTCGGCACTGCTTTCAGAGAGGACACTATTGTGGGGGAGAGGGTTGGGGTGAGGGGGCCACATCGCACGCTTTATTCCCCTCACCCCGGCCCTCTCCCCACAGCCATGTCCTCCCCGAAAGTCACGCAGATAGTGGGGAGAGGGGGCAGAAACACGCTACTGCCTACTGTCCTGATGCACACACAGCGGCGGGGGTGACTTTGGCGCGCAGCTCATCAATCGTCTCGACGAAATCGGGTGGCAGGGAGCTGTGGAATTCCATCCAGAGGCCGGTGATGGGGTGGGCGAAGGCGAGGCGGCAGGCGTGGAGGGCGTGGCGGCGAATGGGGAGGCCGGTCTCGATGGGGCCGGGGTCGGGTTCCTCTTCGTCGGGGTCATCGGGGTTCGGGATGAACTTCGGTCGCAGGGGGTGGAACTGGCCGTGAGCTTTGTAGAACTCGTCGCCGACCAACGGGTGGCCGATGTGGGCGAAGTGGACACGGATCTGGTGATTGCGGCCGGTCAGTGGTGTGGCCTTCACGAGGGTGTGGTTCGGGAACCGCTCGATCACTTCGTAGTTGGTTTGCGAGGGGCGCGGCTCCTGGGCGTCGCCTCGGCAGGACATGAGGACATGCCGACCGGTGGCTGCGCGGCCAATCGCTTGCTTGAGACTCCCCGTGTCGGATGTGAAGACACCCTCGGTCAGTGCGAGGTAACTCTTGGAGACGCGTCCGGCCTCGAACCCCATTGACAGGTTGCGGTGTGACAGGTGAGTCAGCCCGATCACCATGAGGCCACTGGTCTGCCGATCGAGGCGATGCACAATACCGGGTCGCAGCAGCCCTCGCAGCGGAGTAAGTTGGTCGAGGTGAGTCTGCAATACGTTGGCCAGGCTGTTGATCTGGTACTCGCCGGTGGGGTGAGCGATCAACCCGGCGGGCTTGTCGACGACCAGCATCCACGGGTCGGAGTAGACGATCGGCACCTCCGCTGGGTCGGACTCCAGCACGCGGTCGGGCGGCTCGATCAGCTGAATCCGGACGGTTTGCCCGGCGTACACCCGCTGGGCCTCGTCGGCCTGAATATGGTCGACATGGACCAGTCCCGCGCGGACGATTCGCATCAGCCGCCATGCCGAATGATTCCGCAGATGGCGAGCGAGAAACGTGTCGATACGCGTCCCGTGGAGCGTGTGTTCCACTTGGAATTCGAACAACGTGGAGGAATCGCGTACAGACACGAAGTCCGGGTTCTCCTCGCCCCGAAGGGGCTGGACTCGAAAGCCCAGGGCGCAGCCCTGGGAACACGTGGTTCCTTTTGGAGCCAAGGCCCAACGGGCCGCAACCTATTCAATCCCAAACGTACGTCTCATCCCATTCCATGACGTGTCGTTTAAGCAATAACCTGAACTCATTCTGGAATGACCGCTGTCGATGATGCTCGTCCTGGTTCGCGATGTACTCGGCGACCTGTGTCACGTTGGATTGGCTGACCGAAAACACACCGTAGCCTGCCTGCCAGTGAAAATCCTTAACTGCGGGATTGTGTTCCTGCTTGATGCGAGCGGAGGAACTTGTCTTGATTTTCTCCACCAATGTGGAAATCGGCATGGTGCGGTGGAGTTGGCAGAGGATGTGGACGTGATCTTCGACGACCCCGACTTGGAGAGAAGGACAGTCCAAGTTCTTGAGCGTGCCGATCATGTAGCCAGTCATCACATCACGAAGGCTGGGATCGCTGAGGAATGGATGCCGATTCTTGGTGCTGAAGACTAAATGGATCAGTACGTTGGCCAGTGATTGGGGCATGATGACTGGTTCTCTGTTGGTGAGATTGAGTGACGGCCCGTTGGGCCTGATGGATATTGACGGGCCACAGTTCCCAGGGCTGCGCCCTGGGCTTTCGAGTGAGGCCCCGTTGGGGCCGGAGGGAGACTGCCAATTCTGTTGACTCAATACTGGTCTCACTTCGCCTTCTTCACGTTGACACACACAATCTCATCGCCATCTCGCAGGTACAACCGCCCATTGGCGATCGCCGGAGCCTGCCGCGTTTCGCCGATCACCTCGGCGCGGGCGAGTTCCTCGAACTTGTCGGGGCTGGCTTTCACGATCACCAACTCCCCAGTCATCGTGCTGCACCACAGCTTGCCATCGGCGGCGATCAAGTTGCCCTTGCCGAACCGCAGCTGTTGCCAGACGCGCTTGCCGGTTTTGGCTTCGATGCAGGTGAGGTGGGTCACCGGTCCAGCGCTGCCGACGTTGTCGAAGCCGTAGAGGTGGTCGCCGAGTTGGATCGAGGTCTGCCACTCGTTCCGCATCACGCTCTTGGAGTCGAGTGACGACCAGACCTCGGTGACCTCGCCTGTCTTGGCTGGCACATTCAGCAGCACGCACCCGTGGTTCTCGCCCGACGAGAGAAACAGGTTGCCATCCACGGCCAATGGCGTGGCTGTGTTGCAGTTGAAGTCGGTGACGAAGGGGTAGCTCCAGAGTTGCTGACCGGTCTGGGGGTTGAGGCCGAGCGCTTGATTCCCGGCGAACGCGACGATTTGTGGCACCTCGGAAAGTGTCAGCAGAGCTGGGGAAGAGTACCCCGCGGCGGAACCCTTTCCGGCGGTCCAGGCTTGCTTGCCGGTCTTCTTGTCGAAGGCGACGAGAGTCGCTTTCGCCGCTCCCGCAGCCACGATGACATGCGTCTCGGTCACCAGCGGAGAGCAGGACATGCCGTACTCGGATGGCTTGGCCTTCTGTTCAACCGGGACGTTGTGGCTCCAGCGGATGTCGCCCGATTTCAGGTCGACAGCTGCGAGGATCCCCTCCCCGGTGTAGACGTAGGCGGTGCCGTCGATCAGGGTGGGGGTGGCACGCGGGCCATCGCCCATCGCGTTCTCATACGCGGGGGCGAGGTCGCTAGCCCACTTCTCTTTGCCAGTGACATCATCAAGGGCGAGCAGCCACTGACGTTCCTGTTTTTGAACCAGAGTCACGGCCAGTCCATCAGCGACCGCGATCCCCGACATCCCAACTCCGCCGGGCACCTTCCACAGAATCTCCGGTCCGCTGGCCGGGAAGGCGTCGATGAGCCCGGTCTCCCGCGAGATGCCGGTGCGATTGGGACCGAGGTGCTGGGGCCAGTCAGCGGCGGTCAGAATCTCGGGGGATATCCCCAGCAACGCCAACGTCCAACAAATCACCAAGCGACTAATTGCGGCACATAGAGTACGTGACATGCTTCCCTCCCGAAGTTCGTGACCACTCACGAGGAGGATATCGAACCAGGAAGAATCGTACGATGGAGAAGTTGTCCTGCAGGCCACAGTGGGTGTAGGAGCGGATTGTGGCATTTCTCTTTTCGTTGGATTTCAGGCGGTTTGCCAGTAGTGGTCCCACTGGTCACTGTAGGCGAGGCTGCACA
>JAYSUV010000121.1:0-2133 GCA_043718945.1 Planctomycetota bacterium
CTTGCCCACTTGCTGGGGAGCCTCGGAGGGGGCTGCGGGGATGGTCAACCAGATTCGTGGAGTGGCCCTGTCGCTGGGCGTGCCGCTGGAGTTATACAACACCATTCTGAGATATCCCTGGCGCTGGTTCTCGCCGCGATTCATTCCCTGGCGACCATCGGCTTTCGTCGACTCCGCACAGTTCTCGGGAGAGCCGCGACTGGTCATCTCCTGTGGCCGGCAGGGAGCTGTGGCGGCTTTGACCTGGAAGCGGCAATTGAAGGACCGTGTCTTTACGGTCCACATTCAAGATGCCAAGGTCGACCCACAGTGCTTCGATCTGGTCTGTGTGCCCGAGCACGATGATCTGCGCGGGCCGAATGTCATTACCACGCTGGGTGCGGTCCATCACATGTCCGCTGCACGCCTGGCGGAAGCTCGGGCTCTGGGACCACGACACGGGCTGGAACGCCTGGGGCCCGACTTTGTCACCGTCCTCATCGGCGGACCGACACGGGTCTGTGCCTTTTCCGAGGCCGACTACCAACTCTTCAGCGAGCAGCTGCGGCGTGTGGTACAGGCCGGGAAGCGATTGGCGATCCTGCCGTCTCGCCGCTCCTCCCCGCAGTGGGTGTCCCAGCTGCTGCAAGAATTCGGCAGCTCCCAGTACGTCTGGGATCTGGTCAGCCCCAACCCTTACGGCGAGGCATTAGCACTCTGTTCACATCTCGTGGTCACTTGTGATTCGGTCTCGATGATCTCGGAGGCCGCTGCGACGGAGAAGCCGTTGTACATCGCCTACCTCGCCGAGAGCCGGGTCGCGAGACGGCTGGGGAAGTTTCATCGGGCGTTTGAATCGGCAGGAATTGCCCGTCCGTTTGACGGGACTCTCGCTGATTGGACCTATGTCTCCCCCGACCCGACGGGGGCCGTGGCAGCGGTAATTCGCGAGCGGATGCAGGGGTTTTCGGCATAGGCAAGGTGCTATTGGAGAGATTTGAGGGGGCAAGATAATATACCGACTGGCCTGACCCCCAGCACCTCGCACTGTCAAGGATGACACATGTCCCTCTCGCAAGCTCTTCAGTCCCGCAGCACGAAACACGAAGATCCGTTCCTCTACTGGTTAATTGACCAGCCCTTTTCGGAGCAGGCCATTCGTGAGGTGGTTCAGACCGATATTCCGAACGTTCGCCGTGACTACGACGGCACGCGGGCGGGCGACGCCACGACCAAGGTCGGGACCGTCAACACGCGGTGCTTCATTAGTCCGAGCAATGTGGATGACTATCCCGCACTGGGGGCGCTCGTCGACGACCTGCTCAGTCCAGGCACGATCGAACTCTGCAGCGACATGCTGCGTCGACAGATGAATGGCTACCTGCGGGTCGAAGTGATCTGCGACCGCGAAGGATTCTGGCTGGAGCCGCACAAGGACATCAAGGAAAAGCTGATGTCGATGCTGCTCTACGTCAATCTGGTCGGGGAGTCGGAGAACCTGGGCACTGACCTGTATGATGGGAAGCTTAACCTCGTCAAGACCGTCCCCTTCCGCAACAACTTCGGGTACATGTTCGCACCGTCCCACGACACCTGGCACGGTCTGGAGAAGAAGACGGTCCAGAAGGAACGCCGGTCGGTCCTCATCAACTACGTCACCTTCCAGACCGACTGGCAACTGCCACTGCGCCGGGCGGCGGCCTGATTCACTGCGAGGGTGTGAGGGGACTTCGGCAATGCCAATACCCCAGCGTTCCGGACACAGGAGGGTGAACTCGATATGAGGACGCCCTCCTGCTCATTTGATCTCATCCGCTGTTCGCGTTAAAGCAAAATAGAACACATAGAACCACGAGAAGACTCCCGCCAGGATGGCCCACAAGATGGATCGGTTCCGCTGCCAGGAGCAGACGACCGCGATGGCCGCCCCGAGACCGATCCCCGACTGCGCGGCCGGGTGTGAAGTGAAATGGGTCACTTGGGCGAGGAGCATGGAAGGACTCAGCAAACGTGCTTCAACCGCTGAATTGCGGTAAGAAGTGAATTCATTGTTCGCTGGCGAATAGAAAGAGTCAACTGGATCGTTCCCTCTGAGGCCAGCGAGTCGAAACCACTTCCCCGCCACTGGGGCTTGTCCCCGTGGTTCCCGTGCTG
>JAYSUV010000122.1:0-5787 GCA_043718945.1 Planctomycetota bacterium
CGCACCCGGCCACGGCCCGCTCTTTTTCTCGGCACTCCTGATTTTCTGCGGCATGCTATTCGACATGTTCGACGGAGCTGCGGCTCGACTGACCGGGCAGACCAGTCAGCTCGGGGCCGAACTCGACAGCTTGTGCGACGCGATCACGTTCGGGGTGGCCCCGGCGTTTCTGATGTTGCAGTTCGTGAACTTCCCGCTGTGGGAGGGGAACGAATACTCCCTACCGTTCATCTACCCGGCTCGGCTGGTATGGACGATCGGGGCGCTGTACATGCTGTGCGCGATCTTGCGACTCGCCCGCTTCAACATCGAAACGGATGAGGACGACGCCCATGACTCGTTCAGCGGGTTGCCATCCCCAGCTGCGGCGGGAGCGGTGGCAGCCTTTCCAATCGTGATGCCTGAGTTGCTGGTCCCAGCGCGGGAACGCGACGGCGACTCGGATGGCCAACATTCTGGTCCCCGGCGTGAAAATTGCTCTCCCGCTGATCTGCTTGTCGGTCGCCATGTTGATGGTCTCCCGCATTCGGTATCCGCATTTCGGGACACAGATCATTCGCGGTCGCGGTCCGCGCAAGACGATCATCCAACTCGTGTTCGCCGGGGCCGCTGTGGCGTGGGTGCATGAGTTGGTGGTGCCGCTGGCGTTTTGTTACTTTGCCTTCGGCGGTCCGGTGATGCACTGCTGGCGGTGGTTCTCTGGGGCGGCGACCACCGAGGACGAAGTGCTGGCCGCCAGGAAGTCCGCCTAACCCGTGGGGCACGTTTCCGACGTGCCCGAATCAGCCAGTGAGCGGCAAGGCGCTAGCCGCCGGTTCCCCTGACCTCGCTCCCTCCAGCACTGGTGTTCTCCCGACGAACCACCGTGAGAAGAACCGGCGGCTAGCGCCGTGCCGCTCACCACTCGACTCATGATGTTCCCCATGATGAAGCCCCCCTCCACTCCCCGCTGGGTTCTTCCGCTGACACTGGTGGTCTCGCTGGTGACGGTCGGGCTAGCGTCGCTCTGGCCCGTGTCTTCTTCTCAGCACTCTTCGCCGGATCAGCCTTCGGAATTCGAGGAAGCCCCACCGCTGGTCGTCGAAGCTCCGCACGCCGCGCCCGAGGGGATGGTCTGGGTGCCGGGCGGCCGCTTCCAGATGGGGATAAGCGACCTCCCGCTGCCGGGCCAACCCAACCCACATCGCATTAAGCCAGACGAGTATCCCGCACACACGGTCGCACTCGATGGCTTCTGGATGGATGCCACCGAAGTCACGAACCGCCAGTTCGCCGAGTTCGTCGCCATGACGGGCTACCAGACATTCAGCGAGAAGACGCCCACTCGCGAAGACCTCGCCCGCAGCGGAGCCGATCCGAGCTTGTTCCAGGACGAACATCTCGTCGCGGGCTCGCTCTGCTACAACCCCGACTTCGACCGCAGCACGCTCGATGTCAACTGCGACATGTGGGAGCTGCAGGTCTGGAAGTTTGTCCCCGGAGCCAATTGGCAGCACCCCGAGGGACAGGGCTCCTCGATCGCCGACCGGTTGGATCATCCGGTGGTGCATGTCACTTGGGAAGACGCGGTCGCTTACCTCGACTGGGCGGGGAAACGATTGCCGACCGAAGCGGAGTACGAGTACGCCTCGCGCAATGCGGGCCAAGACGGGCGTTATCCCTGGGGCAATGAACTCACCCCCGGCGGCGAATACCTGTGCAACTACTTCCAGGGAACGTTCCCCACCGAAATGAAAACGCTCGATGGGTTCGAGGCCACCGCGCCGGTAAAAGCCTTCCAGCCCAATTCGCTCGGCCTCTACGACATCTCCGGCAACGTCTGGGAGTGGTGTCACGACTACTACGACGCCCAGTATTACGCCGTCTCGCCAGCCCATAACCCACAAGGCCCCGAGCAATCCTTCGACCCGCAAGAGCCGAACATCATCAAACGCGTCATCCGCGGCGGCTCCTTCATGTGCAATACCAACAGCTGCACCGGCTACCGCAGCGGAGCCCGGATGAAAGCAGAGTTCATCAGCGGAACCTTCCACACCGGGTTTCGAGGCGTCGTCGACATGCAGGGGTACGCCCTCTGGGCAGCCCGGGAGCAGGCGATTGAAGCATGGCTCAAGGGGCGGTAGTTCAATCGACCGATCCCGCAGTGTCTCGCCAGATTTTATGGCAAGGCAGATTGACGAGTGGGGTCTGAGACCTCGTGGCCTTTCCCGTGAACAGGGTGCCAGCCGGTGATTCTCTGGCCAGCCCGCCTCGCCAGCAAGGGCCGCGTGCCAGAAACCCTTGCTCGCGCAGCGAGCTGGATGGGATTCACCGACAGCCCGTGGGGCGTTCAGACCGGCACCGTAAAAACTGGCCACACACCGAGCGGGTGGATGAACTCATGAGGGATCGCGAATCACAGACGTGATGGTATCATCACTTGCTGGTTGGTGAGAACTGAGCAGGTTGCTCATGTTCTCACCGACTGAGAACTGGGTGGCAGTCCCCGACGGAATGTATGGCGGAATGGTGTTGAAGATCCCGAGACACGATGACACGTACGCGACCAATCATTGGAGGTTGATTGTCGTGGGAGTGTTATTGGCGGCACTCGATTGGGGCTGCGACTCGCCGAAAAACAGTGGCTTGCCTGCAAGAGGAAACTCGGCCCGCGAAGCGTCGCCACAGGCTGACGGAACACTGATGAATGGGGGGCAGCTGGCTCAGTCGCCCATGTCCGACTCGGTTCGGTCGCTGGACTGGTTCGAGGATCGGACCGCCGCCTCGCGGGTGGATTTTCGGTACTCCACCGGGCGCGAGGCGGGCCGCTTGACCATCCTGGAAACGGTCGGCGGCGGGGTCGGGATTGTCGACTATGACCTCGACGGACAGCCGGACCTGTTCTGCATCGGCGGTGGTAAGATTGATCCAGCCACCTCCGTCCCCAGCGGGCGCAGCTGTGGGATGTTTCGCAATGTGGACGGGGATCGTTTCCGCGATGTGACGGTGAGTTCACGGCTCAATCCCGTGACGGACTACTCGCACGGGTGCGTCAGTGGGGATGTGAACAGCGATGGATTTCCGGATGTGCTGGTGACCTGTTATGGGCAGAATTGTCTGCTTCTCAATCAAGGAGACGGCACGTTCTTGGATGTGACTGAAGAGGCGGGGCTGCGGGGCGCGACGACCTGGAACATAGCTGCGGCTTTTGGTGATGTGAACCGCGACGGTGAGCTGGATTTGTTTGTGGCGGGGTATGTCGACTGGGTTCCGTCCGATGTGCGGAATACGGAGGTGCCTCCGCCGCAGAACTACCACCCGGCACCGGACCATTTCTTTCTCAATTCAGGAGACGGACGGTTTATCGATGTGTCGGAGCGAGCGGGTATCCGGAAAGACGGCATGGGGATGGGAGTGGTCGCCGCCGATGTCAACGACGATCAGCGGATCGATTTCTATGTCGCGAACGATGTGGTTGAGAACCATCTGTACCTGGGGACTGAGGGGGACACGCTGCGCGAGGTCGGAGCCGTGGCCGGTGTGGCGTTCAATGAAACAGGTAGCCCCGAAGGGAGCATGGGAGTCGACTGCGCGGATGTCAACGGCGACGGCCGGTTCGATTTGTTCGTGACGAACTTTGAGATGGAAGACAACTCGCTGTACCTCAATCTCGGCGAGGGGCAGTTTCAGCATGCCACTGCGGCATTTCGCCTGGCGGGTCTCTGTCGTCCGCAAGTGAAATTCGGCACGGGGCTAAGGGATCTCGACGGGGACGGGTGGCTCGATCTGTTTGTGGTCAGTGGGCATGTTCGCTACCAGCCTCGGGGGCATTCATTCTTGCAGCTGCCGACTCTGTGCCGGAATGATCGGGGCACCGGGTTTGTGGAGGTGACGAAATCGGGCGGCACTTGGTTCCGCGCGGTGCATGCCGCGCGCGGGACGGCGACGGGAGATATTGACGGTGACGGCGGTCTCGATCTGGTGGTGAGTTCGTTGACAGAACCGTTGGCGCTGCTGCATAACCGCCAGCCCGCGAAGAACTGGGTGCAGGCTCGGCTGGTCGGAACTCACAGCCCCCGGACACCGATCGGCAGTCGGGTGAGTCTGTCGGCATTCGGGCGGGAGTGCGTGCGGACAGTGACCAGCGGGGCGGGGTACTTGTCGCATTCGGAGGAGGCGTTGCTGCTGGCTGTGGAGCCGGAGCGATCCGCTGCCGATGTGACGGTGACTTGGCCCTCGGGATTGGTCGAGGTGTTTCTGGCGTTGCCGATAAAGAGGGAGTCAGTCCTCGTGGAAGGTCGCGGACAAGCGGCTTTACCGGCCTCTTCAGTTCCGGGGGGGAAGTGAGATGGGAAAGTCTAAGCCGCACCGCCCTGCCCCTCCACCGAAGCAACCGTCCGCTCAGTCAGCGGTCGCCGCTCAAGAGCCGATTCACTTATCGTGGAAGCAGATGGGGCTGGGTCTGTTGGCCATTATCGTGCTGGCTGGGCTCTGGTGGTTTGCGGTCCGGCCTCAACTGCTGGTGCGGCAAGCGCGGGAGATTCTCTCCTCCGACCCGCAGGCAGCAGCGAGACTCCTGGAAGACGCGGTCACCGCGTCGCTGCTGGGGGCTCGCGATGCAGAGGTACTCTGGGCTCGCGCGCTGGTGCGTTCGGGGCAAGCGGAAGAGGCACTGGGCTGCTTTGGCCTCATCAAGTCACCGGAACTCGCCGAGGCGGGCGGGTTGCTAGACTTGGCAGACGATGCCATGGTCGCCGAAATGTCCCTGCTGGCCGTCCTCACGTTAGAGGCGATTCCCACGGACTCGCCCCAGCGCGGTGAGGCGTTGGAACGGCTGATCAGCATTAAACAGCAGTTCGGGGACAGCGTGGCGGCCCTGAAACTGGCAACGGAGTGGACTCAATCACAGCCCGCGAACGCGGCTTCATGGCGGACCAAGGCCCGGCTTCACGAACAGCGGTTGGAATTCCCCGAGGCGATACTCGACTACCGTGAAGCCCTGACTCGTGAGGCAAATGCCACAGGTCGAGCCGAGATCCAGCGCTCGCAGGTCCGCTTGCTCATTGTGTTGGGAGAGCGCGAAGAGGCGAGAAAAGTGCAGGCGGAACTGTCACGGACCGCGATCGTCCCCACCACAGCGGATCAATTGCTCGATGCCCAGCTGCGACGAATGGAGGGGGACATCGACGGGGCGTGGAGCGAGGTGGAGAAGGTGCTGCAAGTGGAGGTGAGCCACCTCGTCGCATTAGAACTGCGGGGCACACTCGCCATGGATCGTCACGAGTACGCCCGCGCGGAAGCGGACTGGGAAGCCATCCTTCAGCGGCAACCGTGGAATAAAGCGGTTCATTACAAGCTGGCGCAAACGCTGGCCAAGCTGGGACGAGAAACGGAGTCGGCCTCGCACTTTGCGGAGAACCGCCGACTGCTGAAGCTCTCGTTGCGGATTCTCGAACTGCAAGGTCGTAGCGATCTGTCAGCGAGCGAGAAGTCCGAGTTGAGTCGAGCCCTGGAGCAGACCGGATTAAAAGCCGCTGCCGATCGCCTGCGGCCTCGATCGATTCCGTGACCGGTAGACGCGAGTGGTTGGATTCCACCGACCGTGGGATCGGCTTCCCGCCTGTCATTCGGCGAGCGGTCCGTGGAAACTGACCGCCAGACTTCCGCAGGAGTGCGGTCGCCATCCTACGCTGAATCCCTTGGGATTCTTGCCACTCTTCCACCCCGGAGGGGTCGCAGCCCATAGCCGGTGGTCGAGCGCAGCGAACACCACCGGTTCACGTCCCAGCTGGCTCCCGTATCCCGAAG
>JAYSUV010000123.1:0-5774 GCA_043718945.1 Planctomycetota bacterium
CTCCCCTGCCTTCGCGCCCTTGATTCAACTCCACTACGATGTGGGTAAAGATGAGGGCTGCGCCCTGGGAAATCGAGTCATGCCTCTTTGGGGCGAGAATCCCAGCGGTTTCTGCGTAGGATGGCGACCACGCTCCTTCCGAAGTCTGGCGGGTCAGTTCCCACAGGCCGCTCGCCGATTGAACAAAGAGGCTGTTCTCTGGCGCATCGCTTGCCGCCGTCGCCTCGATCCTTCAATCTACGCCCGAGCCGCTCGCCTCCCTACTCCGACAGAACACGCCATGTTGAAACGCCCCCTCGGTCGCACGGGACTGGAACTGCCAGTTCTATCATTCGGAGCCTCGTCACTGGGGCAGGAGTTCCGGCAGGTTGATATCGGCGAGGCCCTCAAAAGTGTCCCGACAGCCCTCGAATGTGGGCTGAGCTTCATTGACACTTCGCCGTTTTACGGACGGGGCATGTCGGAGGTGCTGTTGGGTGTCGCCCTGCGCGGCATCCCGCGCGAGAGCTACATCCTCGGCACCAAGCTCGGGCGGTATAGCGGGAAGCACTTCGACTTCTCGGCCCGGCGGGTGGCCGAGAGCGTCGACATCAGCCTCGAAAGACTGGGCGTTGAGTACCTCGACATCATGCTGTGCCACGACCTGGAATTCGTCGAGATGTCGCAAATCGTCGAAGAGACGCTCCCCGCTCTGCGCGAGCAGCAGAAGCTCGGCAAGGTGAAGTTTGTCGGCGTCAGCGGCTATCCGATGAAGATGTTCAAGTACGTCCTCGACCGGGCTCCGCTGGATGTCGTGCTGTCGTACAACCATTACACGCTCCAGAACACGATGTTCGGCGACTTGATCCCCTACTTGAAGGAGAAGGGGGTCGGCATCATGAACGCCGCCCCGTTCTCCGCCCGCCTGCTGACGAACGATCCTCTGCCGCCGTGGCACAAGGCGACTCCCTTCGTCCGCGAGACCGCCAAGAAGGCTGCCGACTTCTGCACGAAGCAAGGGGTCGACATCGCCCAGCTGGCCTTGCAGTTCTCGGTCGCCAATCCGGAGATCAGCACCTGCGTCACCGGCAGTGCGAACCCGAACCGCATCCGCCAGTGGGCCGAGTGGGTGCAGAAACCGCTGGACACGCAACTCCTCGCCGATGTCCAAGCGATTCTGAAGCCGATCCACAACTGGTACTACACCGAGGGCCGCCCCGAAAACAACGACCCGCCCGTGTGAGATCCGTGAATTGAGAACGCCCAGGGGTTGCAACCCCTGGGCTTTGAGTAATCAACACTCGCAGTCGCAAATCAGCGGAGCCACATCTCTCGCAATGAACCGGCTCGAAGAGATCGACAAATGCCCGCCCCAGTGGCCGGTCTTCAGCATATTCCATTGATATCCCACGTTGCGTAAGACGGCTGTCTCCGAGCAAGCCGCATCGCTCACGACCCGATCGGTGAACCCCAGATTCCCCGCTGAGACACAATGTTGCCCATCCGTCGTTCCCAACAGCAGCGTCGCTACTCCCAAAAACAAAAAGTCTCCATGCGAGCAGAAGTTCCAGATCCCTCGCTCAGTTCTCGACACCGCCACTTTGAGCGAGTAGCTCGGTGACAGGGCCGGAACCAGCATGATCCCGCCCGTGATCTTTCGTCCCGGCTCCAGTGCCTCCAGCGTGTAGGCAATCATCGCCCCACCGCCGGAGTGACCGACCAGATGCACCGGCCTCCCCGGATACTCGTTCTGGTAGGCCGCGATCTTCCCCGCCAGCAGCGTCGCCTGCTCCGTGTGTCGCCGCCGAGACCGCAAGCTCCACAGCTGCCAGAACCGTCCATAGGTCCAGTCGTAGATCTCGATGGCATGCGTGACGCCACCCATTGCCAGCCCACGGACCATGCGGCGATTCAGGTGGCTCAGCCCCTCGATACCAGGAAGGACAACCACCAGCCCTTGATCGAGTCGTTCCGGGGACTTGAGGTCAGCTAAGGAGGGAATCGCCGTCACACCAATTCCTCCTGCTTCTTGGCGAACCAGCTGGGGATCATCTGGCGGCAGAGCCAGTTCCAGCCCCAGGCCAGTGGGAGTAACACCAGTGGACCCAACCACGGATGAAAGTTGACAGACAACGGCACTGTGACTCCCAGCATGAGCAGCACAGCTGCGATCAGACCCAGCCCACTGAATATCCCAGAGAGCGAAAACGGCACCAGCGGAGACAGGACAAAGAATGGCCCGCTCGCCAGCAACAAGATCGCCCCACCGCTAATGATCGGAGCCATGTCCAGGGGGGCATACAGCAGACACCCCAACAGGCAAGCTGCGTACAGAACCAAGTCCGGCAGCATCAGCTTCCACGCTCCCCGTCCCCACCCATCGCAGAGTTCAATCGCGGTGTGCGGAGTCATCAGCAGGGAGGGCAAGGTCTTCTCTTTGATCTCTTTTTGCAGGCAGTCGCTGACCTTGCCGCGACCGATAAACATCATGACGCCCGTCGTAATGACGAGGAGTGCGATCCCCAATCCGCGATAAGCCGGATCGCCCAGACAGGTCAAAAAGAGCGTCCCCGCGAGTGTTCCGCCGATCAGCACGGACCGGCCCACCAAATTCCACTTTCCGTCACTATGTACGTAATACGCCTGCCAGGCGAGTCCGTCATCCCAGACCGGTCGACTGGGACGCGATTTCGACTTCGATGGCCGCAGCGGCTGGGGGGCATTCTCCGGGGTGGGAGGCACCTCAGCCTCGTCCAGGCAGGTGAAATAAACTCGCCGCCAGGCCCACAGACTGAAAACCGCGACCCCCACATGCAGCAGCAGTGGACACAGATAGATCGCAGACGGATGAGGCGTCCGGAGCGAGTAAAACAAGCAGGTTGTCGTCCGCCCATACCCCAGAGAGTTGATGGCGTATTCGACCGACAGGGGCACATGGTACGGAGTCAACAAATGCACAGCCAACACCAACAAGGACGGGACAGTGAGCCCGAAGTCGAGCAGTGCGGGCAGCAGAAAAATTAACCGCGACTGCGCCCGATCCGGGGAGTAGTGCCCCATCAGCAACCCCGCACCGACCGTCATGCAAAACTGGCCCAGGAGGAGAGCCTCGACCAGTAACATCTGATGCAGCGTCGCCCCTCCCAAATGGAAGGCTAAAACCAGAGTCGGCACGCGGATCAGCCACACGCTCAGAAACGTGGTCGCCACCAGCAGCAACCGCGCCAGCACGACCTGCTTCGATTCGATACCCGATAAATACAACAACCCCACCAACCCGTTCGTCCGGTCGCCCGCCACGTCTCCGGCCAGTCGAACCGCCAGCAGCACCGCCATCGCCGCATGCACCACGGTTGTCGCTTGAAACAGCTTCAGCCCCGCCTGTTCAGGGAGAGACTCCGAGACCAACGGAATCAGCGACAGCACGAACCCCATGTACAAAACACGGATGACCGTCATGTCCAACCGCTGGGACTCGCGGGACACTTGAGACGTGAACAGCAATATCGCTCGGGACAACATCACTCGATCTTCGCGGGGATCACGTTGCGAGTCAAACCTCGCGTCACCCCACTTTGTGGGGCACGTTTCCTACGTGCCTGTCCGTCAGCGAAACGCAAATGACGTAGGGTGGGTCAAGCTCGCTTTGGAGCGCTGGCCCACCATTGATGACTATTTCCATCAGGCAGGGGTTTCTTCATCATCGTCCTCCCCGACGCCGCCATGCGTGCGTTCGAGATAGACCAACGGGGTTTCTCCTCCACCCACAACTTCGTCGTTTTCCCTGCTTCCGAAGTGAAGTCTGATCCCCTCCGCGCTGACGCTCCATGTGTGTCCGCAACCGCAGCGATGCGATTCGTCTACGACGAGATGAAAACGCTCTCCACAATCCTGACACCAAGCGAACCCACACTGGCAGTGTCGACACTGGCCAGCGAGCCACCACAGAATTCTGCGGCCTCCAAGATCAGTCATTCCATCCTGGTCCAAGACGATACAGTCAACTCGACATGATGGACACATCTCCCACTTGTCGACGACAATCAGATCGAGAGCCTTTTCGGTACTGAGTACTATCAGGTCGACTGAGCAGGCGTCTGCTTTCCGTAGTGCCGGATCCGTCCATCCGTTTGCCGCAACTATGACCGCTTTGCAAGCCTTGACCGCTTGTGCGAGGGCGAGAACCTCTTCAACATCCTTCACGTCAAGCTTCTCTTTACGGTACTTGGCGTCGATCACCACGTTCAGAGTGTGACCGTGGGCAGTGACCCCGAGCAGAACGTCAATTTGACGCAGCTGACCGGTATCCTTGTCCGGTATACGTACATCTCTTTGAACCTCCCCGATGTCCTCGGCTTGTTCGTAAAGTTCGGCGACAGCTGCCTGATACTCCTGCCAAGTCACATGAGTACTCCTCGATGCACCTTCACCACCAAGACGGACGGGCAAATGTGCCCGTCCCACTTCAGATATCCTGCCCCGTGAGCCGCGCCACTTCGTACACATCCTTATCCCCGCGCCCCGAGAGGCACACCACGATCACCTCGCTCGGCGACCGCTTCTTGGCGTTCTCGATGGCTTGGGCGATGGCGTGCGAGCTTTCGATGGCGGGGAGGATGCCTTCTTGTCTCGCGACCAACTGATACGTTGCCAGGGCGGCATCGTCTTCACACGCGGTGTAGGTCACGCGGCCCGTGTCCTTCCAGTAGCTGTGCTCGGGGCCGACGCCGGGGTAGTCGAGACCGGCGGAGATCGAGTGGACATCCAGCGTCTGGCCGTCGGCGTCCTGTAGCACGTAGCTGTAGCTGCCGTGGAGGATGCCTTTGACGCCGTAGGAGAGCGGGCTGGCATGGTCGCCGGGGTTCGGGCCGCGGCCTCCGGCTTCGACACCGGTGAGGGCCACGGTGCGGTCCTCAATGAAGGGGTAGAAGATCCCCGCCGAGTTCGAGCCGCCGCCGACGCAGGCGATCACCTCATCCGGCAAGCGCCCCAACTGGTCGAGGCACTGCTGCCGACACTCCTTGCCGATCACCGCCTGGAAGTCGCGGACGATCATCGGGAACGGGTGCGGCCCCACGACCGAACCGAGGATGTAGTGTGTGTCCTCGACGCTGCCCATCCAGTCCCGCATCGCCTCGTTGATCGCATCCCGCAACGTCCGCGACCCGCTCGTTACCGGTCGGACCTCAGCCCCCATCATCCGCATGATGAACACGTTCAGCTTCTGCCGCCGGACATCTTCCTCGCCCATGTAAACCACGCACGGGAGGCCGAACCGGGCGCAGGCTGTGGCCGTGGCGACGCCGTGCTGGCCGGCTCCGGTTTCGGCGATGACGCGGGTCTTGCCCATGCGCTTGGTGAGCAACACCTGACCCAGCGTGTTGTTGATCTTGTGAGCCCCGGTGAGGTTCAAGTCCTCCCGCTTGAAGTAGATCTTCGCCCCGCCCGCGTACTCGGTGAGGCGTTCGGCGAAGTACAGCGGGCTGGGACGCCCGACATAGTGCTTGTACAGGTCCGCCAGTTCCCGCTGAAACTCTGGGTCGGCCTTGGCCCGTTCGTACTCCGCCGTCAGCTCCTCGAGCGCGTGCATCAGCGTCTCGGGAACGAACCGGCGACCGAACTCGCCGAACCGGCCTTGAGCATCGGGAACATTCTTCGTGGCAGCGGCGGCGGGCATGAGGAGACCTTGTGAATCAACAGTCCAGCGAGCGGAGCGGCGTCAGCCCCCCGAGTTGTGTGAGCGGCACGGCGCTAGCCGCCGGTTCTGATGCCTGCGGGTGGTCAGGGGAACCGGC
>JAYSUV010000124.1:0-2114 GCA_043718945.1 Planctomycetota bacterium
CAGTCGGCGAGCGGCAGGTCTACAAGTTCGGCAAGTTGTGGCCGATGCGCGCTCGTCCGACGGGGCCAAAGCAGCTGTTCGTCCACAAATACCATACTCAGAAGTACTGGCCCTATCCGTATGTGTGCGGCGACCGGGCTGCTGTGCGCGGTGTGTGGCAGTCTCAGATCGATAACGGCTGGCAGATGGCCACTACGTTGTACGAATACCACTTCGATCCAGAGACGAATGCCCTGAACAGTGCCGGTGAGAAGCAGCTGCAGTGGATTTTGCAGAGTGCTCCGGCAGAACAGCGTCAGCTGTATGTCCAGTCGATCAATGATCCGATGGCCAATCAGTTGAGAGTGGCGAATGTCCAGATGGCCTCGACCAATCTGGCGGGAGCGGATGCGGTGGCCCCAGTCGCTTTGCGTATCACGCACGCGGCCGGTCGTCCCGCCGAGGAAGTGAACTGGATTCTGGAGCAACAGCAGCAGTTGCGAACGCCGCCGTCGATTCAATACACGGCACCGACATCGAACGCGAATTAATCCGGGGGCGATACCGGTCCAGGAGGGTGGCAGACAGAGTCCTCCCTCCTGGATGTAATTTGTTTCGCAGCCGCAGCAAACTTCCGAAGTCTCAGTAGACGTCGGAAGTTTTCGGATCAGCAATGGCAGTCAGTTCGCGGTGGAGCAGGAGGCGGAGTCGACGGACTCTGGAGGACCATGTCGGATTTTGAATTATCCTCGACATGCATTCCTGGCTGTCCTGCTGACGTGGCTGCGTGCGGGGTTCCGGCGAATGTGCTGGAAGATCTCGTATTGAAGCACCTGCATCCACGCGGTGCCGCAGACGAGGTGTGGTTGGCTCGCGAGATGCGGCTTTCGCTGAGTGTCATGCACGAGATAATCGGTTCGTTAGTGGGGCAGGGCTGTGTCGTTGCGAGTGGTATCAGCGATGAAGTGCCAGCGGAGACGGACGGGCCAATGGGCCCGTCCTACGAGGTCGCGGCACGCGGAAAGATTTCGCTGACCCCCAACGGTCGCAGTCGAGCCTGCGAGGCGTTTGCCATCTCGCGATATCTTGGTCCTGCTCCGGTTTCCTTACCTGACTATACGGAACAGTGCCGTAAGCAGCGGTGGGATGGCTCCGGGATTTCGCAAGACGACTTGCTGTCGGCGCTCACCGGAGTGTGTCTGGATGAAGCCACTCTGTCCGATCTCCAGCTGGCGCTGGCGACCGGTGGTTCACTGCTGCTCAGCGGGCAGTCGGGCAACGGCAAGACGCTGCTGGCCAGCCGGCTCGCCCAGCTGATTGAACAGTCCTCGGAAGCGGTCTACGTGCCGTACGCGATTGGGATCGAGGAGGGCTTCCTGCGCGTGTTTGAACCTTCGGTGCATCGACCACTCGACGAGGTGTCTCCAGCGGAGTCGAGCGACTGGTCTCCTTCGACAGATACTCGTTGGCGGCGAATCCGGCGACCCGTGTTGACGGTGTCTGCGGAACTATCGCGGGAGTCGTTTGAAATTCGGAACTCCGGGTCGGGAGGGAGTCTGGTCGCTCCGTTCCATGTCCTCGCGAATGGCGGCATGCTGGTTGTGGATGACCTGGGTCGGCAGCCAGGTTCGTTTACGGAGTTGATGAATCGCTGGCTCCAGCCGCTGGAGCAGCAGACCGACACAGTGGTACTCCCCTCGGGACGTCGGTTGAATCTGCCGGTCGACTCGTGGTTGGTGCTTGTCGCGGGCGAGGACGCGCCAGCTCTCCCTGCACCAGTGGCTCGACGGGTGCGGTGCCGAGTGCAACTCCCAGCACCTGATCGAGATCGGTTCTCGACGCTGCTATTCGAAGCGGGACTTCGGCAGCGGATCGAGGTCGATGAGTCGGGAGTCGAGGAGCTGTTCAGCCAATGCTACAGCCCGCAAAATCCCCCTAAATGCTCTGACCCGCAAAATCTATTACAAGCGGTTGAGTCGATCTGCCGAATACAGAAAGAGACCGTACGTGCGCGGGCGGATCTGCTGTTGACCGCCGCCAAACGACTGGGTTTGGATGGGGAGCGTCGGGCTGCCTGATTCCTGTGTCGCGATCTGAATGTTTCTGGAGAGTCCGCCATGTTGCTCAAGTGCTGG
>JAYSUV010000125.1:0-2109 GCA_043718945.1 Planctomycetota bacterium
GCATCAGGAGGTGTTCCTGCCGCTGGTGCATCCGCCGGGTGAGGCGCAGGTCGACTTTGGCGAGGCCACGATTCGGCAGGGCGGTGTCGAGCGGAAGGTCGCTCTGTTCGTGATGACGCTGCCGTATTCGGGTGCGATCTTCATCCAGGCGTTTCCTCGCGAATGCAGCGAGACGTTCCTCGAAGGCCATCGGCGGGCGTTCGAGTTCTTCGGCGGAGTGCCGAGGTGCATCAGCTATGACAACTCGGCGATCGCGGTGATTGAAGTCCTCCCGGGGCGAGAGCGGAAGCTCACGAAGGAGTTCTTAAGACTCCAGAGTCACTACCTGTTTTAAGAGCACTTCTGTCTGGTGCGGCGTCCGAACGAGAAGGGGAATGTCGAGCGGTTGATTGGGTTTGCCCGTCGCAACTTCCTCGTGCCAGTGCCCGACGTCAGCTCCTGGGAACTGCTCAACGAGCCATTGAAGGAGCGCTGCGTGGCTGATCGAGCCGAGCGAACTCGCGGGAAGACCGGAACGAAGGCAGAACTCCTCAAAGAGGACCAAGCCGCGTTCCTGCCCTTGCCGAAGCAGACGTTCGAGGCCCGTCGCGTCGACCAGCGCACAGCCGATTCGCAGTCGCTCATCCGGTTCGATGACAATGACTGGTGGCGAAGCACTCACGCTGCTGGGAACGCGAGCGGGCGTTCTTCGAGCCGATTCATTATCTGGCTCTGTTGGAACGGAAGCCGGGCGGCTTCGACTTTGCGAAGCCACTGGAGAAATGGGAGCTACCCGAGTGCTGGGCCTTACTCCGTCGTCGGCTCGAAGCCCACGATCCCCGGCACGGCACCCGCTCGTACATCCAGGTCCTGCGACAGCTCGATAAGTTCTCACTACCCCAGCTCACCGCAGCTGTGGAGTACGCGCTCGACATTGATGTGATCGATGCCGACAGCATCCGCACGATCGTCGAGCATCGCGCCGATCGACCGGTGCAGCTGTTCCCGCTGGATGGCCGACCGCATCTGGCTCATGTCCGTGTCGAGACGACCGATGTCTCGTCCTATCAAACCCTGCTCAGTGATTCCGCTTCGCACACAGAGGTGACCCCATGACCAAGACCGACACCAAAAGCACGGTGCTCCTCAAGCATCACTTGAAGAGCCTCAAGCTGCCGACGAGGCACAACGAGTGCGAGAAGATCGCCCAGCGCTGTGCCGCCGACAACGCCGACCACTTGGCGTACCTGCTCCAGCTCTGCGAGTTGGAGCTGATTGAACGCGAACGTAAGGCCGCCGAGAGACGCCTCAAAGCCGCGAGATTCCCGGCAGCCAAGCTGCTCGATGAGTTCGACTTCGCCGCCCGGCCCAGCATCAATAAACCGCTCATGTTGCAGCTCATTCAGGGCGACTACCTCGACCAGCGCGAGAATGTGTGACTCGTCGGCCCCTCCGGCACCGGCAAGTCGCACCTCGCCACAGCCCTGGGTATGGCGGCCTGTGCCCAAGGCAAACGCGTGCGGTTCTTCCGCGTCACGGAACTCATCACCCAACTGCTCGAAGCGAAAGAGGAACGCCAACTCCTGCGCTACCGGCAGCAACTCAATAAGCTCGACCTGCTGGTCTTGGACGAACTCGGCTACGTCCCCGCCAGCAAGGCCGGAGCCGAGCTATTGTTCGATGTCATCGCCACCGCCTACGAACGGAACAGCCTGATCGTGACCACCAACCTGCCCTTCGAAAACTGGACCGAAGTCCTCGGCAGCGAACGCCTCACCGGAGCCGCTCTGGACCGCCTCACGCACCGCTGCCATATCCTCGAAACCAAAGGCGAAAGCTACCGCCTCCAAGACGCCAAACGCCGCCGCAAACCCAGCTGATTTGTACTCGGCTCCAGGCATATCCCCTCAAGCCGCCCGCTGCCCCCAGCCGATCCCATTCCCAAGCTCATCCAGAGCCCAACCTTTCAATCCCACCATACCCCTCGCCGCCATTTTTCCCCGGAAAGCGCCGCCATTTTCAACCGGGCTCAACAGTTACTCCGCCTTCTTCTGCACTGCGGGAGTCGCGGCTGTGGCGGGCTTTTTCTCCGCTGCCTTCAGCTTCTCGGCCTGAGTCCGCTTGGCGGCG